>NZ_VZQO01000014.1:0-155827 GCF_014397665.1 Paraburkholderia sp. UCT2
GCCAGCAACGCAAGCGCACGATGCTGCGCAAGACGCACTTCGACAACGTGCCGATGAAGCCTCAGCGCGTCTACGAAGAGATGAACCAGGTGTTCGGCCGCGACACGTGCTACGTGAGCACGATCGGTTTGTCGCAGATCGCCGGCGCGCAATTCCTGCATGTGTACAAGGCGCGCAACTGGATCAACTGCGGCCAGGCAGGCCCGCTCGGCTGGACGATTCCGGCGGCGCTCGGTGTGCGTGCTGCCGATCCGCAACGGCCAATCGTCGCGCTGTCCGGCGACTACGACTTCCAGTTCATGATCGAGGAGCTCGCGGCCGGCGCGCAATTCAAGCTGCCGTACGTGCACGTCGTCGTGAACAACTCGTACCTCGGGCTGATTCGCCAGGCGCAGCGCGCGTTCGAAATGGACTACTGCGTGCAGCTCGGCTTCGAGAACATCAACTCGCCGGAGATGAACGGCTATGGCGTCGATCACGTGGCCGTCGCGGAAGGTCTCGGCTGCAAGGCGATTCGCGTGTTCAAGCCCGAAGAGCTGAAGCCGGCGCTGCAAAAAGCGCAGTCGATGCTCGCCGAGTTCAACGTGCCGGTGATCGTCGAAGTGATTCTCGAGCGCGTGACCAACATCTCGATGGGCACCGAGATCGACGCCATCAACGAGTTCGAGGAACTAGCGGAAAAGCGCGAGGACGCGCCGACGGCGATCAGCCTGCTCGATTGAGCGTTGCGTCTTCGCGGTATTCGCAGCATTCAGCGCGCTCGATGCGCGAGGGCCGGGCTCATGCTCCGCGCCCTCCCCTCATCGAGACCAGCGCGCCACTCCCTGACCGACCTGAGAGACAAAAGCACCATGCCTAAATTCGCAGCGAACCTGACGATGCTGTTCAACGAAGTGCCGTTCCTCGACCGTTTCGCGGCAGCGGCCAACGCCGGCTTTCATGCCGTCGAATTCCTGTTTCCCTATCCGTATTCGATCGCCGAATTGAGCGAACGTCTGCAACAGAACCGCCTCAAGCTGGTGCTGCACAACCTGCCGGCCGGCAACTGGGAAGCCGGCGAACGCGGCATCGCGTGCCTGCCCGATCGGGTCGCCGAGTTTCAGGAAGGCGTGGGCCGCGCGATCGAATACGCAAGCGCCTTGAAGGTGCCGCAATTGAACTGCCTCGTCGGCATTGCGGGCGCGAACGTCGACGCCGACACCGCCCGCGCAACGATCGTCGACAACCTGCGCTTTGCCGCGCGCGAGCTCAAGAAGGCCGGCATCCGGCTGCTCGTCGAGCCATGCAACTCGTACGACATTCCGGGCTTCGCGCTGAACCGTTCGCGCGATGGACTCGACGTGATTCGCGAGGTCGG
Source organism: Paraburkholderia sp. UCT2 (assembly GCF_014397665.1). NCBI lineage: Bacteria > Pseudomonadati > Pseudomonadota > Betaproteobacteria > Burkholderiales > Burkholderiaceae > Paraburkholderia > Paraburkholderia sp. UCT2. The sequence goes on from NZ_VZQO01000014.1 coordinate 1,358, forward strand.
CTCGGACAATCTGTTCCTGCAATACGACATCTATCACATGCAGCGGATGGAAGGCGAACTCGCGGCGACGATCGAAAAGAACCTCGCGCAGATCGCGCATATCCAGCTCGCGGACAACCCCGGGCGGCACGAACCGGGCACCGGCGAGATCAACTATCCGTATCTGTTCGCGCTGCTCGACTCGCTCGGCTACGACGGCTACGTCGGTTGCGAATACAAGCCGCGCACGACGACCGATGCCGGCCTCGGCTGGGTGCAAAGCGTGGCAGGTCAGGCGCGCGGCGCGGCGCATGCGGCGGCTTGAGGCGCCTTGGGGTTCCTGATTGAACCCTGAAGCCTCAACGCACGCCCCCTATCACCCTGGAGATTCACACACATGGCAAAGATCGGCTTCATCGGACTCGGCATCATGGGCGCGCACATGGCGCGCAACCTCATCAAGGGCGGTCACGCGCTGTTCGTGAACGGCGCGTATCCGGTACCGGACGACATCGCGAAGAGCACGAGCGTGGTCGCCAGTTCGACCGCGGTCGCGCAGGCCGCCGACATCGTCATCATCATGGTGCCGGACACGCCGGACGTCGCCAACGTGCTGTTCGCCGACGACGGCGTCGCCGCCGGCCTCGCCAAAGGCAAGCTCGTCATCGACATGAGCTCGATCTCGCCGCTCGACACCCAAGCCTTCGCGAAGAAGATCAACGCGCTCGGCGTCGACTATCTCGATGCGCCGGTGTCCGGCGGCGAAATCGGCGCGCGGGATGCGTCGCTGACGATCATGGTCGGCGGTCCCGACAAAGCCTTTGCGCTGGCCAAGCCGTTGTTCGAGCTGATGGGCAAGAACATCTCGCTGATCGGCGACAACGGCGCGGGTCAGACCTGCAAGGTCGCGAATCAGATCATCGTCGCGCTGAACATCGAAGCGGTCGCGGAAGCGCTGCTGTTCGCGTCGCGCTCGGGCGCCGACCCAGAGCGGGTCCGGCGCGCGCTGATGGGCGGCTTCGCGTCGTCGCGGATTCTCGAAGTGCATGGCGAGCGCATGACGAAGCGCACGTTCAATCCGGGCTTTCGCATCGAGCTGCATCAGAAGGACTTGAATCTCGCGCTCGATGGCGCGCGTAAGCTCGGCATCGCGCTGCCGCATACCGCGAGCGCGCAGCAACTGTTCAGCGTCTGCGCCGCGAACGGCGGCAAGGCGTGGGATCACTCGGCGATGGTGCGCGCGCTCGAAATCATGGCGAATCATGAGGTCGCGCAGGCGCCGGATAGCGAGGAAGCGAAGGCGGCTTGAGGTCTTCGTGATTCCTCTTCAGTTCAGCTCGCCGTTGATTCCGCCGGTTGCCGCTTCGGCATCGGCGAAGTCACGGTGAACACAGGTGGGGCGCCCGTTCGTTGCACGGCAGCTTGGGTTGCCGGCGCGGCGTAACGGGCAAATCGCGCCGCTCTGGGCTGAGAGCGGCAAGTGGGGTCCGCAGCGGCACCCGTCGGTGACGGGGAAGCCTTGGTCGGTCAGACGTCGTCGTCGGGTGTCCGGCTGTCGGATTCGCCAATCAATACGTATCGAACACCTTCTGCAACGCCGCCGGCGCAGTGTGGCCCGCGGCCAGCGCCAGCATCAGCAGCACCCTCGCCTTGTACGGATTCAGCGATCCCGCGCTGACGAAACCGAGCGCATCGTCGGCCGCCGCGCCGTTGCGCATCACATGCCCCGAACCCACGCGCGACGAGCGCACCACCGCCACGCCGCGCAACGCGGCATCCGCCAGTGCCTGCTGCAACGACTGGTGGATCGAGCCATTGCCCGTTCCCGCCACCACGATGCCACGCACATCCGCGGCGACCAGCGCATCGATGGCGATCCGCGACACGCCCGCATAGCTCGGGACGATCTCCACCTGCGGCCACGCCGCATCGATTGCGAATTCGCTCGCGACCGTATGCGCGCGCACCACGCCGCGCTGGAATTCGACGCGGCCATCCTGCACCCAGCCGAGCGCGCCGATTTCGGGCGACTGGAACGCATCGACCGCATACGTGCTCGTTTTCACGACGTCGCGCGCGCTATGAATCCGGTTGTTGAACGCGACCAGCACGCCCTGCCCGCGTGCCGCCGTGTGCGCGGCGACCGTCACCGCGTTTAGCAGGTTCAGCGGACCGTCGGCGGACAGCGCCGACGCTGGGCGCATCGCCGCGGTCAACACGACCGGCTTGTCCGACTTGACGGTCAGATGCAGCAGGTAGGCGGTTTCCTCGAGCGTATCGGTGCCGTGCGTGACCACCACGCCGTCGACGTCGTCCGTCGCGAGCAGCGCGTTGATACGTTGCGCGAGCGTGGTCCACAGCGGCAGCGACATGTCCTTGCTGTCGACGCTGGCGATCTGCTCGGGCGCGATTCGCGCGACCGTAGACAACGCCGGCACCGCCGCGAGCAGTTGATCGACGCCGACGACGCCCGCCTGATAGCCCGACGTATTGGCCGCATCCGGGGCCGCGCCGGCGATCGTGCCGCCGGTCGCGAGCACCGCGATGCGCGGCAGCGTCGGCGCGGTGCTATGGCCGGGGGGAATCGGGAGAGAGGGAGAAGTCGGGGTATTCATGGCGGCGATTGTAAGCGATGCGCTTCGCGTCGCCATGTGTGGAAGACCGGACGCGGGTTCGGCTTGCGCGAGCGTGCGCAACGCGCGAGCGGGCTTAAATCTCATGCGGTGCCCAATTGCACTCATCACCACACGTATTGATGACGGGTGCGAGTCCCACCCTAAGCTGCTCGCGGCTCTAAGCCGCCTCGCGCAACTGCGCCGCGATGTCTGCCTCGCTCAACTGCGGCGCGAACATCTCGATCAACCGATAGGCGTACGCGCGCAGGAACGCCCCCTTGCGCAGGCCGACACGCGTGGTGCTCGCCTCGAACAGATGCTGCGTGTCGAGCGCGACGAGTTCGCTGTCGCGCTTCGGGTCGTAGGCCATTGCCGCGACCACGCCGATGCCCATGCCGAGTTCGACGTAGGTCTTGATCACGTCGGCGTCGATCGCGGTCAGCACGACGTCGGGCAACGCACCCGCTTTCGCGAACGCCTGATCGATATGCGAGCGGCCGGTGAAGTCCTGGTCGTAGGTGACGATCGGGAATTCGGCGATCTCGTCGAGCGTCAGATTCGCACGGCCGACGAGCGGATGATCCTTCGGCACCACCACGACGTGATGCCACGAATAGCACGGGAACGTGACGATGTCGGGAAAACGGTCGAGCGCCTCGGTCGAGATGCCGATATCCGCCTCGCCGTTGATGATCATCTGCGCGATCTGCTGCGGGCTGCCCTGGCGCAGCGCCAGATGCACTTTCGGGAACACCGACGTGAACTGCCGAATCACCTTCGGCAATGCGTAGCGTGCCTGCGTGTGGGTGGTCGCGACGACGAGGTGGCCGCTGTCCTGATCCGCGTACTGACGAGCGACGCGGCGCAGATTCTCCGCATCGAGCAGCATCCGCTCGATCAACTGATGCACGGCCTTGCCCGGTTCGGTGAGCCCGGTCAGACGCTTGCCGCGGCGGATGAAGATGTCGACCCCGAGTTCGTCCTCGAGATCCTTGATCTGCTTCGATACGCCCGACTGCGAGGTGTAGAGCACGTTCGCCGCTTCGGTCAGGTTCATGTTCTGCCGCACGGCTTCGCGCACGAAGCGCAATTGCTGGAAATTCATCGTTGTGTCTCCGGTTCCGCCAGAGTTGAGTTATTGGAGCCGCAAATGCCAGCCGATCCACGCGGTACGGCTGATACGTTCTCTCCTGTCCACAGCGCCGCACAGCGGCGCCGCCATCTCACTGCGCCGGAAACACCCGCAGCGCGCGCGGCACCGCGGTGACGCCGTCGCCCACCGCGAGTTGCAGATCACGCCACGTTTCGCGATCGAGTTCGGCTTCGAGCAAATTGCCCTCGCGACCGGCGAGCTCGACGCGCACTGAACCGCCGAGCGTCACCACGCGCCGCACGTCGACGACAATGCCCTCGCGATGCCCCGCCGCCTGCGGATACAACTGCAGATCGTGCGGCCGCACATAGGCAAACGCCGGGCCCCTAAAACCCGCCGCGATCGCGACCGGCAGCGCCGCGCCATCGACGACGAAGCCTTGCGCATCGACGCTGCCATGCAGACGGTTCGCCGCGCCGAGAAACTCGTAGACGAACGGCGTCTGCGGATGGTCGTACACCTCCTGTGGGCTGCCGACCTGCTCGACATGCCCGCGATTGAGCACGACGATGCGGTCCGCCACTTCGAGCGCTTCTTCCTGATCGTGCGTGACGAAGATCGTCGAAATATGCAGATCGTCGTGCAGGCGACGCAACCAGCTGCGCAGTTCCTTGCGCACCTTCGCGTCGAGCGCGCCGAACGGCTCGTCGAGCAACAGCACCTTCGGCTCCACGGCCAACGCACGGGCGAGCGCGATGCGCTGGCGCTGGCCGCCGGACAGCTCCGACGGATAGCGCTGCGCGAGCCAGTCGAGCTGCACGAGCTTCAGCAACTCATGCACCTTCTCGCGAATCACCTTCTCGGACGGACGTTCCTTGCGCGGCTTCACGCGCAGCCCGAACGCGACGTTTTCGAACACCGTCATATGCCGGAACAGCGCGTAGTGCTGGAACACGAAACCCACCTCGCGCTCACGCGCGCCGACCGCCGCGACATCCTGGCCTTGCAGCTCGACCCGGCCGCCATCCGCATATTCGAGGCCGGCGATCACACGCAGCAACGTCGTCTTACCGCAACCCGACGGCCCGAGCAGCGCGACGAGTTCGCCCGGCGGAAAGTCGAGCGACACGTTGTCGAGCGCGACGAAATCGCCGAAGCGCTTTTGCAGGTTACGAACGGTGATACCCATTTACAGCTCTCCTTGCTTGAGCGGATGTCGCTGCGACGCAGGCGTGGCGTTGACGAAAAACGAATGCGAAGCGGACTGCGCGCTATTGGCCTGCGAAGCGCCGGACGGCGACACGGGCCCCGCATACGCAGGCACTTCGCGCGCCGCCGACAGTTCCGCCGACATATGACGCTCGGCCAACAGCTTGAGCCCCAGCGTAACCAGCGCCAGCAGCGCGAGCAGCGAGGCCACGGCGAACGCGGCCGAGAAGTTGTACTCGTTGTAGAGGATTTCGACGTGCAGCGGCATCGTGTCGGTCTGCCCGCGAATATGGCCCGACACGACCGACACCGCGCCGAACTCGCCCATTGCGCGCGCATTACATAGAATCACGCCGTACAGCAGACCCCACTTGACGTTCGGCAGCGTGACGCGACGAAACGTCTGCCAGCCCGATGCGCCGAGCACGTGCGCGGCTTCTTCCTCGTCGTTGCCCTGCGCCTGCATCAGCGGAATCAGCTCGCGCGCGACGAACGGGAACGTGACGAAGATCGTCGCGAGCACGATGCCCGGCACCGCGAAGATGATCTGCACGTCGTGATCTTCGAGCCACGGGCCGAACCAGCCCTGCGCGCCGAACATCAGCACGTAGATCAGACCGGAGATCACCGGCGACACCGAAAACGGCAGATCGATCAACGTGGTCAGCAGCGCCTTGCCGCGGAATTCGAACTTCGCGATACACCACGACGCCGCGAGGCCGAACACGAGGTTCAGCGGCACCGCGATCGCCGCGGTGAGCAGCGTCAGTTTGATCGCCGACAGCGCATCCGGATCGGCGAGCGCTTCGAAGTAAAAACGCAGCCCCTTGTTCAGCGCCTGGTAGAACACCGCGGCGAGCGGCACGGCCAGAAACAGCGCGAGAAACAGCAGTGCGAGGCCGATCAGCAGCCAGCGCACGACCGCCGGCTCGCTGACCGGATCGGGGCGACGCGCCACGCTCGCCGGATTGGTCGGAACGCGGCTCATTGCACACCTCCACCGATAGCGGCGACGCTCGTGGCCACTGGCGCCGATCCCGTCTTGCCGCGGCTCGTGCGCCGCTGCAGATACCACTGCAGCGTGTTGATCGACAGCAGCATCAGGAACGACACGACCAGCATCACGACCGCGAGCGCCGTCGCGCCCGCATAGTCGTATTGCTCGAGCTTCGTGATGATCAGGAGCGACGTGATCTCCGACTTCATCGGCACATTGCCGGCGATGAAGATTACCGAGCCGTATTCGCCGAGCGCGCGCGCAAAGGCGAGCGCGAAGCCGGTCAGCAGCGCCGGCAACACGGCCGGCAGCACGACGCGGCGAAACGTGAGCCAGCGCGACGCGCCGAGACACGCGGCCGCCTCCTCCTGCTCGCGCTCGAACTCCTCGAGCACCGGTTGCACCGTGCGCACGACGAACGGCAGGCCGATGAACGTCAGCGCGACCAGCACGCCCGCCGGCGTGAACGCGATCTTGATGCCGAGCGGCGCGAGGAACTGGCCGATCCAGCCGTTGCCCGCATACACGGCCGCTAGCGAAATGCCCGCCACCGAGGTGGGCAACGCGAACGGCAGATCGACGACCGCATCGACGATACGCTTGAACGGAAACGTGTAGCGCACCAGCACCCACGCGACGAGAAAGCCGAACACCGCGTTGATCAGCGCGCCGCCTAGCGCCGAGAAAAACGTCAGCCGATACGACGCGAGCACACGCGGCGACGTGACCGCGCGCACGAACTGATCCCAGTCGAGCGTCGCGGTTTTCAGAAAGGTCGCCGCCAATGGAATCAGCACCACGAGGCTCAGATAAGCCACCGTGATGCCGAGTGTCAGGCCAAAACCGGGCAATGCGCTCGGCTTGCGGAAGGTCAACGTGGTCATGCTGGATACTCGTTCATGGTTGATGCTCGCGCGGTTGTTCGTTTTGCCGTGCTGCCGTACTGCGGTACTGCCGCACTGCTGGCCACCGGGACCCCGGTTAGCCGAAAGCGCGCCCATTGGGCGCGCCCTTTTGCCCCTGGCTGTGATTCAGGCGGTGGTTCTTACTGCGGCTGATAAATCGAATCGAACACGCCGCCGTCCGCGAAATGGGTCTTCTGCGCGTTGGTCCAACCGCCGAACGAATCGTCGATCGTGTACAGCTTCAGCTTCGGAAACTTCGCGGTCAGATCGGCGGGCACCTTGGTGGAACGCGGACGATAGAAATTGCGCGCGGCGATCTCCTGACCTTGCTCGCTATACAGGAAGTTCAGATACGCTTCGGCCAGCTTGCGCGTGCCGTGTTTGTCGACGACCTTGTCGACCACCGCGACCGGCGGCTCGGCCAGAATGCTCACCGACGGCACCACGATCTCGAACTTGTCCGGACCAAACTCCTTCAGCGACAGGAACGCCTCGTTTTCCCACGCGATCAGCACGTCGCCGATACCGCGCTGCACGAAGCTCGTGGTCGCGCCGCGCGCGCCCGAATCGAGCACGCCGGCGTTCCTGTACAGCTTGCCGACGAACTCCCTGGCCTTCTGGTCGTTGCCGCCCGGTTGATGCTCGGCGTACGCCCACGCGGCCAGATAATTCCAGCGCGCGCCGCCCGAGGTCTTCGGATTCGGCGTCACGATCGACACGCCCGGTTTCACCAGATCGTCCCAATCCTTGATGTGCTTCGGGTTGCCCTTGCGCACCAGAAACACGATCGTCGACGTGTACGGCGATGCGTTGTCCGGCAGACGCTTTTGCCAGTTCCTGTCGACGAGCCCCTTGTTCGCGAGCGCGTCGATGTCATAGGCGAGCGCAAGCGTCACGACGTCGGCCTGCAGTCCGTCGAGCACCGAGCGAGCCTGCGCGCCCGAGCCGCCGTGCGACTGCTTGAAGGTGACGGCTTCGCCGGTCCTGGCCTTCCATTCCTTGCCGAATGCCTGATTGATGTCCTGATACAGCTCGCGCGTCGGATCGTAGGACACGTTCAACAGCGTGGTGTCGGCGTGCGCGACGCCGCTTGCGCCCAACATGCCGAGCGCACCCGCCGCGCCGACGGCGAGCGCCGCGATCAGTTTTCTGGTTCGAGCCGCAAGCCCCATATGCCGATGGTTCATTTCAATTTTTCTCCGCGTGATGGTCCGCTGATGAGCGTCTGGTGTTGTTCTGCGTCGCGGTCACGTGCACATGAGCGCCAACCGGAGGCCAGTCTATCGAAGCGCTTTCATTATTAAAAATAATGTTTCTTCATTTTTTAATGCTCAAAAGTGGTAACGACAGATGCGCCGGCGGTTGGGACGCCGACAACGCCGTCATGTCGCCGATAAACGACGCCCCAACGCGACCCTTGCGCCGAACTTAAAGTAAAGCTTGAAATGCGCCGAATACTGTATAAAAATACAGTCACCTGTTCATACATACAGTGGCCATGACAAAACTCACCGCACGACAGCAGCAGGTTTTCGATCTGATCCGCCGCGCGATCGAACGCACCGGCTTTCCGCCCACTCGCGCGGAAATTGCCGCCGAACTCGGGTTCAGCTCGGCCAATTCCGCGGAAGAGCATCTGCGCGCGCTGGCGCGCAAGGGCGTGATCGAACTCGCGGCCGGCGCGTCGCGCGGCATCCGCCTGCTGTCCGGGCAGGAGGACGCGCCGTATCAGTTCACCCTGCCGCATGCGGGCCTGATGCAGTTGTCGTTGCCGCTGATCGGCCGGGTCGCGGCGGGTAGCCCGATCCTCGCGCAGGAACATATCTCGCAGCACTACGCGTGTGACCCGGCGCTATTCTCGAGCAAGCCCGACTACCTGCTGAAGGTGCGCGGCCTGTCGATGCGCGACGCGGGCATTCTCGACGGCGACCTGCTCGCGGTGCAAAAGCGCACCGAAGCGAAGGACGGCCAGATCATCATTGCGCGGCTTGGCGACGACGTAACGGTCAAACGTCTGAAGCGCCGGCCGAACGGCATCGAACTGATCGCCGAAAACCCCGATTACGACAACATCTTCGTGGAATCCGGCAGCGCCGATTTCGCGCTCGAAGGGATCGCGGTCGGGCTGATCCGCCCCAGCGAGTTCTGATCTTTCGCTGTCGCCGGAACGCTTGCGCCGGTTTGTCCAACCCAAGCCGCATTTACGCCCGCATCTACGCCCGCATCTACGCCGAATCGCCTGGAGAGACTCATGGAACGCCTTGCCCGCCTGTTGCCCTTTCGCCAGTTCGGCCGTCTGCGCCATCTGCGCAAGCTCACGCCCTGCGCGCTAATCGAGGCGCCCGCTGCGCGCACGCCGTCGCTGTTCGACGCGGCTGCCGAAGCTTCCGGTCTGCCGTCGTCGTTGCCGGCGTTCGCGCGCGTGTCGCTGAATTCGGCGCTGAACATCGCCGAGCCCGCGCGTCGCGCGCCGGTGCGGGTCTATCACGGACCGTCGCGACTGATCATGGTCGGCACGGTCGACGCCGTATGCCGTATGATCGATCGTTGCATAGCCGACGAAGCCAACGTGCACGGCGCGGTGTTCGAAGCCTGAGCGAATCCTGAGTACGCATGCAACAAGCACTTCGGATGTTCAGAGATTCGCGTGGGATGGGATCGTTCCGACCTCGCCGTGCTCGACGTTAGATCATCACTGACGTGGAGTCCCATTCGATGACAATTCGGAAACGCATACAGGGCAGCGCCACCCGGCCGCTGCTGATCACGCTGATCGTGGTGATCGTGATTGCCGCGCTGGGCTTTATTTATGCATCACCGTATCTCGCGGTGAACAATCTCAAACGCGCCGCCGATGCGCGTGACGTGCAAACCGTCAATCAGTATGTGGACTTTCCCGCGCTACGCGATAGCCTGAAGCAACAGGTGGGCGCCATGCTGACACGCCGGCTCGAGGCGGATGCCGGCAACAAGATGGCCACGATCGGCGCGGTGATCGGCGTGACGCTGATCGGCCCGCTCGTCGATGCCTATGCGACACCCGACGGCGTCGCGGCGCTGCTGAACGGCATGCCGCCGCGTGGCACGCCGGGCGAGCAACCGTCCGCGCCGCCAGCCGCGGGCGGCGAAGCGCCGGCCGCACCAGCCGCGGGCGACACCACCACGCAGGCAAGCGCACCGCCGCCCGGGCGTCAAAGCACGGCCGGCTATCGCAGTCTCAACGAGTTTGTCATCACGTACCGGCGTGGCGAAGGTAACGCGAACTATTCGGCAATCTTTCGTCGCGAAGGTCTGGTCACGTGGAAGCTCGCGGCGATCAATCTGAACGAGTGAGATCGAAGCCTGGCCGGATGGGATGCGTGGCTGGCCAGCGGGGCCGGCCACGCGACAAGGTCTATTCACATCTGGGCTAGATGACGGGGCGCGCGAGTTCGCGTCCCTCATTAGCCTATTACGCTGCAGCCGCCTGCTGCTGCTCCTGGGCGGACGAGCACGCCACCAGAATGCTGCACGACACGCGGTCGAGCAGCGGCGTGTTGCCCGCCCCCATCCACCACCGCGACAAACCAGTCCGGCAGCGATGACCCACCACCACGAGGTCGACCTGCAACTCGTTGGCAAGATTGGCGATCTCGTCGATCGGATGACCGAATGCGAAATGCCCTTGCGCGCTCACGCCTCGCTCGGTCAGCCAGTTCACGCCCTCCTGCAGAATCTCGCGGGCCGTTTTTTCGAAGCTGCCGCAGGCGACGTCCGTCAACAGGCCCGCGCTCTGCGCGATGCTCGAACGCATGTCGACGACCGACAGCAGATGCGTTTCCGCCTTCAGTTCCAACGCCAGATCGGCACCGCAACGCAGGGCTTTGCGGCCTTCGCGCGAGCCGTCGTAGCACAACAGGATTTTCTGGTAGCTCGCCATCTGTTTTCTCCATTCGCGCGGAAAGCGCGGTCTGAATCAATCATGGTGCGCCGCAATTCGGCTTGCAAGGGATGGAAAACGCTAAGTGCATACCCGGTGCATGCCGATCCAGTCTGCACAAGCGTTGGGCGACCCGACGCAGCGTTTGCACACGGATGCCGCAATGCAAAACTTCGTTTGCGAACGCTGCGTCGACACACTGCGGGCCGGTTGACGTGCCAGTCGTGCCAGTCGTGCCACCGCCAATCAGCGGCGCCAATCGACACCGACGAGCGCATCGCACCCCACGCATGACGCGTTCCCGGACACCCGCTCGCATCAGCGATCCGAAACCTGGAGTAAGCGGCTTCGCGTGCGCAATGCGTGCATCGCAGGTATGTTGTGTGTCTTGCGCGTACGTTGTGTGTTTTTCCGGAGCCTTGCTCGAGCCATGCCCACCGCCCCCATCGAATTCCATCAGGTCAGGAAAAGCTACGGCGAAAAAACGGTCGTCGACGGATTGTCGTTTCATGTGAACACCGGCGAATGCTTCGGGCTGCTCGGCCCCAACGGCGCCGGTAAGACCACGACATTGCGCATGCTGCTCGGCATTGCGGCGCCCGACGCCGGCGCGATCCGGCTGTGCGACGAGCCGATCCCGGGCCGCGCGCGCCTCGCGCGCTCGCGCGTCGGCGTGGTGCCGCAGTTCGACAACCTCGATCCCGATTTCACGGTGCGCGAAAATCTGCTCGTATTCGGTCGCTACTTCGGTCTGAGCGCCGCGCAGTGTCGCGCGGCGGTGCCGGGTCTGCTCGAATTCGCTCGCCTCGAGAACAAGGCGGACGCGCGCGTGAGCGAACTGTCGGGCGGCATGAAGCGGCGCCTCACGCTCGCGCGCGCGCTGATCAACGATCCCGACGTGCTGATCATGGACGAGCCGACCACCGGTCTCGATCCGCAAGCGCGCCATCTGATCTGGGAGCGGCTGCGCTCGCTGCTCGTGCGCGGCAAGACCATTCTGCTGACCACGCACTTTATGGAAGAAGCCGAACGGCTCTGTCATCGACTGTGCGTGATCGAGGAAGGCCGCAAGATCGCCGAAGGCGCGCCGCGCGAGTTGATCGAGTCCGAGATCGGTTGCGACGTGATCGAGATCTACGGCCCCGATCCGGTTGCGTTGCGCGACGAACTCGCGCCGCTCGCCGAGCGCACCGAGATCAGCGGCGAGACACTGTTCTGTTATGTGAACGACGCGCAGCCCGTGCATATGCGCCTCAAGCAGCGCGCCGATTTGCGCTATCTGCATCGGCCGGCGAATCTCGAGGATGTGTTTCTGCGGCTCACCGGTCGCGAAATGCAGGACTGAACCCATAGCGAGACACTTGATGGACGCTCGTACTTACGAAACCCACGACGGCACGCCATCGGCGCAAGAGCCGTTCGGCGCCTTCCCCGCCAATGCCACGAACTGGATCGCGGTGTGGCGCCGCAATTACCTGGTGTGGAAAAAGCTCGCGATCGCGTCGATGTTCGGCAACTTCGCCGATCCGATGATCTATCTGTTCGGTCTCGGCCTCGGGCTCGGGCTGATGGTCGGGCACGTCGACGGCGTGTCGTATATCTCGTTCCTCGCGGCGGGCACGGTGGCGTCGAGCGTGATGATGTCGGCGAGCTTCGAGTCGATGTATTCGGGCTTTTCGCGCATGCACGTGCAGCGCACGTGGGAGGCGATCATGCATACGCCGCTCACGCTCGGCGATATCGTGCTCGGCGAGGTGGTGTGGGCCGCCAGCAAAGCGGTGTTGTCGGGTGTGGCGATCATGCTGGTGGCGGGCGCGCTCGGCTATGCGAGTTTTCCGTCGATGCTGCTCGCGCTGCCGGTCATCGTGCTGGCCGGTCTCGCGTTCGCGAGCCTCGCGATGATCGTGACGGCGCTCGCGCCGTCATACGACTTTTTCATGTTCTATCAGACGCTCGTGCTCACGCCGATGCTGCTGCTCTCCGGCGTGTTCTTTCCGATCTCGCAACTGCCCGGCGCCGCGCAAGCGGTGACTGCCGCGCTGCCGCTCGCCAATGCGGTCGATCTGATGCGCCCGGCGATGCTCGGTCGGCCGATGGAGCACGCGGCGCTCCATGTGAGCGTGCTGGCCGCTTACGCGGTCGGCGGCTTCATCGTGTCGGCGATCCTGTTTCGGCGTCGCATGATGAAGTAAGCCGAACGCGCGGGCGGCGCGTTGCGCCTGCACCCGCGCAAGACGACGCCGCGTCGGTCGTCGCACGGCGTGTTTGCTATCGTTGTGCGCGCTCAGTCCTCGTCATCGGTCCACGGAATGTCGACGTCGGAGATGAACGCGACCGTCGCGAACGGGCCGCCCTCGTGACGCCCGATCTTGCCATCGGCGCGCTGCCATTCCACCCGGAACACGGTGACCGGATCATCCGCGATCAGCCGCACCGTGCGCAATTCGTCGGGATCGGCGTCCTCGACCGGACCGTCGAGCGAAATCAGCAGCGCCTGTGGCCATAGACCATCGGCGGGATCGTAGATCTTGTCGCCGTCGTGAATCAGCGTGAAGGCTTCCACGCCGATGGTCGCCGACGCATCGACGATCATCTTGGCGAGCGCACGCAACAAGGCGGTCGCCCGCGCCGAGTTCGCCTGACGGATCGCGAGATCACCGCGCGTGAGAGCCTGCTCGAGTTTTGGATTGGTTTTCTGTTGCGCCATGGCTGTGTTGGTCCTATCGCTCTGTCGTGGGCAACGCGCCATCGGGACGACGCGCCGCCTTTCTATTTGGGTCCATCTATTGCCGCTTGTGTGCATTGCAGCATCGCGGGCTGGGCGGCAGGTCCGCGGTTCGACTGTCATTGTTCCGCGTTTCCTCTGATCGTGGCGCGCACCATCTGGGTCGTTTTCTCAGGGCCGTCCTTGCCGTCCACCACAGTTTAGGTCGTGATTCGGATTCCGGGCGAACATTTGCCGTTTAGTGCGGGGCATGTGTCGCATTTCATGCATCGGCTCGCGGGCGCCGCGGTGTACGTTTACCGCGTCCACCGGTGACCTTCGAAGCCTGCGCCCCAGCCGGCTTCGCATCCGCGATCCGCGCGATCAGATGGTCGCGAAACGTGCGCACCGACGGGGGCAACTCGCGCCCCGCCATCGTCTGCACCTGGATGCTGCGCTGGCGCATCTGCGGGTCGGTGAGCGGAATCACGACGAAGCCGTCGTTGGCATAGCGGTCGCGCACCGACAGCAGCCCCGTGAACATGATCGCGCCGGACCGCTGCGCGTAGCGATAACTCGCGCCGCTGTTGTTGCAGATCAGGTCCGGCTCGAGGAGGATGCCTTCGAGCGCGCACGTGATGTCGATCAACTGGCGAATCGTGGTGCCCGTCTCCGACAACACGAGCGGATAGCGACTCACCTCGGCGAGCGACAGTTTCGCGCGCGCCGCAAGGGGATGATCGGCGCGCAGCAGCACGAACACCGGCGCGCGTTCGGTGTGCTCGACCTTCACGCCCTTCTCCGGCGCGAGGCTGAACGACAGCGCGATATCGACGTCGCCGTCGCGCACGTGGCGAGTGGCGTCGGCCGGCGACATCACGGTCAGCGTGAAATCGATGCCGGGGTGCTCGGCGCGGAAATCCGCAATCGCGGCGGGCAGGAAGTCGACCGCAAAACCCTCGGCGGTCGCGATCTTGATCCGGCTGCCGTGCAAGCTCGCGAGGCCGCTAATCTCTTTCATCACGTGCTCGGCTTCGAGCAGGCTGCGTTGCGCGTACGCAAGCAGCCGCTCACCGGCCTCGGACAGCGTCATGCCGCGCGGACGCCGCTCGAACAGCGTCACGCCGAGCTCGCTTTCGAGCCGCACGATTTGCCGGCTGATCGCCGACACCGCGACGTGCAGCCGCTCGGACGCGTCGCTCAGCGAGCCGCCGCGCGCGACTTCGACGAAATAACGCAACGCGATGCCATGCAGTGAACGTGCCATCCTGGACGCCTCGATCGAATCAGTTGCAACGGTGCCATGGGTGGGCGGGTGCCGCGGTTCGAGCCGACGCGCGACGCTTTGCTTTTCCGGCAAGGCAAGCTTCGAAACATGATCATTGTGACAAAAATGGCGCGCTTCTAGAATCGGTCGCAATGACGTTGCAGGCGATTCGCCTGAACGCCGCGCCGAGCATCGAGCCATCGAGCCTCGCGGCCCTCCGCCCCTTCACCCATCCCCCGCATCGGAGACATCGACATGAGCCGCAACCAGGCCATCGAGCTTGCCACCCGGCACTTCGAATCCGGCGCTTTTCTCGCCGATCTGAACCGTCGCGTCGGTTTTCGCACCGAAAGCCAGGAAAGCGATCGCGGCGCACTGCTGCTGTCGTATCTGACCGACGCAATCCAGCCCGAAGCGGAGCGCCTCGGCTTCAGCACGCGCATCGTCGATAACCCGGTCGATGGCTTCGGTCCGTTCCTGATTGCCAACCGTCACGAAGGCGATCATCTGCCGACCGTGCTGATCTACGGCCACGGCGACGTCGTGCGCGGCTACGACAGCCAGTGGCGCGCGCCGCTGACGCCGTGGGCGGTGACCGTGGAAGGCGAGCGCTGGTTCGGTCGCGGCACCGCCGACAACAAAGGCCAGCACTCGATCAACCTCGCCGCGCTCGCGAGCACGCTCGCCGCGCGCGACGGCAAACTCGGCTTCAACACGAAGCTGTTGATCGAGATGGGTGAGGAAACCGGCTCACCGGGGCTCGACGCAATCTGCCATGCGCATCGCGACGAACTCGCCGCCGACGTGCTGATCGCCTCCGACGGTCCGCGTCTCGCAGCGCGTCGTCCGACCGTGTTTCTCGGCTCGCGCGGCGCGGTCAATTTCAGGCTGTCGCTGAACCTGCGCGACGGCGCGCATCACTCGGGCAACTGGGGCGGCTTGCTGCGCAATCCGGCGACGGTGCTCGCCAACGCGCTCGCGAGTCTCGTCGATGCGCGCGGCGTGATCGCAGTCGACGGCCTGCGTCCGCCGCCGATCCCCGAGGCCGTGCGCCGCGCACTTGCCGACATCACGGTGGGCAATGGTCCGGGCGACCCCACCGTCGATGACAACTGGGGCGAGCCGGGTCTTTCCGCGCCCGAGCGCGTGTTCGGCTGGAACAGCTTCGAAGTGCTGGCCTTCAAGGCGGGTAATCCGGAGAACCCGGTCAACGCGATTCCGCCGTCGGCGTTCGCGGTCTGCCAGTTGCGTTTCGTGGTCGGCACCGATTGGGAAAACCTCGGCAAGCATCTGCGCGCGCATCTCGATGCGCACGGTTTTCAGCTGGTCGAAATCGACGTCGAACGCGGCGCGCCAGCCACGCGGCTGGATCCCGACGATCCGTGGGTCACGTGGGCGATCGCGTCGCTCGAAGCGACCACCGGCAAGAAGACAGCGCTGCTGCCGAATCTCGGCGGCACGCTGCCGAACGAGGTATTCGCCGACACGCTCGGTCTGCCGACGATCTGGGTGCCGCATTCTTATCCGGCCTGCTCGCAGCATGCGCCGAACGAGCACCTTCTGGCTCCGGTGGTGCGCGAGGGCCTGCAGATGATGGCGGGACTGTTCTGGGATCTCGGCGAGAATTCGCCGCTTGCGGCGAAGCGCGAGACGGTGGACACGGCAAAGGCCGCGGGTTGAGTTCGGCCGACGCCGAGTGATTCGCTGCGCCTTGCGCGGCCGCCCCGGCAATCGACCGGGGCCACCGCGGCAAGCGCGTCGCGCTTACCTCGACATCAAGGCGCCGGATTCGGCTGCAGCTCGTGCAGCCTGTCGATTTCCGCCAGCACTTCCGGCGACAGCTTCACGTCCGCGCTGGCGATGTTTTCCTTCAATTGTTCGAGCGAGGTCGCGCCGATCAGATTGCTGGTCACGAACGGCCGGCTATTGACGAACGCGAGCGCGAATTGCGCGGGGGTCATGCCGTGGCGCTTCGCGAGCTCGACGTAACGCGTGGTCGCCTGCACGGCTTGCGGCTTGCTATAGCGCTGGAAGCGCTCGAACAGCGTGATGCGCGCGCCGGCAGGACGCGCGCCGCCTTCGTACTTGCCCGACAGCCAGCCGAACGCGAGCGGTGAATACGCGAGCAGACCGATGTTGTCGCGATGCGCGTACTCGGACAGACCCACTTCGTACGTGCGGTTCAACAGGCTGTACGGATTCTGGATGCTAACGATGCGCGGCAAGCCGAGTCTTTCGGCCGCGTGCAGAAACTGCGCGACGCCCCACGGCGTTTCGTTCGACACGCCGATATGGCGCACCTTGCCAGCCTTCACGAATTCGGCGAGTACCGTCAGCGTTTCCTCGATCGGCACCGTGTACGCGTCGTCGACCCACGGATACGACGGACGGCCGAACGTCATCGTGCTGCGATCGGGCCAGTGCAGCTGATACAGATCGACGTAGTCCGTTTGCAGACGTTCGAGGCTGTCGTTGAGCGCCTCGGTCAGGTTCTTGCGATCGAACTGGTTGCCCTCGCCGCGAATATGACGCGGATTGTGCGGCTGACGCGCGGGGCCCGCGATCTTGGTGGCGAGCACGATCTTCTCGCGCGCGCTCTTGTGCTGCGCGAGCCACGTGCCGATGTAGCGCTCCGTCGAGCCTTGCGTTTCGGCGCGCGGCGGCACCGGATACATTTCCGCGGTGTCGATCAGGTTCACGCCGTGATCGAGCGCGTAGTCGATCTGCGCGTGCGCTTCCTGCTCGGTGTTCTGCTCGCCCCACGTCATCGTGCCGAGACCAATCAGGCTAACCTGCACGTCGGAGTCGCCGAGTCTGCGGTATTCCATCTAACTTGTCCTGTTGAAGAGGTGAACGGAAAGCGCAGACGTTACCACGCCGACGCATTACCTGCAGCAAGGCTAGAATGCGGGGCCATGCGTTGCAGCGCGCCGCCGGGTGCTTGCGCGTTGCGCGCTTTGCGCTCTCGATGCGCGTTTCATCATGACTTCGTTGCCATGAATCACGAACACCTCGAATTGCTGGTCACGCGCGTGATGCCCTACGGGAAATATAAAGGCCGCGTGATCGCCGACCTGCCCGGCCACTATCTGAACTGGTTCGCGAGCCAGGGCTTTCCGCCCGGCGAGATTGGCCGTCTGCTCGCGTTGATGCACGAGATCGATCACAACGGCTTGAAACCGCTGCTCGCCCCCTTGCGCAAACCGAAGCCCCGGGAGCGTTGAGACCGTGGCCGTGAAAGCGTTGCCAGGCTGGCTGAAAGTCGCGGCGCAGGCAAACTGCAAGCAATGTAGGACAGTACAAATTCATACAGGTTTTTTCTTGCGGATCGCGTTTGCGTGGCCTTTAATCGGCATAGGTCGTCGCGCTGTGAAACGTCGGGAGTGAAGCGGATCAGTCGTCATTCGCTGAACAATTTCGATGTGTTCCGGCACCGTGCGATCCCCCGCCTTCGTGACTCCCTGCATGTCCATGTCGCAATTCAGCCTGTCGGCGTTGCTCGAATTCATCGGCCACGATCTGTCGCCGGTGCGCGCGGTCATCCTGTTCTTCGTGATCGGCTACGTCGTGGTCGGACTGCCTCTGCATTTTCGCCAGGGCGCGGCCTCGCGCGACATCTGGGGCACGGCCGCCGGCGTAACGATGGCCGCGATCTACGCGGCGTTCATTGCCGGCGTGTACCCGTGGCTGCATCACGTATCGGCGATCGCGCGTTGAGCGTCGGCCGCCGTCGGGTGGGGTCCGAGACCTTCCCATAGCGGTTCACGCAATTCGCCTCGCGGCTGCCAGCGCCGCATCGACGTTCGATCCAACGGTCGGCGCATCTGTGCCGAACTCGCGGTGCTGACACGCCGCATCGTCTCGCGAAATGCAAGGCAACGTTCGTCCCACTCGAGCCCGCAATGCGCGAGCATGCGTCGCACGTTCGCTTCGCAAGCGTCGACCAGTTCCTCGTGCTCGATCTCGATCATCACGCCCGCGTGTAGAACGCGTCGCCAGCGCGTTATCAACGCATCGTACGCGCGCTGACAGCGGCCCAGCTCGCCGAGGTGGCAGCCGAACGACACGTCGTAAAAATGCGCGAGAAAATCGATAGACAGAATGTAATGGCGAGTGGCGGCCATGATCGATGCGCGCGTTCGGCAGCGCGAGATGAATGAGGCCGACGGTGATGAAGTTGAACGGGAATTTGTCGGCAAAGCGCGCGAGCGGGCCAAGCGATTCCGCCTCGTTATAGCGCATGCCGTGGCGATACAGCACGTTGCCTTTGAGCAGATGATCGAACGGGGCGGGCAAGCGAATCGCTTCCGACTTAAACAACGAATCGTCCGATGGAAGTCAGCAGCCACGCCCTTCAGTAACGTATCAGATCGTTAACGAAGTGTTACCGCAACGGCGCTCGGTAATACGCGGGAAGATTGGCGAAACGGTCGAGCGTCGCGGCAACGGCTCGCGTGGTGGAAGCCCCGAGCGCGCACCGCCGCGCCGGCGCCGGTAACGCTCGGACACAAACGCGGCTGAACTCCGTTGCGCGCGGTTTTTCTGAGGTTTACGTGAAGGAGAAAATCGTGACCAGGCTCATTGCATCGATGACGCTGCTAGCGGCCGCGGCAGCGAGCATCACTGGATGCGTCGTCGCGCCGCCAGCGGACTACGGCTACGCGCAACCCTACTATCCCTACGCGTATGGACCGCCTTACTACGGACCGGCGTACGGCTCGGTTGGTATCTATGGCGGTTTCGGAGGGTCGTGCTGCTATTACGGACATGGGTATTGGCACGGGCGCGGCGGATGGCATGGCGGTGGCGGGCACGGCGGGCACGGCGGGCACGGCGGATGGCATGGCGGGAACGGCGGATGGCACGGTGGCGGATACGGCGGCATGCACGGCGGCGGCAGTTCGTGGAGCAGTGGTGGCGGGAGGGGGGGACATGGACATTAAGGCATTGAAGCATTGACGAACCGGTGCCCGCCTCTGTCGCGACAGTGATATGGCTCCAGCGCGCCCGGCGGTTTCTGGCCTTGCGGTAAAATTATTGTTTTGATTCAAGCCGCTTGGCCGCTCCATGTTTCTACCTCGCACTCCCAGCCCCCGCCGCGTGTCCGTTGCCCCGATGATGGATTGGACGGATCGCCATTGCCGCTCGCTGCATCGAATGATTTCGCGCCATACCTGGCTTTACACGGAGATGGTGACGACCGGCGCGCTGCTGCACGGCGACGTGCCGCGTCATCTCGCATTCACGCCCGACGAAGCGCCAGTCGCGCTGCAACTCGGCGGCAGCGAGCCCGACGATCTCGCGCGTTCGGCCAAGCTCGGCGAGCAATGGGGCTATGACGAAATCAACCTGAATTGCGGCTGCCCATCCGAGCGCGTGCAACGCGGCGCGTTCGGCGCATGCCTGATGAACGAGCCGCAACTCGTCGCCGATTGCGTGAAGGCGATGTGCGACGTCGTATCGGTGCCAGTCACGGTCAAGCACCGCATCGGCGTCGATACGGTCGAGGAATACGGCTTCGTCCGCGATTTTGTCGGCACGATCGCGCAAGCCGGCTGTGAGGTCTTCATCGTTCATGCGCGCAACGCGATACTGAAGGGCCTGAGCCCGAAGGAAAACCGCGAGATTCCGCCGCTCAAGTACGACTACGCGTATCAGTTGAAGCGCGATTTTCCGCAGTTGGAAATCATCATCAATGGCGGTATCAAGACGCTCGACGAAGTCGACGCGCATCTTCAGCACGTCGACGGCGTGATGCTCGGGCGCGAGGCGTATCACAACCCCTACCTGCTCGCCGATGTCGACGCGCGCTTCTACGACTCCGCGCAGGCGCCGCTGACGCGCGAGCAGGTCGAAGCGAAACTGATCGAGTATTGCGCGACCGAAATGGCGCGCGGCACCTATCTCGGCGCGATCACGCGCCATGCGCTTGGGCTGTATCGCGGCGAAGCGGGTGCGCGTGGTTGGCGTCGAGTTTTGTCCGACAGCAAGCGACTTGCGGCCCGTGATCTGACCATCTTCGACGAAGCAAGACAGCATCTGCGCGAGCCCATCGAAATTCTTGAATAAAGGACTAGGCAAACGACCATCTAGTCCCTATAATCTCGTTTCTTCGTCGGCGAGACAGGTTTTTAGAGCAAGTCAAGCGGATGTTAGTGGTGGCTGTAGCTCAGTTGGTAGAGTCCAGGATTGTGATTCCTGTCGTCGTGGGTTCGAGTCCCATCAGCCACCCCACAGAATTCAAGCAAACGGCGTTGTGAGCAATCACAACGCCGTTTTTGTTTTGCTGACGGCCTTCTGCGTTTTCCACGATGTCTGTGCGGTTTTCCGCCCCGCAATCACCCCTTCCCGCCTTCTCCCGCCTCTCAAAAACCGCTTGGCCAATAGGGCCGGTTCACCGGTCCGCCTTGCGGCGCGTACGTCTGAACGATTGTTTCTTCGTCGGGAATAGTAATTTCAGATTATCGACACAAATTTTCAATAGTAGGGGTATACACTGGCTTCCATCGACGTTGCAGACACCTGGTTCACTGGCTCCTGCAACCTCTTCCTGAAATGCAGTCGAAACGTTATCGGAGTCCTACCATGAAGACCAAGTTTATCGCCGCCCTGCTGGTTGCCGCTTCTGCCTCTATCGCCGCTCCCGCTTTCGCCAGCGGCTATGGTCCGGCACCGTACTACCGTCCGTCGGTTGGCGCGCCGGCTTCGCAACAAGGCCAGAACGCGCAGACCGTCGCTGCTGAACGCGCCAACGCACAATCGAATGCATACGGCGGCGTGAATAGCGTGTCGACGCAATCGGGTACGCGCAGCGAACCCACGTCGGGTCCGCAATCGGTGTTCTTCGGCCACTAAGCCGCCAGCAGTACCGTCAGATCCGCTGCCTCTGAGGCAGCGATCAAACTGGGCGCCGCGCATGCAGTATCGATGCCGGCGCCCAGTTGCATTTACGGCAGCCGTGGTACCCGGTACGTTGCCCGGGTAGCGTTCGGTTTGCAACCGTCGTCTCGTGCGCCTGCCGCTTCCTTGCCTCATCCGAACACGGCGTCCCCTTCTGTCGCGACGCGGCTATCCGCGTCTAACTCGCCAGCCCCGCATCGATCAATTCGCGCGCCGCGCGAAAAGCCGCCTCGGCGGCCGCATGCTCGGTGGACCACAAGCTATCGATATGCACGAGCTGCCAGTCGACCACCGTCGAATCGTCGCGCAGCACCCGGAAATGCGCCTTGACGCCGGTCAGTACCTGTTCCACCGCCACCTCGATGTCGTAGTCGCCATAGCGCGCCTGATAGTCGCCCATGTCGACGCCCTTCGGCTCCATGCTCGTCTCCGTGGTTTCGCTGATCGCGGGTAGCCGGACACGCACGTCCAGCTGGCGTCGCGCTGGCCAATCACCTGCTCGCGACTCACCCGCGACGCGCCGCCTCGCTCTACACACCGGCCGTGCGGCCGGCCGCCGATCAGCGGATCAGTTGCAATCGCCGGAAAGATACTGCCGGCCGTTGCAGTTGATTTCGACCCCACCACTACTGCCCGCTTCGGCAACCAGGTCGCATGCCAGCAACTCCGCCGCAACGGACTGCGCGACTTCGGGCGCCGTCTGTCCGACGCCGACGTCGTTCAGACGCCGCAACGCTTCGACCGCTTCAGGACTCAAGGACTTCGACATGGCCGTCTCCGTCGGAATGCTCAATTCATCGTAGCAAGTTTCATCGGCGGATGCAGGTGTGCGTGCCTGACGAGCCGCTCCCCGGAGCGTCGAGCCAGGCAATTGGCGTCTGAAACCGGCGTGACCGTTAGGAGCACGCCTCAACGCGCCAGCAGCGGCCCCGGAACGCGGCCTGCTACTAGCTAATCGTGCACACAGCCGCGTGTCTGCAGACGGCACGCGACATCGAAGGAGAACGACATGAAGCGAGGCAATTGGGCCACGTTGACGGCCACCGCCGCCGCGCTGGCGGCGCTCTTCGCGAGCGGCGCCAGCGCCGTCGCGCAGACGGCGCCCAGCGCGCCGCCGGACAGCCATGCGCCGATGGCCAAACCGCCCGAGGCGGCATCGGGCGCCGGCAGTTCGAGCAACCCGGACAACATGCCGATCAAGCGGCCGGCGAAGCCGACCAACGACCACATGTCGCACGAGCCGCCCGCCAGCGGCGCAAACGCGAAATAGCCGCTGCGCACGCCGCTCGCATTGGCGGAGCGTCATCAAAGCCGCGCGATCGACACCTCGGTCGATTTCACGAGCGCGACCACCTCCGAGCCGACTTTCAGTTCGAGTTCGTCGACCGAGCGCGTCGTGATCACCGACGTGACGATGCCGAACGGCGTCTCTACGTCGACCTCGGACACCACCGAGCCGCGGATGATTTCCTTGACCTTGCCTTTGAACTGATTGCGCACGTTGATGGCGGAAATGCTCATTTCAGATCACTCCACAGAAGCAGTTGATAACGGATCGGATCGATTTGCCAGGAAAACTCAGACGGCCCAGCGCACCTCGGTCGGCCGCGTGAGACGGCCGGGTTCGGGCAAGCCGTACGGGTCATAGGGCTGATACGCGCGATGCGCCAGCGTGTCGTCGTTCGGCGCGTTTCTCAGCACGCGCTGCAGCACGTGGTCTTCGAGTGCGGCGAAGCCCGCCGACGCCCGCGCGCGCGAACGTGCGAGCGCGACCGGCTGATCGAGCGCGATGCGGCCTTCCTCGATCAGCAGAATCCGGTCGCCGAGCGCGACGGCTTCGTGCACGTCGTGCGTGACGAGCAGCGCGGTGAAGCGATGCTCGCGCCACAGCCTTTCGATCAGCGTGTGCATTTCGATGCGCGTCAACGCATCGAGCGCGCCGAGCGGCTCGTCGAGCAGCAGCAATTGCGGACGATGCACGAGCGCCCGCGCGAGCGCGACGCGCTGCCGCTGACCGCCCGATAGTTGCGCGGGCCAGTCGTTCGCGCGTTCAAGCAGGCCGACTTCGGCGAGTACCGCGCGCGCATCGTCGCGCGCGCCGCGGCCGAGGCCGAGCATCACGTTTTGCAGCACGCTTTTCCACGGCAGCAGACGCGCATCCTGAAACATGATGCGGGTGTCGAGCGGACCGCCGTTCCCGGCGCGCTTTTCGAGCACACCCGAACTGCCTTCTTCGAGACCCGCGACGAGCCGCAGCAAGGTCGACTTGCCGCAACCGCTGCGGCCGACGATCGCGACGAAGCTGCCCCGCTCGATCGACAGATCGAAGCCCGACAGCACCTCGCGCTCGCCATAGCACTTGCCGACGCCGCGCAATTGCACCGCGTAGTCGCTCGCGGGGCGCGCGTCGCTGCGGGCCAGGGCGGTGGCGGGTTGCAAGCTCGGTTGCGAGCCGCAATGCGCCACAGCCGCCCCGTCCCGCTCAACCCCCGCAGCCTCGTTCGCGTCGTGATCCGCGAGCCGCGGCTGCGCGAGTTCGGTCTCGAGATCGCTGCCCGCGATACCGCCGAACGTCGTCGATAGCGTCGTTGCGCTCATGCCTTTGCTCCTCGCTGATAGGCCGGATGCCAGCGCAACGACACGCGCTCGAGGCTCTTCGCGAGCATGTCCGCGAGCTTGCCGAGCGCCGCGTACAGCAGAATGCCCACCACCACCACATCGGTTTGCAGGAATTCGCGCGCGTTCATCGTCATGTAGCCGATGCCCGATTGCGCGGAAATGGTCTCGGCGACGATCAGCGTGACCCACATCAGACCGAACGCGAAGCGCACGCCGACCAGAATCGACGGCAGCGCACCCGGCAGAATCACGTGGCGGTACAGCGCGAAACCTTTGACGCCATAGCTGCGCGCCATCTCGATCAGGTTCGCGTCGACCGAACGGATGCCGTGAAACGTGTTCACATAGACCGGGAAGAACACGCCGAGCGCGACGAGGAACACCTTCGCTTGTTCCTCGATGCCGAACCACAGGATCACGAGCGGAATCATCGCGAGCGCGGGAACGTTGCGGATCATCTGTACGGTCGAATCGAGCACGATTTCCGCGGGTTTGAAGAGACCCGTCGCCAGTCCGAACACCAGACCGATGCCGCCGCCGATCGCGAAGCCCGACACCGCGCGCCAGGTGCTGACCTTCACGTCGGCCCACATTTCGCCGGACTGGATCAGCGACCATGCGGCCTTCACGACCGCGAGCGGCTCGGGCAGCACGCGCGTCGACAGCGCACCGCTGCGCGCGGCGATTTCCCACGCGAGCAGGATCGCGATCGGCGCGAGCCACGGCAGCAGGTGCGCGCCGAAACGGCGCAGCGCGGCAGCGCGCGTCGTGGACGCGGGCTGCGGGGTTGCCGCCGTTCCCGCGCTCAAAGTGGTGTCACTCATGTTGGCTTTTCTCCTTGCCTGTCGATCGTCGTGCGCGTGTCGCGCAAGCCGCGCGACCCATGCTATGCGCGCGCTCAACTCGCGCTCGCCGCCTTCGGCAGATAGCTGGTGCCGACGATTTCGCCGAACGGCCCCGACAACGGCCCGTTGGAAACCTTGCTGAAGCGTTGCGGCAGCAGCGGAAACACGAGTTCGGCGAAGCGGTAGGATTCCTCGAGATGCGGATAGCCCGACAGGATGAACGTCTCGATGCCGAGCGCCGCGTACTCCTTCATACGCGCGGCCACCTGCTCCGGACTGCCGACCAGCGCGGTGCCCGCGCCGCCGCGCACGAGCCCCACGCCCGCCCACAGGTTCGGATAGACCTCGAGCTGCTCGCGCCCGCCGCGCTTGCCGCCGTGCAGCGCGGCCATACGGCGCTGCCCTTCCGAATCCATCTTCGCGAACGACGCCTGCGCACGCGCGACCGTGTCGTCGTCGAGCTTGCTGATCAGCTGGTCGGCGGCGGCCCACGCTTCCTCCTCGGTCTCGCGCACGATCACGTGCAGACGGATCCCGAAGCGGATCTGCCGGCCGCGCGCCGCGGCGCGTGCGCGAATGTCGGCGATCTTCTTCGCGACCGCTGCGGGCGGCTCGCCCCACGTCAGATAGGTGTCGATGTGCTCGGCCGCGATATCGTGCGCGGCCGCCGACGAGCCGCCGAACCACAGCGGCGGATGCGGGTTTTGCACCGGCGGATATAGCGCCTTGCCGCCCTTCGACCGCAAATGCTTGCCGTCGAAATCGATCGCTTCGTTGCTGTGCGACGCGGCGAGCAGCTTGCGCCAGATGTGCAGGAATTCGTCGGTGATTTCGTAGCGCGTGTCGTGATCGACGAACACGCCGTCGCCAGCCAGTTCGGCCGCGTCGCCGCCCGTCACCACGTTGATCAACAGACGCCCGTTCGATAGCCGGTCGAACGTCGCCGCCATACGCGCGGCAATTCCCGGCGACGACAGCCCCGGGCGAATCGCGACGAGGAACTTCAGCCGCTGCGTCACGGGAATCAGGCTCGACGCGACGACCCAGGCGTCCTCGCACGAGCGGCCGGTCGGCAGCAGCACGCCCTCGTAGCCGAGCGTGTCGGCGGCGACGGCGATCTGCCGGAAGTAGTCGTAGTCGGCTGCGCGTGCGCCTTGGGACGTACCGAGATAGCGGCTGTCGCCGTGAGTCGGAATGAACCAGAACACATTCATGTTGTTACTCCTGACTGTTCCTGACGTAATGAAAACGGTGAGCGCGAGCGCCGGCCGCGCGCATCGAGCCGGCAACCGGCAAGGCGCTGCGACGCGTTGAAGGATTGAGAAACGGACGATGGACTCAGGCCATCGGCAACTGCGTCAAACGAAAGGCCATGCGTCTGGCGGACGACACCGCGAACACGACCGCGCGTGAGCCCTGCGACAACGGAGATTCGGCGTGAGGCTCGACATTGCGACGGCTTTCCTCGACCAACGTGCGCGTGATGCGCCCGATTTATCGGACGACGGCGACACCCGAGCCGTCTGCATGAGGAAACAGTCTATGGAGCGGTCCGCGGCTTTTGAACGATTTTATTGAGCTTAGGATTTCCGCTTTCGTGATTAGCCCGGTTCTACCGCATACGGTTGTTGCGCTTTATACACGCGGCCCCGGCCGCCCAACCCCGGTCGATATAATGGCGCTCGTTTCCAATCACCCGGTACAGGTCTTGCGATTCGCGTCGCCTGTACGTTGCCGGTGCAATGCATGCAAAAAATTATTCTGCCGTTCGTCGCCGGTTTTCTGGCTTCTTTGTTCTTTCGCGAATCGACGCTGGCGCTGATGCACGCTGCCGGCATGATCGACCCCAGCGGTTTTTCGACCGCGCCGTTTTTGCCGCTCGGCCTGCCTGAGTTCATCGCAAACGCAATCTGGAGCGCGTGCTGGGCCGTGCTGATGGCCTGGCTGCTGCGCGTCGCGCCGCATCGGCGCGCGCCGTGGGTACCCGCGTTCGTGTTCGGCGGCATCGTGCTGACGGCGGCGAGCGTGTTCGTCGTCGATCCGCTGCGCGGCATCTGGCCGAGCGGCAACATGCTGCCGCGGCTCGCGGTGGGCTTCACGGCGAACGCGATGTGGGGCTGGGGTGCGCTCGTGTTCATGCGCGCGTTCATGGCGAGCGAGGCAGAGGAATAAACGCGGCGAACATGAATTCGCGCAACGCGTAGATTCGCGCGGGCGGGTTCGCGAGGCCGCGCGTTCACCCGCGCAGAGCGCGCAGCGGGTGCTCGTTCGCCGGCCACGGGCTGTCGAACATCTGCTCCACATCGGCCCGGTTGACGTCCTCGATGCGCGCGAAACGCCAGCGCGGCGCGTTGTCCTTATCGATGATGCGTGCGCGAATGCCTTCCACCGTATCGCCGCGCAGAAAGCTCGAGCGCGTCAGATCGAGATCAGTGCGCAGCACGTCGGCCATCGACCCTTCCGCGCGCGTGACCACTTCGAGCGAGACCGCCATCGACAGCGGCGAGCGCTCGCGCAGCACCGCGATCGTCTGCTCGGCCCACTCCGCCGCGTCGCCACCGCGCTCGCGTTCCTGTTCGAGCGACTTGAGTATCCGCGCGACGTCGGGCCGCGCGAAATGCCGGTCGATCAACGTCCGCGCCTTCGCGAGCGCGCTCTCCTCGGGCCGCGGCGCGACCTGATACGCGAGCGTCTCGCGCTCGACGCACGCAACCACATCAGCACTGCGCTCGAACGGTTCGCGGCTCAACGTATCGACGAGCGCGGGCAACGCCGCGTCGTCGATGTAGGCATCGGCGAGGCCCGCGTACAGCGCGTCGGCCGCGCCGATCGTCTCGCCGGTCACCGCCAGATAGCGGCCGATCGCGCCGGGCGTGCGCGCGAGAAACCAGCTCGCGCCGACATCCGGAAAGAGGCCGATACGGGTTTCGGGCATCGCCATCTTCGTCGATTGCGTGACGACGCGCAGGCCGCCGGTGCGATGTGCGCCCTGCGAAATGCCCATGCCGCCGCCCATCACGATGCCGTTCATCAACGCGATATACGGCTTCGGATACACGAAGATCGCGTGATTGAGCCGGTATTCCTCGCTGAAGAACGTATCGCGCGCCTCCTGGTCGCCGGTTTGCGCCGCTTCGTACATGACGCGGATGTCGCCGCCCGCGCAGAACGCGCGCTCGTGCCGGCTGCGCACGACGACGGCCAGCACCTCGGGGTCCTCGCGCCACTGGTCGAGCGCCGCGTGGATCGCGCGGATCATGCCGGTCGACAGCGCGTTCAGCGCTTTCGGCCGCTCCAGTTCGATGAGACCGATGCGGTTGGCTACGTGGGTCGCGATTTCGTCGCTAGTGGCGGGCGAGGCGGACGTGGACATGGAGAACTGGGCGCGGCGGCGCGGCATGAGGTGGAACTGAACGTTATCACGGGCCTGCCGCTTTGCGTTTGGTGGGGAGCTCGGGGGCCGGGTGCGTGGAGCCGGCCGACTTGGCGTCGCGCCGCGCGACTGTTTTCTTGCCGCGGACTGCGGCGCTGTTCGATGCGCCCGCCGCCACGGCCTGCGGCACACCGAGCCATGCGTCGAGCGTCACGCCGACGAGCGTCTCGAGCGGCGCGCTCGGAAACATCGGGCACGTGAGATTCAGCGCGACGATGCCATGCAGACTCGCCCACAACGCCTCGGCCCAGACGGCCGGCTCCATCGATGCGACCGACGCCGACAGACGCCCCGCTGCTCGCAACTCGTCGAGCGCGTCGATCATGATGTGCAGCGCGGCGTCGCCGGGGTCGTCGTCGGCAACGCCGCCGGCGGCGTTGCCCAGGGAGGCGGTCGAACCACCGGTCCCGGCGTTCGCGCTTGTGTCGCCCGTGTTGCCGTCTTGTTTGCCAGTGCCAACCCCGCCCCTGAGCGCCGCGCCGGTATAGCTCGGGTCCTCCATGAAAATCAGCCGGTACGTTTCAGGATGCTCGACGCCAAACGCGACGTACGCGCGCCCGAGCGCCTTCAGCCGTTCGGCGGGATCCGCGATCTGCACGAGCGGCACGAAGGTCGCGAGCAACTGCGCGTAGCCTTCGGCGCACAAGGCCCGCGCGATGTCGTCACGACTCGCGAAATGCAGATACAACGTGGCGGGCGAATACTCGATCGCGTCAGCGATCTTGCGCATCGACAGCGCGGCAAAGCCCTCGCCCACGACGATGCGCCGCGCGGCATCGAGGATGCGTTCGCGCAGTGCCTGCTTCTGGCGGCTTTTTCGTTCGGCGATTCCCATGACTCGCAATTTTCAGATTGACAAACTGAAAAGTCAATTTAAACTGAACATCGTTTACTGAACAATGTTCAGTAAGTTTTCATCTGTCAAATCAAGCAGCCACGAGCGCGCGACGATGTCGCGCCGCCATCTGAGGGAGTCGTCATGCAAACCACGGGAAAGGTCGGTTTATTCGGTGCAGCGGGCGCTGCGGGCCAAAGCATCGCGACGGCGCTTGGCGCGGCGGGCCGCGATTACCGGGTGGTCGGCCGCTCGCGCGAGGTATTGCAACGGACTTTCGGTGACGACCCGCACGCGGAGATCGTCACCTGGAACCCCGACGACCCCGCCTCGATCCGCGCCGCGGCCGCAGGTCTGCAGACCGTGATCTACCTCGTCGGCGTGCCCTACGACCAGTTCGCGCAGCACCCGTCGTTGATGGAGAAAACGCTGGCTGGCGTGACGGCCGCCGGTGTCGGGCGCTTCATTCTGATCGGCACCGTGTATCCGTATGGCCGCGCGCGCGGCAACCCGGTCCGAGAAGATCATCCGCGCGAGCCGCACACGTTCAAGGGCCGCATGCGGCTTGAACAGGAAAAGCTCGTGCTGGCCGCGCATGGCCACAAAGGTCTCGAAACGCTGGTATTGCGACTGCCCGATTTCTACGGACCGGGGGTCGAGCGCAGCCTGTTGCACGGTGTCTTCGTTGGCGCCGCTACCGGAAAGCGCGCGCAGGTGCTCGGTCCCGTCGACGTACCGCACGAATTCATCTATCTGCCGGATGTCGGTCCCGTGATCGAACGACTCACGCGCACGCCCGAAGCCTACGGTCGCTGGTGGCATCTCGCGGGCGCCGGCACGATCACGCAGCGCGAGGTGGCTCGCGAGGCCTACGCGCTCGCGGGCTCCGGGCCGAAGCTGATGGTGGCCGGCAAGGGCATGCTGCGCGTGCTCGGGCTATTCAATCCGCTGATGCGCGAGTTGGTCGAGATGAACTATCTGATGACCGAGCCGGTCGTGCTCGATGATTCGGCGCTCGCGACGTTGATCGGGCCGCTCAGGAAGACGTCGTATCAGGAAGGGATCAGGCGGTGCTTCGAAGCGGCGCGCGAGGTAGTGCCGGCACGCGACATGAATTAGCGGCAAGGCGTTGGCGATGCGTAGGTGAAGTGAAAACCGCAGAGATGGACCTGCTCCCGGCCTCTGGCGCCGACGGTCCATAGGCAGGTCCGCTTAGCCTGCCATCTGCCCCGGCGGAAAGTGGCCACTCTTGAGCAGCACGGGTGTGCCGTTACTGATCTGCAGATGCTCACGCGCAACGGCCTCGATGCGCGGCCGGCCCGCATCGAACGCGCGCAGCCAGCCGTCGAGGTCCTCGCTGTAAGCGCCGAAATGATCCTCGAGCGCTTCCACCGAGATCGCGCACGGCACCGGCTCACCGTCCACCAGCGCGGAAAACACGACGGTCAGGTTGGAGTCGCGGTAAGCAGGCGCGTCTTCGGGAAAACGGATTTTCATGGTCGCCTCGTCAGAAGTTGGCGGCGGGAACGTCGCTTGCGCGGAAGGCCCTGCGCGCCGCCGATCCTCGCAAGTCCCGCTATGGTACTCGCGCCGCCGGATCACGGTCCAGCGCGCGCGGGGGCCTGATTCAGGGCATCGCGCGCTGCCTTGGCGAGCCCATCGGCGGGCCCTCTGCACGGAAATCGCCGACACGCTCACGGCCCATCCAGCAATCGGTCGACATACTCGCGGGCCGCCCGTTCGACGAACGCGAGCGCCTCTTCTTCACTGTCGAAGCGTTGCCGGTCGCCGAGCTCGAGCAGCGTTTCCATCCGGTGCGGATCGTCCGGGCCAAGCTCGGCGAGGCTGACCGTGCCGACGTAGGTACCGTCCGCTTTGGTGTGCGCGTCGCCCGACGGGCCCGACGTGCTGCCCCCTGGCACGAGGCGCGCGGCGGCGCTGATGTAATAGCCGCGATAAGGGCCACTGACCCGTTCAGCCATCTTCGTCCTCCTGTTGCGGTTGCAGAGCTGGCGCCAGTCGCAACGGCGCCGCCCTGATGCTTCAGCATGCGGCGCGCCGCTGCACTGGGTGTGTGCGGGCGGCCCGTCCCATAACGATAAGGCGCGTTGCAGCGCGATAAGTTCTGCTCGCGAGACGCGCCCCCCGCGCCGCGCCAAAAGAGCCGCGCCGCACTTCAGCCGCGCGCGCTGGTCGAACGGTCCATACCGGCATGCTCCATGCTGTCGCACGGTACCTGTCACGACGCCATTTCGAGGCCAGCGAGCGCAATATGGGAAAATATTTTCTGCAGGATCATGAACTGCCCGAGCCGGATGCGGCGAACCGCTGGTTCGAGTACGCCGAAAGTCACGGCATCGACATCCCGAAAGCGATCGGCATCTGGGAAGACGCAGCCACTGAAGAAGGCGCGGAAGCCCGGCGGCTCCTCAACGCGGCGGGCATCACGGTCGAAATGACCTGAGCCGTGGCGCACGCCCTCGCGCTCCACAGCGGCCGCCCCCACCCGGCAGACCCCCTCTATTTGAATGAAAGGACACAACACGATGCAATTCACGACGCAACCGCGACGCGCCGGCCGATTCCACCGCCTCCGATCCAGCGCCGCGCTTGCCCTCGTGCGTCGCGCGTCGCTGTCGGCCGCCTTGCCCGCCGCGCTGCTGCTCGCCGCGGGACTGGGCGGCTGCGCGTCGTCGAACACGACCACGCTGATCAATCTGCCCAACGGCCAGACCGGCTTCGCGGTCAACTGCAGCGGCGCCGACGCCGGCTCGAGTTGGGCCTCGTGCTACGTGCAAGCGGGTAAGGCCTGCGGCGCGACCGGCTACGACATCGTGTCGAAGGATAACGACGAAGGCGGCACCGCCGGCGGCAGCGTCACGAACGTGGCGTCGGCGAACGTGAAGGGCCGCTCGATGATCGTGCGCTGCAAGTAAGCCGATTTACGTGCCTGGCGGCAATCGCGGCGGCTGGCGCGGGTGCTCAATGCGCCTGCATCTTCGAGAAGAGATTCAACACCGCGACGCCAGCGACGATCAATCCCAGCCCGATGATCGCCGGCACGTCGGGTACCTGCCGGTACAGCACTAGCGCGACCAGCGTGATCAGCACGATGCCCGCGCCGGACCAGATCGCGTAGACGATGCCGACTGGAATGCTTCGGAGCGTCAACGACAGGCAATAGAACGCGATGCCGTAGCCGAGCACGACGACCATCGACGGCAGCAGCCGTGAAAAGCCGTCCGAGGCCCGCATCGCGGAAGTCGCGATCACTTCGGCGACGATCGCGATCGCGAGCAGCGCATACGGGGGTACGCGCATCGCGTCAGTTTTTCGCGAGCGCGAGCTTGCCGTAGTCGTGACCGAGATGCGCGCACAGCGCTTCGACCACGAGTTCATGATCGGCGCGCTGCGGCAGACCGGACACCGTGATCGAACCGATCACGCCCGCCCCTTCCACCGCCAGCGGAAACGCGCCGCCGTGCGATGCGTACTCGGTGGCCGGCAGTCCGTGCTTGTCGGCGAGCGTCGCGCCCGCAAGCTGCATTTTCAGACCGATCGCGTACGAGCTACGGCGAAATTGCGCGACGGTGTTGCCCTTGCGGCGCGCCCAGTCGACGTTGTCGGGCGTCGCGCCGTCGAGCAGGCTGAAGAACAGCGGCTGGCCGAACGTGCGCACGTCGATCGCAGCGGCAATGCCGCGCGCTTTCGCGACTTCGTGCAGATACGCGCCGACTTGCCACGCGCGGTCGGCATCGAAGCGGGGAAACACGAGGGTCTTTTCCTGAATGGCGATGACCTGCAGGTCGTGAGCGATATCCATGGGGTTCAGAACGGGTCGGGGCATCAGAGTCAAAGGGGCCGCCGTCGTGAAGATCCGGCGAGCCGCGTGGAGAATCTGAATTCTAGCGCAGCGTCCGCGCACGGATTTCCAGAGCCTTTCCGATAGGCGACGCCGCGCGGGCAGAGCGAAGCGCAATGAAGCCAATTCTTACATGGCTATTGCGCTGGCCGTCTGGCTAGTCTATAATCTTTTCTTCGACGGACGCGGGGTGGAGCAGTCTGGCAGCTCGTCGGGCTCATAACCCGAAGGTCGTAGGTTCAAATCCTACCCCCGCAACCACAATTCGAGACTGATTTCCGGCAGCACAGACGAGCAACTGTTCGGAAACGTCTTCATAGGACGCGAAGTAACCACCGTCCCTCTTCTGTATCTCTATCGGTCCCATCAGCGTCGCAATTATTTGCCGCGCTTCATCGACGGATTCCCCCGATAACGCTTCCCTGAGTTCTGTTGTTCGTGCCTTTGCGCGTTGAGCAATTTCCGCGAACTGTTCGCTGTTGACCTTCGTTCGCGTCAAAGCCTGGGTAAGCGCCTCACGCTCGCCTTCCGCTTTTTTCAGCCGTTCCATCAAGGCCACTGAAACGCCTATTTCTGCCAGCGCCTGCGTCAGATTTTCAATCTGCCGGTCGAGCGTGCTTACCTTCGCTCGAATCTCCCTGGCCGATCCGGCCGCATCGTCCTGTTCGTTCGCGAAGTATCGGCGCACGGCCGAATCAATACCCGCCTGGGCGTCGTCGGACAGCAGTTCATCGCGCAGAATATTGAGCAATCGTTCGTCGGTTTCAGAGCGGTAAATGTTCACTCCGCTACACGCTTGCAGGCCGCGTTCCTTTCGGGTCACGCAACCGTAGTAACGCTGATTGATTGACACCATTGCCCCGCCGCACTCAGGGCAGCGCAGCAATCCACCGAAGAGGCTACGCGGCGCACGGCCAGCCCCCGACGTTCCGGCGTTCAGGCGATCCGCGCCCATGCGCGTGCGCACTGAGTGCCAGAGGTCATCGCTGACGATGCGGTAGTGGTCGCGGCGTTCGGTTTTCCATTCGCTTTCCGGCCGGTCCTGACGTACGCGCGCGCCCGTGTCAGGGTCCTTTATCCACTGCGAGCGGTTCCAGATATAGATACCGATGTAGGCCGAGTTATTGAGAATGCCGGAACCCTTGCGCGGTGAGCCGTACAGCGCCGAACGCATCCAGGTTGTGTTGCGCGGCGACGGCACACCGAGGCGGTTGAGTTCGTCGCATATCCTGAAGGTGGACCAGCCCGCCGCGAACTTCTCGAAGATGAACCGCACCCACTTCGCCTGTTCGTCGTTGACGCGGTAATCGCTGCCATGCTCGCCTTTAACGAGGTCGTAGCCGTAGCTTTTGCCACCGGCGACGAACCCGCGATCAACCTGGCCGGTCTGCCCGCGCAGCGTCTTGCAGCGAAGATCATCAATATAGAGTTCGTTGACAAGGCCGCGAACCGTCCGCTGCACCTTGCGGCTGCCTGATGTCGAATCGTAGCCATCGGACACGCCGAGCACGCGGATACCGCGAAACTCAAGCCGACGCAAAATTGTTTCCTGCTCGACCTGATCGCGCGACAGGCGGTCCAGCGCTTCGACGACCAGTACATCGAACCGGCCCGCCATCGCGTCGGCCATCAGCTGCTTGCCGCCAGGGCGTGATTCGACACGCGTCCCACCTGAGATACCTTCGTCCGAATGACGGGCAACAATTTCGCACTCAGCCAGCGTCGCGACGCGACGCGCACATACGTTTATTTGGTCCGTGACCGATGTTTCTTTCTGTTTGTCCGTTGAGAAGCGGGCATAGATTGCCACTCGCATTTCGATTCGTTCTCCGTGTTGTTCGCCGCTCGGGAACCCCGTACCATGTCGCGCGCTACGCTGCGCGCGAGAAGATTTATCAGGGCTTGCCATGCTTCAGGATGCTTGTCCCGCAACAATTTTAGCCTCCACATTCGTTGTAGGCTTTCAGCGCATTCCGAATCTGAGCGCTGGCCGGTTCATTCCTGGTCGTCGTCGATGCCGTTCGGATCAGGCACGTTCATCGTTCCAAGCGTGTGCAGCCGGCGGAGGAAATAGACCGTGTGCGCTGTCGTCGCTTCATCGTCCGGGTAGATGTGGATGTGCCACACGAACGAACAGGTGCCCCCGTCCTTCGGCTGAAAACGAACGCGATCCAGGCGCGCGTCCACGAAGCGCAAACCGCCCAGGCCGTCGCGATCTTCGTCACGCAGCGCGAGCTTTACGCCAGCGAATTTGCCCGCCCAATGCAGCGTGCCAAGCTGTGGGTTTCGCAGTACCGGCGTACTGTCCGGGTCAACGATATCGGCTTGCCGATCCGCCTCATATAGCGAACCGCGCAGCGTCGGCGACATATCATCGAGCGCAGTATTCGGCAGGTCCGCCTTGATGGTCAGGTCGAGCGCAAGCCTTTCCTCTTCGCCGTGAAATTCCACGCGCGTGTTGATGTGTTCAAGCCTGACAGGATGATTTTCAAAGTGCATCATTGCTCACTCTCCATCCTGTGGCGTTTCGCTAGATAGAACTCTTCCAGCTCTTCGCGCTGGCCTTCGTCCGGCACGGTGCGTATCAGGTCGGCGGCAACATCGAGCGCGTCGAGCGTTTCCGCTTGTTCCAGCGCGTCCATGACCTGGGCGAACGTCATTGCTGCCACTTCGCCGCCGCGATCACGTTTCGAGCCTGCGTCAGCAGGATCGTCCTGCGCGGCTTGCGCGTGCGCCGCTGCGCGTTCGGCGCTCAGCTTGTCGCTGTATGCCGTGCGCGCGATTTCCTTTTCCTGATCGGTGCGCAACTTCGTTGCAAGTTCGCCAGCCACCGTCATTTCGCCGGTGTTCGTTGCTTCCGCAATGGCCTTCAGAACCTCGTCAAGCGTCGGCGCTGCATTGCGTGTAGTCGCGTTCTTCTTGATGCGCTCCTTGACGCTGCTTGTGCGCGACGATCCATGCGCCGCGGATTCCCGTCTGACTTCTTCGGCTGGCCCCATGTCGCGCATGCCGTTGTCGACCACGTCGAGTTCGTCGGGCGTGCGGACACCAAAGACAATTTCGGACGCGTGAAGCCGGGACCAGCGTTTACCGGACAGGTAGGCAATCTGCTGCTTCGGGTCATCCGCCCATAACGTCGAGTTGCGCACGCGCGCCTGCTTCATCAGGATCGTCAGCACGCGCGGTTCGCGCTCGCCCCTGAGCGTCGCAAAGCAACGCACGCCAACGCCTGCTTCGTCTTCGATATTCCATGCTGGCACGCGGTATCGGACAGGCTCGCCGTGTTCGTTTTTCTTCGTCTTCGACTCGCGTTCAACGAACTGCCCGACGATCTTTTCCCAATCGCCAAACCAGTCCCAGTTGATGCGATCCACCAGCAGGCCGGATGTATTGACGGCGGCGATGATGAGTTGCGCCTCGTAGCCGATCTGGTTGTTGACGAAATGCGTTTTCGCTGCGACGGCGAACGGATTCATACCCCATTGCAGCGCCTGAATCGTCACGGCTGCGCAATTGCCCGGCTTACCGCGATATGGTTCGGGAACGGTGACGCCAGCCGTCGCCATCAGGTTCGAGAAGCGCTCGATGTAGCCAAGCATGTCGGGGTTCAATTCGAACCGTTTCAGGGTGCGCGGTTCCTCTTCCACTGTTGCGATCATTCGGCAATCTCCTTTCCTTCCTTCGGTTTGCTGTAGGTCAGCGTCGTGTAATTGCACGCCTCAACGCTGTACGCGGGACGGTGGACGATCTTGCGTTTGTACGCGCCACCATTGGGAAGCCGGCCAATTGCGGCCTCCCGCATCGCATGCAGGATATGGGCGCGTGCGCCGTCGCTAACGGCCTGATACGACTTCACCTGTTCATCGGCTTCGATGCGTACGTTGTGCCAGTCCATCAGCGCCGCATCGAGCGCGATGGTTTCGCCGGTCGTGCCGGGATAGAGATGCTTCAGGATTTCAACCGCATGCCGGTGCGAGTAGTCGAAAGGCGGCGGCTCGCCGGTTTCCACGAACGTCCAGAACGTCATTTCCTGGCCGATCAGCAGTTCCGAAAATTCCGGGTCGCGCTCTATCGTGTAGGTGACAAGACGGTTGCCACCGACAACCGCGCCCAGGTGCCAGGCGTCGTAGTTCAGTACCGTCAGATAGTGATGGCACTGGCACAGGTATTCGACCGGAACCTGATCCGAACCCTGTTCGCCCCACTCGCCGGAGAAGCGGAAGAAATCCGCATTGACGTTCTTCGCTTCGAAGCCTTCGCGCCGACCTTCAACGAGCCGGTCTACGGACGCAGCCATGAACTGGTACTTCGGGTGTCGGATGATCTGATTGCGACGGCGCAGACGCACACCCGTGCGATGCGCAAACATATCGGCCGCGATGGCTTCCATCGCCCGGCCGAAGCGGGTTGTTTCGTTGTCTTCGCGCTCGCCTGTTGTCTGCCCGGTCTTGTCCAGCCACAACTCATAGGCTGTCTGATAGCGCGACTGTCCGATAGCGGCGGCGGCGTCGCTGCCGCCGATGCCCTTGCGGCGCTCCGCAAGCCAGTCGTCCCTTGCATTCATAGGTCTATTCCCTGAGTGAAAGACCGCGTTGCGTCAGCGCGTCCACAACGGCCTGCACAGAATCCGGGCCAACGTGCGTAATCAGCAACAGGTCGCGCGCACGACGCTCGCACAACTCGCCTATCGACGTGATACCGGCCGCACGAAGCTGGTTGGCGATCCGCACGGACAGGCCAAGCTCCGCAATTGGCTGTCGGGCAGGCAGCGAGAAGTCGTATGCGCTCATTGCTGCGGGTCCGGCAGGACGCGGACGAACACCGTCCATAGACCCGTTTCGATGTCGCGATACTGGCCGGTGATGACCGGCGGCCGGGCCGAGCAGATCGAATCGCGGACAGTCAAGGCATGCGCATAGGCCGCTTCGCTATCTGACGACCGGATAATGTGGTTTTCCCCACCTTCTTCATGCGGCATTGACCAGTGCTCAATAAATCCAGTTGACACAATTCACTCCATGCCGAGAAACATGGATCGAAAGATAGGCGTCGAGCCGGGTTAAGTTCAAGGAAAAATATAAAGCACACTGCCGCATAAAAAATTATCAGTTGCCGCTTCCAGAACGGTCGTTTAATTTTTATTCTCATATCCATCAGCGGCTTGCGCAGCGGGTGTCGAGGATAAATTTACATAATCTGACGATAATGGTTGAAACATCCGGTTTTGCTAAGTGAATGCACCTATCCCCTTGATTTTTTATAAAAAACATCTGTGTACTTCCATGCACTTTCATGCACGATTAATACAAATCAACGTAATTGACTGGGTGCCTTTTTGCGCCTAATTTTTAGTTCGTGAATTCAGCAAAGGAATTCGTCATGCTCACCGCGATAGACGATTTTCCCGGGGTGACGACACCGTAGGATGACGCGATGAATCCAGCCGACCAGGGAGCGCGCCTTACCGGCTCGGACGGCAAGACGTACCCGCGCAGCTACAGGGTCAACCGCGAAGCGATCCGCAAGGCCATCGAAGCCGATCCGACCGCGACCAACACGGCGATAGCCAGGGTGACCAGCGCGTCACGCGATACGGTTATCGACGTGCGCCGGAACATGACCGCCCGCGCCGGGGCGCGGCTCGATGCACGCTACGTCGCAATGTGTACCGCCATTGCGGAATGCCATCGCGTCGATGAAGTGAAAGACCTTCGCGACAGGGCACTCGCGCTCGAAGTCTATGCAAGGCAGGCGAAGAACACCGACGCCGAACGCAAGGCGTGCGCAATCCGCCTTCGCGCCGAACGCCGCGCAGGCGTGCTGCTGAAAGAACTTGCCGAAGCGGAAATGCGGGCGACGCCGAAAGGCAATGTCAATCCGGCGAACGCGTCGCCCAAGGTGTCGCACGATTCGACACCTTCCCGCCCGCAAACGCTTGCCGATCTCGGCGTGACGCGCGATCAGTCTTCGAAGTGGCAGAAGCTGGCCGCGATTCCTGAAGCGCAGTTCGAGGAAGCGTTGCACGACCCCGCCGGGAAGCCCTCAACAGCGGCGCTTGTCCGCGAAATTCGCAACGACGTCGCGGCGACTATCAACCGGATTCCCGAGGACGTGCTCTGGATATGGGGGCGCGTGCGCGACTTCGAAAGCGACGGGTATCTGTCGAAGAATCCCATCGCGATCTATGACGCGATGACGGACGCTATGCAGGCCGAGGTGCGGCGCATCGTGCCGGCAATGACCGCGTTTCTGTGCGCAATGCTGGAAGGGGCAAATCATGACTGATTCCAGAATCGAAGGAAGTTTCGCTCTCCGCGTCCCAAGACGCGCACTCATGCTGGCCGATTATGAGCGCGCGGCGCGCGTCGTACTGCGTGACGCTGAAGCGGTCACACGCTGCATTGGTGGCCGTCTGGCAGAGCTGCGCGAACAGGACGCGCGAGCCCGCGCGTTGCTGGCTGATAGCTCTGGCTTACCGGGCTGCGCGTTTCTGCTGGCACTCGGCGATGCGCTGCAGGATCGGCAACCGTAAGCGCCCGCTCGCAGTGGTCAAAAGCATTTACACACTGAGGCGGACCAATGAAACGTCCCTCGTTCCAGTTCTATCCGGGCGACTGGACTTCGAACGGCAAACTTCGCCGCTGCTCGCACTCGGAAAAAGGAATCTGGATTGACGTGCTGTGCCTGCTACACGACCAGGAGGATTACGGCACGGTTCGCTGGCCGTTGAGGGACATCGCCCAAGCGGTACATTGCACGCTCGCCGCGCTGCGTATGCTGGCCGACAAGCGAATCCTGAAAGGCGGCGACGTGGGTGAACCTGTCGAGCCTTATGTCTACGTTCCCCGTTCGGGACGAAGGGAGGGAACGCCTGTCGTTCTGGTATGCGAACAGACCGGGCCAGTCTGGTATTCCTCGCGGATGGTCAGGGATGAATACGTGCGTACCATTCGCGGCAATTCCTCGCGCTTTGGTGCTGCTGAGGGTGACGCACCAAACCCCGCACCAAAGCCCTCCTTAAGTGACGGCTCTTCATCTTCATCTTCTACTTCATCAAATGCAAAGACAAAAACCGCGCGCGGAGCGCGCTTCGACGCGCACGCGCGTCTTGTGTCGCTCGGTGTGGAACCTCAGATCGCAAGCGACTGGCTGACCCTGCGCAGCGGCAAGCGTCTGAAACCCACGGAAACGGCCATTGCTGGCGTTCTGCGGGAAGCGCAATCGGCTGCCTTGTCGCTAAACGACGCACTGCGAATCTGCTGCACGCGTGGCTGGGGCGGCTTCCAGGCCGAATGGCTGCTGCCTCGCGCTAACGGTGCAACCGGACCGCCGTTCGCGCGGCTCAGCCCGCGCGATGTGCGCGAGGCAGGCGACCGCGAAATGATCGCGGCGCTAACCGGGCGCGATGCGTCGCGCCCGCCAAACGTGTTCGACCTTGCCCCTGAGGACGTGCGCGATGTTCCCGACCGATCAACCTGAAACCCGCGGCGAATGGCTGTTTCGCCAGATGCACGCGATCTATGGCGCGCGCTTCGTGGCGATGTGGCGCGGCGTCGATACCAACGATCTGAAACGCGTCTGGACGCACACGCTTCAGGGTGTGCCAGCCGAAGCGCTACAGGCCGGCATTGTCGCGCTCTGCGATGTGCCGCATCCACCGACGCTGCCCGAATTCCTTGAACTCTGCCGCGCCACGCGCCGACAAGCCGCAGCAAGCAGTCCGCCACGTCTGCCGCAGCCCGACCGGGCGGACCCGGCGAAGGTAGAAGCGTGCCTCGCACGCATGCGGGAAATTCTTGCGCCGCTCGCGAATCGCCGGCCCTCGCCGCAATGGGCCTTTGAGATGTTGCTACGCGGGTGCGCAAAAAACGGCGCACCGCTCACCTATGAAACGAAGCGAATCTCGATTGATGCAGTACTGTCGCCAGCGGGCCGCGCATATCTGGACAACGCGCCTGCAGAGAAACGAGCGCAGTACCGCGCAGTTTTCGATGCCGCGTTCCAATTGCGCGGCAGCGTGCTGCCCTCGCGTGTACCGGGCGAAGACGACGAAGTGCCGCATGAGGCCACGGTGTGAACGCGATTGCCTTCACGATCCTGGGCGAGCCCGCCGGCAAAGCGAACAGCCGCGAAATCGTCTCGCGCCGCTATCGCGATGACGCGAACCGCATCCGTTCGCGCCCGATGTCGATCAAGTCAGACAAGGCGCGCGCCTATGAGCGCTACGCGCTACGGCAGATTCCCCCACTGTGCCGCGTGCAACTGACCGGCCCGGTGCGCGTCACGCTGCGGATCTTCTACGCGTCCGAACGGCCGGACCTCGATGAATCCGTGATTCTCGACGTGCTGCAGAACCGCTATGCAAGGGTGAAGGCCAATGGTGCAAGTGTGCGCGAGTTGGTACAGGCCGGCGTCTACAGGAACGACAGGCAGGTGCGCGAGAAACACGTCTATCACGGTATCGACCGCACCAATCCGCGCACCGAGGTCGTCGTTGAACCGCTTGCAGCACAGCAGTGCGTGCTGTCGTTCGCGCACGCGCTATCGATGGAGGCCATGCCATGAACCTGCGACAGAGAGAGGTCAGAGTGATCCGTTCCGACCAGATGCGCCACCGCGCATTGCACGACGCTGCACGTTTGCGCGAAGCGCTCGCGCTGATTGCCGACCTCGCGGAAGGCACGACGAGCGCGCTAACGCTGCCCGATATCGCGCGGATTGCACGCGCCGCGCTGGTGGGTGCGGAACCAGCGGACCCGCGTCAGCAATCCGGTGCGGTGACACACTGAGTGGGAAAACCATGCACAGATTTCCGGTCGCCGAATGCGCGCCGCTCCTAAGCGTGACCCTCGCCGATCAGGTGCGCGCTGAAGCGATCCGGCGCGGCGGCGAATGGAAGGCGCGGGCTGACGAATGCGCGGCACGTGCGGTCAAGTGGTACGGACGCAGACCATGCAAAGGTGAGGACCTGCGTATCGTGTTTGGCGAAGTGTTCAGGGCTGAGAGGACATAGCCATGCACCGTTGTCCGTGGCCCGGTTGCAGGCAGATCAACCCGCGCAATGCGTGGGGTTGCCGGAGACACTGGTACGCGCTGCCGAACGATCTGAGGGCGTGGATCGGCCGCGCCTACCGTCAGGGAATCGAGCGCGGCGACCATCCTTCGCGCTCGTATCGGGAAGCGCACCGCGCCGCGCTCGAATGGATACGGGAGCAGACCACCGAGGGGCGATCAGCCGCGTATCAAACCTTGCCGGCGGACACCAAATCCTCGCCGCGTCAGGTGCAATCCTCGCCCGGCGACGGTCAATCCTCGCCGCCCCGGTTGCAATCCTCGCCCATCAACGCGGCATCCTCGCCGCCTCGGAAGAAATCTGAGTCTGGCCGAAGTTTGCCTCTGGACAGGCCTGCGCGGTCGCCTTAAGGTGGGTATGCAGTTGTTTGTAATTACCCACTTATTAGATAGGATTCCAGATGAAATCGACGAAGACCACCACGAACCACGCCGCAACGAAAGCACCGGCAACGAAAGCACCGGCAACGAAGGCACCGGCAAAGAAAACGATGGCTGCGAGTGTGGTTGAGCCGAAGGCAAAAACGACGGTGGCGGCGAAGGCGGCTGCCAAAGCTCCGACGACGAAGGTCGCGCCGACGCCCGCCGCCAAGACTCCCGCGACGAAGGCCGCGCCCGCCGTCAAGACGCCCGCAGCGAAGGTCGCGCCGACGCCTGGCGAAAAAACCTCGACAACGTTAGCGCCGACGCCGCCTGCGTCGAGCCAGTCCAGCGGTGCAAAATCTCTTCCTCAGACGGCTGGCGCGGCGCTCGCTGCGCGAATCGCCGACGCGCGCGTGACTGAAGTCAAGCTGGCGAAAGCGATCAGCGTTGCGCCGCGCCGTATCCGCGAGATCATCGAGGGCAAGCGCCGTTTGACGGCTGATACGGCCGTTCGCCTTGCTGTGTTCTTCGGCGACGATCCGATGACCTGGATGGGCTACCAGCTTGCGTACGAAATCGCGCAGGAGACTCAGGAGCTCTCCGGCGTACTCGCGTCGATCGTGCCCCTGGCGCGCGTCGCGCAGACTCCTGTCGTCGCTTCCAGGGGAGCGTGAGATGGCGAGGAAAAAGCCGGCCGGAATCGTTGCAAAGCTGGTCCCTGAGAGTCGTCGCCTGAGGTTTCTCCCGAAAATGCTGGGCAAATTTTTATGGCCGGTTGCAGAGAACCTGGTGTATTCCTGCGCGGCCAAGCTCTCGCCGGAGTATGCGCACGGGGCGTGGAATTTTTACGAACTGTCGAACGGCAGTTTCTATCTTGCACCCCGCGCGCCGGAACGGATGACACTGAGGATAGAGGGCAATCAGTTCGATAGCACCATGAGCGCGGACGCAGCCGGAATCACCATCAGCCTGTTCGTCCTGAACCGGCTGATATGGACGATTCATGAACAGGGCGGTAACTACGATCCGCAGGTCGAGCAGTACTACGCGCTGAGGGAGTACGCGAAACAGCACGCCGAGGGCGGGCTGATTTTGCGGGCTATCGACTAGCGATCTGGCGCACCAGTCCAGGCCCGCCGAGCGCAGGCCTGAGCGTTTCTGACGCTAGCGCGCTGGTGGGTCGGATTGAAATTTCTTGACAACCGGCAAAAACAGTCGAATATACGCAAAGATTAGTAGTCTCCGAACTGCACCCGGAACCCGCCTCGAGCGGGTTTTTTCGTTTTGCGCGTTCAGATTTCTGCACCGCCCCCCATGAAAGACACCTATTGCGGCACAGCAGCGGCGCTGCGTGACGCGCTTTCGCACGCGGTTCTGCGTGGAGGCGCGTCGTCTCTCAAGGCGCTACACCAGTCGGCTCCCGGCGATGACGTACTGACCGGCACGGATGCCACCGCGCAGGCCGCGCGTATCCGTTACCGGCTGGACCGATTGACGGATTTGCAGCGCGCGCTGCTCGTAGTCAGCTACGCACCCCAAAACATAACCTGCGCGTGCCATCGTCCCTGCTGCGCGGGGCACTATCCCAATCCCGAATGGTCGGGCGCGCTCGCTCAGATCGTCGCGCACACTGCGCCGCTCTTCATCGGGCACGTCCCGAATATCCGTTTGCGTTCCGCGCTGGTCGCCAACATCCTCACCCATACCGGCGAGACACAGGTCAGCCTCGCGCAGCGCTGCGGCGTGCACCGGCAGACCGTTGCCGAACATACCGCGATTCTCGGTGCAACACTGAGCGGCACGCGGCAGAAAAGCGGTGAGTTCGACGCAGCGTTCGGGCGCATCGATGCGCTCCTGCGCGAAGCGGGGATCGTACGCGACGAATCCGCATCAGACGTCACGAATGAAGAAACAACCGCCCTGGCCTGCCGACAGCGTGGAGCGCTGGCCGCTTGAGCGGCTGCAGCTTGCGACGCGCAACGCGCGTAGCCATCCACCGGAGCAGGTGGAGAGCCTTGCAGGCTCACTGCGTGAATTTGGCTGGA
This sequence comes from Paraburkholderia sp. UCT2, assembly GCF_014397665.1. NCBI lineage: Bacteria > Pseudomonadati > Pseudomonadota > Betaproteobacteria > Burkholderiales > Burkholderiaceae > Paraburkholderia > Paraburkholderia sp. UCT2. Next base: position 46,020 of record NZ_VZQO01000014.1, read on the forward strand.
CGATTCCCGTACTTGTAGACGAAGTCGGCGAAATCATCGCCGGACACGGACGTCTGCTCGCCGCGCGCCAGATCGGGCTGGACGATGCGCCCGTAATCGTGGCGCGGGGATGGAGTGAGGCCCAGAAGCGCGCCTACCGGATTGCGGACAACAAGCTCGCACTTAACGCCTCATGGGACACGGAACTGCTCGCGCAGGAGCTTCAGGCACTCACCGTTGAGGGCTTCGAGCCCGATCTGCTAGGTTTCTCTGACGCTGATCTGGCGCGGCTGACTGACGATACAGACAGGCTCCGGCTCGATCACGCCGCGCAGATTGCCGAAGTCGCAGACCCTACGGAATTTGGTTTCGCAAGCGCGAACGCCAATACACACGACCGGGCTCCTGTCAGTGCAGCCGCCGACGCTGCCGCCAGCCAGAATGGTTTTTCTGCTGTGAGCGATGCAGCTGCATCTCTCGCAGTCTTTTCCTGCATGGTCCGAGTTGCCGACCGTCAGATTCTGTTCGATGCCATTGCACACGCGCGAACGCGCGGCGCCGCCGACAGCGGCGCGGCGCTCCTGCTGATAGCGCGCGAATGGCTTGATGCAAGCCAAAGTATCCAATGAATCGATCCGCTCACATCGGCGCGCCCTCGCACGCCTTCACGGCTTACGGCTGGCAGCATGGCTATCTGGCTGACGCATTGCAGGCGTGGACAGAGGACCTCGCTATGACTGAGCCGCAGGCGACTCACTTCGGCTACGTGCATGAGGGGGCAGCGCGCCTGCAGCACAACGGCCATGCGTGGATGCTGCACGCCGGCCAGTACTTCTGCGTCCCGGGCCGGTTCACGCTGTCTGCACGGAGCAGCCGCGGAGTCATCATGCGGCGCGCTGGCTGGCGCGGCCTGTTCATGATCGGTGGGCCCGTCGAGCACAAGGGCCGCTTGCGCTATATCGACCAGTGCAGTGATACCACGCTGGTTCAGCCGGTTCGCCGCGGCGATCCATGTCTGAACCTGCTGTACTTCCCCGCAGGCGTTTTTCAGACCGCACACACGCATCCATCGGACCGGCTTGGACTCGTTCTCTCAGGGCGCGGGACGTGCGTCGCACGTAATGCGGGCGCGGATGCCCGCATCGCGCTCGAAGCGGGAATGATCTTCTGCATCCATGCGAACGGCCGACACCACTTCGCAACCGACCGGGGCGACGAAATGCGCGTGCTCGCCTATCACCCGGATTCCGATTGCGGCCCGGCCGACGACGATCACCCGATGATCAACCGCACTATCGTGGATGGCGTGTCGGCCCGCAATCTTGCTGCGATCCGCACGACCGGCGATACGACACTGGAACGCTCATGAGCGGCAAGGCGCGTCTGACGCTGGACCGGCACTATGTGGACGAAACCGTCCACGATGCAGCGCTCGAAAGACTCCGGCATCTTTACAGCAGATTCGACCGGATCGTCGTCTCGTTTTCGGGCGGCAAGGACTCGACGGTCGTGCTGCATCTCGCACTCGCGGTCGCTCGCGAGACCGGACGCCTGCCGCTCGAGGTGCATTTCTATGACGAGGAATGCATATCGCCCGACACCGAGGACTATGTGGAGTGGGTGCGCGCGCAGCCCGATATCGCGCTTACGTGGTATTGCGTGCCGGTCAAACACCGCAACGCCTGTTCGCGGCAGCAGCCGTACTGGTACTGCTGGAATCCTGACGAGCGGGAGAAATGGGTACGCCCCATGCCGTCCTGCGCTGAGCCGACGATGCCGGGTTTCGCGCGCGGAATGATGATTCCCGATTGCAGTCACCTGCCATTCGCGGGCCAGTCGCAGACCGTCGCCATGCTGCGCGGCATCCGTACTCAGGAGTCGTTGCGCCGGTTGCGCATGACCATGCGCTCGCGCGTCGATAACTACATTCATCAGAGCCCTAACGCGCGCAACGTGTGGTTGTGCGATCCGATATACGACTGGCGATTCGAAGACGTATGGGTCGCGCCGTCGTGCTTCGGCTGGGACTACAACCACACCTATGACCGCTTCGAAGCGATGGGACTGGCGCATGCCCAACAGCGCGTCTGCCCGCCGTTTGGCGAAGAACCGCTCAACCTGCTGCACACCTGGGCGATCTGCTATCCCGACCTGTGGCACCGGATGACGGCGCGCGTACCGGGTGCCGCAACAGCCGCGCGCTACGCGCTGACCGAGCTTTACGGTACGCACCTGCGCGAGCCGCCAGTAGGACTGACATGGCGGGAATGGACCTGGCGGATCATCAATCTGTACGATGAACCCTGGCGCTCACGCGTGGCACTCTCCCTCAAGCGCGCGATAGAAGTGCACCAACGCAAGACGAAGCGGCCGATTGACGACACAAGAGCTGATCCAATGAGCGGCGTATCGTGGCGCGCGCTCGCACAGATCGCGCTCAAGGGCGACTTCAAGAACCGCAAGGCTGGTGGGCTGGTCACGCTTGCCGGAGCGGAGCAGAAGCGACGGGGGGTGACGCTCGAAGAATTGCTTGCAATGGAAAACGACAACGATGGCACCCGCTATTGAGTCAGCTTCCCCACTACCGGATGACGTGCGCGGCGCTATTGAACGCGCTGCCGTCTCACGCGTGAAGTGGGTACATCGCGATTGCGTGCGGGCGAACGACTACAACCCCAACCGCGTTGCGCCGCCCGAACTTGAACTGCTGGTTCTCTCGATCCTAGAGGACGGCTTCACACAGCCGCTGGTTGTGCTCAGGGACGGCAGCGGTTATCTGCTGATTGATGGCTTTCATCGCTGGCTGGTGTCGGACGATGCTCGTATCCGCGAGCGGTACGGCGGCTTCGTCCCGGCTGCGGAGATTGAAGCCGATCCGGTACACCGGATGATGTCCACTATCCGTCACAATCGCGCGCGTGGCACGCACGCAGTTTTGCCGATGGCCGGGATTGTCCGCACGATCATCGAGGCAGGCGTACCGGTACCGGAGATCGAGCGCGGCCTTGGCATGGAACCGGAGGAAGTAGACAGACTTGCAGACCGTTCCGGCATGCCTGAACGTGTGGGTAAGCGCCTCGCAAAAGCGGAGTTCGGCCGCGCGTGGATTCCGTCCTGACGCTGCGTGTATCGATGCTTGAACTGTCGATCCGCTCGAACATTGAGGCCGTGTCGCGCAAGCTCTCAGCGCTGGCTTATCGGCAATTGCCCTTTGCCGAAGCACACACTGTGACCGAACTGGCGAAGCTCGCCGCCGACGCCGAAAGGAACGCACTACCGCAGGTATTTGACAACCCGACGCCCTTTACGGTCAACTCGGTGGCCGTGCAGCCCGCGCGCAAGGGAACGCCCGTTGCACGCGTCTATATCCGCGACAAGGCCGCTCGATACCTTGCACCCTATGAATTCGGCGGCGTGCAGTATCTTGGCGCGAAGCCTGCGAATCTCGTTCCGGCCGGCGCATCGGCGAACCAGTACGGCAACCTGCCGCGCAACGCGATCCGCAAGTACATGGGGCGGCCTGACGTGTTCATGGGAAGCGTCAGAACGAAACGCGGCACCGTGTACGGTGTATGGCAGCGTCCATTTCTCCGCGAACATGCGACGGACATAACCGGGGACGTTGCGCAGCGCAGGAAGCTCAGGGGCAGACACAAGCGGCTGGCGAAAGACGCGAACACGACAGGCCGGCTTCGCTTGCTCGTCGAGTTTAGGGCGCCCGTTGAGACGAAGAAGCGGCTTGAATTTGGCGAGCGCGCAGAAGCGGTTGTGACGGCGAACGTTGATCGCATGTTCGGGCGTGAACTTGCGCGTGCCGTCGCGAGTGGGCAATGATCGCAGGCGCGACAGTAGTCGAAGCTCGCAACGTTATGGTAACTGACGGCCAAAAATAGACGAGAAAGGCGTTAGAGGCCCGTCCTTATCCCTGCAAAGATGGCAGATGAAGCGAACGTCATCCGGGATGAGATGAGTCCCGGTCACGACCTGAAGCCGGTTCAGCGAGGTGTACAAGGTAGCAAGGGGAAAAGCCAGTATGGCGTGATCAGCGTCGAATGCGTAATAGCTATCGCGTACATAAGCTCCTAGGGCTCTTCTCACGCCAAGTCGCTTGATCTCCCTAAAGTGCTGAGGAATCTCTGGATCTACAAAGCGCGCACGCGTGTAGTTCGCCTCCTCTCGACGATGCTTAATCCATTCTAACGGATTCTCGGACGCGATTTCCTGAGACAGCAAAGGATGAGAAGGAAATTTCGTGGCGAACAGTTCTAGTACTACTTCGTGGGTATTGCCTTTCGTCTTTGAGACAACGCTCCCGGTCTGAGCCTCGGCCACGAACGGCTTGGTTCCCCGATAGAGGATGGCCCAGCCTTCAATCGCCAAGAGCGCTCGCAGCGCGTAGAACGTGGCGTAGTAAGCTTTGACCGTGCTCCAGCTAAACGCGTATCCGTCTGCTCCGTTCACAGCTTCCGCTAACGATACTGCTCCCGAATAAAGATATGAACGCGCGTCGTCCCGCAGGGCTTGTCGAAGACTCTGCGCTTGGGATGCCGTGAATGGCGTGAAGGAGGCCCCGACGCCAAATTCGCCGTTCAAATACGTCGAAGCCTGATGCATGCGATCAAATCTCGAACTGTTTGGCTTCGACCTTCGGCCTGAATTGCTCAGTCAGGCGCTCGTACACACGCTTGGTCGCCTCGCTGCCGCCGAGACTCTTCAGATCCGCCTGTTCAATGAGCCTGTTTTCCGGCATGGTCAACGAATCACTGATCGTCTTCGAGGAAAACGAGCTACGCTGATTGCAGTAAGGGAAAAGCTTGAGTTGCAAAAAGTTTATCGCCCCGGTAAAGCCCGCCGCGTACATAAAAGCGTTCTCCCTTTCCCACCATTTCGCCCCGTATTTTTCCGACAGGGCGACGAACAGATTCATGATGATCTGTTTTTGCATGTTCAATTCCTTGACGCCGATGCGGTCGAAGTCACCCCTTTCCTCGACGAGTGGCTTGATTGCTGATACAGCAGTTGATAGCGCGATTCCGCCTCGCCTGGTGGGCGCTCCGGGCAGTTTGATTTGCTCACGGTACGGCGAGTCCTCATCTTCGTTCAGAAAGATGACGATATCGCGCGCGCGTTCAGCGGCCGGATCCACGATTTCGGCACTCGCCACACCGTACAGGTCGAAGACCAAGCTGCGTGGGACTGGTTTCTGCTCGGTGTTGATCGAAAGAAAAATGTCCGCGCACTCCTGCGTTCCTAGTCCGGCATAGATAACGACTGGCACCTCGAGCTTGCCCCACTTATCGTCTTCTTCGATAGCTTCGCGAATACCCGCAATCCGATGCTGACCGTCAATAATCTGTGCCGACTGCGCTACCATGGGAATATTAATGGTGGTAGACGTGAACTCCAGGGGCTGGTCGGTATTAACCCAGTTTAGAACGAACGCGTTCGGGAAATTTCCGCCATTCATAACGAATCGCTTGATGTTGACGATCCGGCTGGTGTTGAGCACCCGCTGAACGGCGCCCTCCTCAAGCGACTGGCCGCGGACCGCAGCATAGCTAAGCTGCGTGACAGTCTTCGCATCCAACCTAGTCAGAAAAAACGAATGCTTTTCCTGTTTCACATGGATACAAGGAAAAGTTTTTACGGCTTTCGGTTTGCGGGCGGCCATTTGTGCGATTCGGTGGAAGGGGCGCGGTTATTTTACAGGTCTTCAAGCGCAACGCTAGTAACGACTGGAAATCGCGCCACGGAGAAGCGTGCCCACGATCCCTCGCCAACTTGTCCGATTCCGGCAGCCCTAGCCGACGGAGTCGCGGGGCCGTGCGGGTCCTGGGCACGGCCAAAAAAACGGGGGGAATTGCGCGACCCCGTTCTTTCCGTAGCTACAGGTTTCAAAAAGTCTTTGCACCGTGGCTGACGGCATTTCAATCCGCGAGTTCGCGCGGCGCGAGCACGTTTCGGACACGCTTGTTCATCAGGCGCTGAAACAGGGACGGCTTGCGAAGCGCGCAGACGGCCTGATGGACGCGGCGCTCGTCGGTACCCGCTGGCGCGCGAGCGAGCGGCCTGACGAAAGCGCAAAGGAAAACGCAAAGGACACTTTGCAGTCAGCCGGAAGTGCCAAGGGCCTCGCCTACGGCGAAGCGCTGCGCCTGAAGGAGAACTGGACGGCGCTGTTACGCCGTCTGGAATATGAGCATAAGTCCGGCGCACTGGTTGAGCTGGCCATCGCGCGAGGCGTCGTGTTCGAACTGTGCCGCGAGCAGCGCGACGCGTGGCTTGCGTGGCCCGCGAAGGTCGCGCCGTTCATCGCAATGGCCTTCGGTCTGGACGACATTGACCGGCTAACGAACACACTGGCGGCGCATGTCCATCAGCAGCTTGCCGACCTCGGGGAGCCTGAACCGCGCTTCGACACGGAACAAGGCCGATGATCTTCGACGTGTCGGTCGCAGCGGGTGGACCCCGCCGCCACGTCTGAGCGTTCCGCAGTGGGCTGACCAGTACCGGCGACTCGCGAAGGAATCGGGCAGCCTGTCGGGCCGCTGGTCGACCGGGACCGTCGAAGCAGCACGCGGGCCAATGCTCGCAGTGACCGAGCCGGGCGTGCATGTCATCACCGCGATGGTGAACACGCAGTTGTTCAAGACGTCGCTGATCGAGAACGTCTTCGGCTACTTTGCGCATCTCGATCCGTGCCCGATGCTGCTGCTCGAACCGAAGGAAGCCGCGGCCGAACAGTTCAGCAAGGAACGCATTACGCCACTGGTGCGGGTCACGCCCGTACTGCGTGAACGGGTCGGCACGACCAAAACGCGCAACGCCGAGGAAACGCTGCTGTTCAAGTCGTTTCCGGGCGGCTTCCTCGCGCTCGCGGGCGCGGGCAGTCCCGATAACCTCGCGCGCCGCCCGATCCGGCTCGTTCTCGCGGACGAAATCGACAAGTACCCGGTCACGCGCGAGGGCGACCCTATCGCGCTCGCCGAGGAACGCGTCGCCACGTTCGCGAACTGGCTGTCCGTGCGAACCTGTTCACCGACTGTCACCGAGGAAAGCCGCATCGAAGCCAGTTACGGCGAGTCGGACCAGCGTCGCGCGAGCGTGGCTTGTCCGCATTGCGGGCACCGTCAGTTCCTGGAATTTTTCCGCCATGTCGAGTGGGAGAAGCGCAAGGACGACAAGGGCAACGTGACTGCCCATCGCACGAAAACCGCGCGCGTGTACTGCGAGTCGTGTGGCGCGGGCTGGTCCGAGTCCGAACGGCTCACCGCGTTGCAGACGGTCCGCTGGCATCAGACCCGGGTATTCGAGTGCTGCGGCGCACGGCATGTGCCGCTCGACGCGTACGACCGCGCGTGGCGCAACAGCGACGAAGCGCGAGACGGCGCTGACCCCGCTAGCGTGGTGTGGGACTGGTGGGCATCGGAACGTCACGCCGTCTACCGCGCGAAGTGTCCGACCTGCGGCGCGTGGAGCGTCGATAACACGCATGCCGGATTCCAGGCATCCAAACTCCTGAGCCCGTGGACGCGCGACCGACCCGCCGATATCGCGGCGCGCTGGATCGACGCACAGGGCGACGAGGAACGGCTGCAGGCGTGGTGGAATACACAGATGGGACTCCCATACCGTCCGCGCACTGGTCGGTCGCTCTCCGCTGAGGCGGTTGTCGCTCGCGGTGAGATATGGGCGGCGGAAGTGCCCGATGGTGTCGCTGTGCTGGTTGTCGGCGTGGACGTGCAGGATTACCGCGTTGAGCTCGAAGTCGTCGGCTGGGGCCGCAACGAGGAAAGCTGGTCAATCGATTACGAAATCATCGAGGGCGAGTTTTCGGACGCGCGCACACAGGCGCGCATCGACACGTATCTAAAACGCCTGTGGTACCGCGCTGACGGTCGTCCCTTTGAAATCATGTCTGCGTGCATCGATTCGGGCGGGCATCACACGCAGGCGGTGTACCAGTTCTGCGCGGCGCGAATCGGCCGCCGTATCTGGGCGGTCAAGGGCGAATCGGCACGCGGCGGCGAGCGCAATCCGGTGTGGCCGTCAAAGCGCCCCACGTCGCGCACGAAGAAGACCTATCGCCCGATCCTGCTCGGCGTGAACGCGGCGAAAGACACGATCCGGCAGCGGCTGCTGCTCGATACGCCGGGACCAGGTTACATGCATTTCCCCGCTGACCGTGACATTGGCTATTACGCGCAACTGACCGCTGAGCGCATCGTGATCAAGGAGTCGGGCGGCAGACGTTATCGGGTGTGGGAACTGCCACCGGGCCGCGCCAATGAGGCGCTTGACTGTCGGGTGTATGCGTATGGCGCGCTGTGCGGTCTGCTGTTCTTCGGCCTGCAACTGAACCGCCGCGCCGACGCAGTACAGGCATGGACCCCGCCGCCTGACGTGCCGCCGACGCCGCACCGCCCGTATCCGGCCACTGCCCGAATGCGGACATCGCTCGTTCAGCGTCTTGCCTGAATCGCACGTCTAAGCTGCCATGCCCTGTCGCCGCCTGAGCATCCTGGACGGGATGACGCTCGGTGCGCTCGAAAGGCAGCTTGCGAGCATGCAGCAGGCGTATCTCGCGCTGGTGTCGGGCACAAAGGCGCAGTCCGCGTCGTACACACAGGCGGACGGTAGCCGCTCCGTCGCGTACACGCAGACCAATATCGCCGATCTGGTGCAGGCCATCATCGGCGTACAGACACAGATCGATGCACTGCGCGGACTCTGCCGCAACCGCCGCCGTCCGGTCACGCCGTACTTCTGAGCCAGCAATGGGCGTCATCGTTGACGAAAGCGGCCAGCCGATTCCGGCACCCGTTGCTGTACGTGGCGGCGCGACGAACGCGCTAACGGGGGAACCGGGGCGCGCGATGGTCATGCCGGGGCTCGGGCTTCCTGGCTACCAGTTTCCGTACGACGCTGCGGACTGGTTCGCCCAGGAGATGGGCAACTGGTTGCCGTGGATACGGTCGCCCGATTCGGAGATAAACCTATTCCGGGACTGGATGGTTGCGCGCTCGCGCGACCTCTTTCGCAATGACGGCTGGATCAATGGCGGTGTTACCCGCATTCTCGATAACACCATCGGCACGAACCTGCTTTTATCGGCGAATCCCGATTACCGCGCGCTGGCATTGCGTACCGGTATCAGCGCCTTTGACGCGACCTGGGCCGATGAATTCAGACGTACGGCGGAAGCACTCTGGCGCGGCTATGCTGAGAACCCCGCGCACTACAACGACGTGGCGCGACAGCTTACGCTCGGTCAGCAGTTCCGGCTCGCAATGCGTCACAAGCTGGTCGATGGCGAGGGACTGGGCCTCATTTACTGGCTACCCGAGCGCATCGGCTATGGCGGCGCGGACTACGCGACCGCGTTGCTGCTGCTCGATCCCGACCGTCTGAGCAACCCGTATCAGGCGATTGATTCGCGCTATCTGCGTGGCGGCGTTGAGATTGACGATTACGGCGTGCCTCTCGCGTATCACATCCGCGAAGCGCACCAGAACGACTGGTATCTCGCCGTCGAGGCGAACACCTGGGAGCGTATCGAGCGCTGCGACGAGGACGGCTGGCTGCGCGTGCTGCACGACTACGACCGCGACCGTGCGGGCCAGCATCGGGGACTTGGTGTGTTCACGCCGGTCCTGCTGCACGCGCGAATGCTCGCGCGGTATTACGGCGTCGAACTACAGGCCGCGACGATTGCCGCGACGTTCGGCACCTACGTTACGTCGCCCTACGATCCGGCGCTGGTACAGGATGCGCTTGGCGCAGGCGACGGCGAAGAACTGCCGCTCTATCAGGCGCTGCGCGCACGCTGGGCCGACGAACGTCCCGCGATGCTCAACGGCGCGCGTATTCCCACGCTGGCGCCCGGCGAATCACTCGAAAGCGTGTCGGCCGCGCACCCGCACGGCAACTTCGAGACCTTCGCGCACGAAATGCAGCGCGTGATTGCGGCGGTGCTGGGCCTGAGTGCCGAGCAGCTTTCACAGGACTGGAGCAAGACGAACTACAGCAGTGCGCGGGCTGCGCTGCTCGAAGCATGGAAAACGCTCACGCGGCGGCGCGACGAATTCTGCCTGAACTTCGCGTCACCGTTCTACGGTGCGTGGCTGTGGGAAGCGATGGACCGGGGTGAACTGCCGCTGCCGGCTGGTGCGCCGCCGTATATCGAGGCGCGCGCCGCGTACGCGCGCTGTTCATGGATGGGGGTGGCGCGCGGCTGGATCGATCCGACCAAGGAAAAGGCCGGTGCGGTGATGGGCATGGACGCGGCGCTCTCGACGCTCAAGCGCGAATGCGCAGAACAGGGACTCGACTACGAGGAAGTACTGCATCAGCGCGCGAATGAAATCCGGCTGATGAAGGAACTTGGGCTTGATTTGCCTGCCTGGGCTGGCAGTATCGCTGCGGCAGAAGCGGCGAAACCCGAGGCAGCCCCTGTACCGCAATAGTATCCGGCCGCGTTGATAGCCGGGCGCTGTGTTCAGGACTGGCGACGCGCGGCGAACAGCTTGCGTACGAACGCAATCAGGCGCAGGGGATTCAGGCGGAAATGGCTATGGCGTGCAACGCCTGCGCGGCTGTAGAGGTGCGTAGCTTCAATCAGGGTAATCGGGCTCATGACTTTCTCCGTATAAATTCGAATACAGGATAGGTCTCCCTGTCTCAAATTTGAATAGGTTAAGTCCGAAAGATAGATGCCCCCGGATATCGAGGTCGGTGGAAAGAGAAGCCAGCTTTGTTGAATTGCAGGTTTCGGAATGGCGATACGCCCAACGGTGCCGCGACGCCGCTATGAAGGGACGCAAAAAAAATAGCGCGCCACAAGGACGCGCCATGAAAAGGGCTTTGTACTACATGCCAACCCTATCGCCCCTGGTGAGTGGAGGACGTACTGAGGGGCGAGGCTTCAATGCTAGGCGTGTGTGCCCGATGCGGGCCTCGGACAAATCCGAAATGCCGGGCGCTCGATGGTGGCGCAGCGCAAAAAAGGTTCTTCGCGGATTTACGTGGAGGATGGGTTACTGGCTCGAGTCGGCCAAATTCGGACGGTCGACGTATGTAGCCAGATTGACGACAATCTGATGTTCAACACTGAGCGCGAGTTGCGAGGGGAAATTTGAGAAAATCTGCCGCCAGCCATCGGACTATGGGAGGCAGCATCGCTCCGAACGAAATTAACGATCTATTCGGCTGCCTCCGAACAGTGAGCTACACCAAAGGCGACGAACTTGCAGGCGCTGCGACCGATGGTGGTACAGCCGGGATAGCGGGAGTCGAGAGCGTGCTGAATGCACCCGGCCAAATGATTTAGGAATTGGCTCGACAAAATCGCTGCAAGATTGGCGTCCAATGGCTTCGTACCAATTGTTTCTATGGATGTGATGGTGCGTGTTACGGGCGCTGCAGTAAAGTTGAGGAGTTTTTTAAGTAAGAAAGCAGAGACCGCATCTGCGTCCAAGATGCGGCTCATCATCGAAAAGTTGTGAGTTACGTCATCTGCACGGAGCCAGCGACTCCAACGTTGGTTGCTTCGAACCAATATTGCGCTGCTCGCTCAATGAATACCCGGAAGCTCCGAGGTGGCGAGGATTTAGATACTATTGAGTCTAATGTCAGCGCGCCGTTGGCCTTTGCCCCGGCGCCACTTCCATTCCTAAAAAGCTTTGGATGCTCAGAGTTTTTGTCTTGGGCAACAAGTGTCAGCCATTTTAGAAAGAAAAGCATTGCAAATTTACCCCTGTAGTCCTTCATCGGATCAAGGGCTTCGAAGGCGGCCTTGTACTGCTCTATTTCAACAAGGGTTGGTTCACGAGCGAGTACAATTACATTCTTTAAATCTTCTTCACAAGCATCAACAGTCGTCAGCTCTATCTTTGCAAGTTTGCTAAGTTTGGTTGGCAAAGATCGGGCATCGATGCCAAGGATGCGCGCGAGATATATCCGGTGGTTGTAGGGCTTTGTGATTGTCAAAAAAGATTCGTATATTTCGTCGAACCTTTTTAGAAGCACCGATCTGAGCGCTGGGTCTCCATGGCAATGCATATCAACGGTGAGAATGCATTCCAAGATCTCACGACTAACGAGCCAATTTTCGAAGGAGTAAGTGTCAGTGACGTGGATATCAGCGTCGTCAGGGTATCCGCGAAGTCCGTCAAAATCTTTATCGATTAAGTATAAAACGCCGTTTCCGCTCCCGGAAAGATCGCGTCGCATGAGTTCTCTAAACTTGAGAACTTGGTCCTTCCCATTGCACACTATGAAATTGTAAGTTATTTCTGGCTGTAAGTTTCTCAGCCAGTGAAAGTAAACTTTTTTATCGTCAACTCCCTCGCACACAAAAACCAGACTTTTAGGATCATAAGCGCGCAAAGATGCTAATGTAGTCTTATGAACGGACGGCGCACCTCTCGCCTGCCGATATTGATTGACTAAGCCCTCATTTCGTTTGAGATCTGCCGAATCTTCTTTTTTTTCTGTCATTTCTTCATGCTCCGGCTGTATCTGTATCCACAATCTCGACCCGAAGTGCTTTCGCGAATGCATCCAATTCGTTGTCGAAAATGAACGGAGAATGCGTAATGGCGATCACCTGCTGGCACAAGTCAGAGTTAAGAATATCTGGAAGTATCTTTCGTTGCCAATCCAGAGAAAGCGATAGTTCTGGTTCGTCAACAAGAACCAATTTCTTTTTAGGATACAAATAAAGCCGAGCAAAAAGCGACACCATCTGCTTTTCCCCGGAAGAAAGCGCATCCAATGGTATCTCCTTATCTGGATGGCTCCGCCATACAGACACATCTAGACTGGCACGATCCAGTTTGAGAACCTTCTCCTCGACAGTAGGCACGCCGTCAAGCTCAGTGGTCGGGTCGTCTGCGGACAAGTAACGGTTGCAGTTGGCCACGAACTTTTCGACAACCTGTTCTGTCATGCGAGTTTTCTGAATCACGCTGTTTAGCTTGCCTAGAAAGTACGTCAAGAATTTTTCCGAGTTCGGAGGAATGTTCCCGCTGTATATCCTACTGACGTCAGGAATTTTAACTTGGCCGTATGGGCCGTAGGATGGATAGTAGAAGCCGCGGAAATGAAAATCTTTATTAACATTCTTTAGTCGATCAAAAAATATTTCCAATTCCCCGCGGCTAGGACGATCTTCAAGACTTGGCTGTTGCTTTTCGAAGGATCCGCTTATCAAGTCATCTACGATGTTCGCGCTGATTTCGGCATATTTCTGATTGGATTCAATCATGATTTCCTGATTCAGCTTTCGAAGTCTCGCTGAGATGTCAGAAAGACCGAATTGAATATCGCCCGCATGCAAACCCCTTCGCGTTAGACCAAGTCGATCTTGGACGCTTTTTTTTCTCGTGTATCGAACGTCCTCGGGCTCAGGTATCGATAGCTCGATTCGGCGATAGGTAGGTAGGTAGACTATTTCAATGTCTGCCATTGCGGTCGCGACGGCTTTCCGCAAAAAAGAAATTGGAGTTTCTGCGTCACCAATAGAATCGAAGATTTGCTTAAACTGTTTTTCAGCAGATTCAAATGTTTGGGCGGGCTGCTGGTACACCTTGTAATACACAGGATGCTGTGTCAGTTCGTCGCGACTGTGACGAAGCATCGGATAATCCCAAATTGCGAAAAATAGGACGTCCGCTGGATCAAGCTCATATTGCTTTGCCATGCGAGCAATAGCAGGATGATCAGCAGCCTTGGCCATATATTGGTCCAAGTCTTTCTTCTCTAATGTGAGAAGTTCATCTGTGTTTTGCAGCTTGCACTCTATTCGCTCAAACGTGAGGTCGGCGAGTCGCCCGAATTGGCAGCGCAGAAACGCATCCAACGCTCCCAGCATTGTCGTTTTGCCAGCACCATTACGGGCGATCAAGATTGTGGCCGCGTAGTCAGAGTCCAGAGTTAGTGTGCGATACCCGAACAGGCCCTTAATAGAAAAATGTTGAACTAGCGATTGGCGCGATGCTGCTTGGCTAACAATGTTGTCGTTGTCGTCGGTCATCTCTCTCACTTTTTTGCTGTCAGTTGCGAATGGTTAACTCGCTTGGTCCGACCTTGAGGCTGATCTCACTGTTCTAGTGGTGGACGTTTGACGCCAACCCTAGAGCAAAACGAACAGCAGCGAACCGGAGACAGGGCGCGAGTTACAATTGCCTTTCCGGCATGTCTAACGTCAGCAGAGCGACACTCGAATGACGTATCCACAATTATCCCCGAACGGCATTGTCAACTATCGGCAAGGCAAAGTCGAATATCGATTCATGGGCTATAACGCCCGCCGCTGACAGGTGGCCTGTACATTCATACAGCATCTCTATGAACACGGTGGACGCGCTTGAGTTTCGGGGGTAACGGGCGACCATCTTGGAGTACGACGGCTGATAGAAGCGCTTCGTGGAAGAGTACGGTGCCGCTGTGCTCAAGTTCGCGTATAGCAACGAGTATAGGATCGAATTATCCGCAACTGGTCCGTTCGTAGGCCCAGTTGATGGACGCGGGCTGAGGTGGTTGGATGTAGAGGGCAAACCCGTATTTGATGCAGCAGAGCAGCGGAACTCTAAGTTTGCTCATTGGGATAGAGTCTGGCGACAGCTTCAACTCGTACGGGATCGTATGTTGGCTGAGCACGAACGTCCGTTCTGGCATTTCGCGATCGTCTCTTCAGGGTCGGTAGCCGTCTCTCTCCCCGGAATTCCGCGAAGAGCCCAAAAAAGCGCGCCAGTCATGGCGCGCACAAGGGGCTGATGAGGTATCCAGCCCACCGGTCACTGCGCGCAAGGGGAATTGCTGGCAGCGACCGGGGCAATGCTAGGCGTGTATGCCGAGCGCAGACCTCAGACAACTCCGAAATGCCGAGGCGCGTACGATGGTCGTGAACTATCCGCACCTGGCGACGCGCCTTTTTAATGTGCCGCTCGCCATTGCGCCGGGCAAGATCGAAATCATCATGGCCGCGCTCGCGGACCGGTTTGGTCTCGCGCGGCTGTTCCGCCCGAACGGTGAACTGCGCGCATTCGATGCCGGGCTTGAAGCGGGCGAGCCTGCGGACGAGCGTGCCTATGAGGTCGTCCAGGGTATCGCGGTCATTCCGGTGCAGGGAACGCTGGTGCAGAAGCTCGGCACGCTGCATCCGTACTCGGGCATGACCGGTTATGACGGCATCCGCGCGAACCTCGCGACGGCGCTGGCCGATGACTCTGTGCGTGCAATCGTGCTCGATATCGACAGCCCCGGCGGCGAGGTCGCCGGGTGTTTCGATCTGACCGACGCAATTTACGGTGCGCGGGGCATCAAGCCGCTGTACGCGATCCTCACCGAGTGCGCGTTTTCCGCCGCGTATGCGCTCGCTTCGGCCTGTGATCGGGTGATCGTGCCGCGCACGGGCGGAACCGGTAGCGTCGGCGTGATCGTCGCGCATGTTGATTTTTCGAAAGCACTCACCGATGCGGGCCTGAGGGTCACGCTCATTACCTATGGCGAGCGCAAGGCAGACGGCAGCGAATATCGGCCACTCTCTGACGAAGCTTATGTACGTATCAAGGCAGACGTGGACAGCGTAGGCGAACTGTTCGTGGCGACGGTCGCACGCAATCGCGGGCTGACCGTAGCGCAGGTGCGCGACACGCAGGCCGCAACCTTCCTCGGGGCGGCGAGCGTTGATACCGGTTTTGCCGATGCCGTCATGTCGCCCGATGCGGCGTTTCTTGCGCTACTCGATTCGCTCGCGCTGTGATCCGTGCCGCAGTAACCACCAGGAATACAAAGGAATGTGCAGGAGGTCTTCAAAATGGGATTCTCTCTTTCAGCCATGACCCGTGCGCTGCCGTTCGCGCATCTTGCGCGCGCGGGGACGCGTACGCGCGCTGAGGACGATTCACCGCTTGTCGAGAATGACGAACGCGAGCCGCCCGCCGAGCGCGACCGCGAGGATGGCGCACACAACGATGCGCGCACACGGCGCGCACAGGACGACGAGCCGCGCAACGGCGACGATGCACAGGACGACGACAACGAAGAACAAGACGAGGACGAGGACAACGACGAAGGCGATGACGATGACGTCCAGCTCGGGGACGACGACAGCCGCGACGACTCCGACAACGCCGATGAACGGGACAGCCGGCGCGGCAAGGCCAGACGTGGCCGCGCGCAGGACGATGACGACGCGGAAATGCACGGCAGTTCCGTCGAGGCGCGCGCGCGCCGCCGCGAGCAGGCGCGCTGCGCCGCGATCTTTTCATGTCACGCGGCCGCGCGCAATCCGGTACTGGCCGCCAATCTCGCGTTCAGAACACGCCTCGCACGCGGTGCCGCGCTCGCGGTACTCGAAAGCACACCCGCCGCGCCGACCGCCAATAGCGGACGCGTCGAGCGCAATCCGCGCGTCGGCCCGGGAGGTACACCGGGCATGAACTCACGTCAGGCCATCGCGTCGGCATGGGACCACGCATTCGCGAAGGTGAATGCGCGCAAACGCTAGTGCGCGTGCCGGTTTTTCATCCGTTCCATTACAGGGGATCACGATCATGGGCGCTCCTACTGTCCCGCCGCTCTTTGAGAACTGGCATGACGGCGGCTTTCTCGTCTCCGAAGCGAACGGCCACCGCTCGCGCGACGGCATCGTCCTGACGGGCGGTGTGTATGTCATGGCCGGGACCATTCTCAGTCGCCTTGCCTTGCCTCCGCCACCCCCGCCAGGCAGTGACGCAAGGGGCGACGCGGGGGCCGCGTCGGTCGTCGCAGGCACGCCGGAGCGCGAGAACACCGGCGACGGTGTCCTGCGGATCACCGATCCGCCGCGTGCCAGCTCGTCGCCGTATGGCCGCTACGTCTGCACCTTCACGAGCCGCAACACGTTCGACGTGAGCGGACCCGATGAACTGGGCGCGACTGCGCAGCAGACCGGAGCGCCGGTCGTCGTCGGCAGCCTGAGCTTCGTCATCGAACAGGGCGCAAAGCGCTTCGCTGCGGGCGATACCTTCGCGATCACGTTCACTGCTGCCGATCCGTCCGATATCGGCACGCCCGGTATCTGGATGCCCTGGAATCCCGCCGCGACTGATGGCTCCGAAGTCGTGGCGGGTCTGCTGTTCGGCTCGCGCGATACGACGCGGATGGATCGCGCCGCCGTCGCGATCGTGCGCGACGCAGAAGTGAACGCATCGGAGCTTGTCTGGCCGTCGGACGTGACGCCGTACCAGATGCAGATCGCGGGCGACCAGTTGCGCGCCGCAGGCATCCTGCTGCGCTAGTACCCCTTTCCTTCCTCGCAAGGCCGCACGGACTCTGGTCCGGGGCGGTCTTTTCTTTTGGGGAGCCGTCATCATGGCTGGCGAAATTCTCGATGTATTCCATCAGGACCCGTTCACGGCAATTGCGCTCTCGGACGCCGTTCAGCGCAACCCGTACCAGCCTGTCGGCCTCGGCGAACTGGGCGTATTCGATCCCAACCCGATCCGCACGAAAGCGCTGGCAGTCGAGGAACGCACCGGCAAGCTGATCCTGATCCCGTTCTCCCAGCGCGGCGAGGAAGGCACGCAGCGCACGACCGAACGTCGCAAGATGCGCTATTTCGACGTGCCGCGCCTGATGCACTCGGATACGGTGTACGCCGAGGAAGTACAGGGCATCCGCGAGTTCGGTACGGAATCCGTACTGATGCAGGTCGAGGCCGAAGTTGCGCGGCGACTGTCAGGGCCAACCGGGCTGCTCGCGAGCGTCGAGTACACGAAGGAATTCCTGAGGCTCGCCGCGTTGCAGGGTCTGGTGCTCGATCCGAAGGACGGCAGCGTGCTTTACAACTGGTTCGATGAATTCCAGATTCCGCAGGCCGCCGAAACGCCGTTCGACCTGGGCGCGACTGAGGCAGGCAAGGCGAACACACCGTTGCGGCCGATCTGCAACGCGATCATCCGTACGATGGCGCGCAAGTCGCAGGGCGCATTCACGCCGACCACGCGCGTCTACGCGATGTGCGGCGATGCTTTCTATGATGCGTTCGTCAATCACCCGGACGTGATCCGTACGTTCGTGAACTGGTCCGACGCGCGGGCACTGCGCGACAACTCGCAGGGCGCCGCGTTCGATGCGTTCGTGTTCTCCGGCATTACGTGGTTCAACTATCGCGGCTCGGACGACAACGTGACCATCAAGGTTCCTGATGACGTGGTGAAGTTCTTCCCGGTCGGCGCGCCCGGTGTATTCCGGGAAGCGATGGCGCCGGGCGAAACCGTCGATTGGGTCAATACACCGGGACGGCCCGTGTATGTACTGCCGATCTTCGATGTGCTGCGGCGCATGTGGTGGAAGATGGAAGCGTATGCGTACCCGCTGTACGTTTGCACGCGGCCCGAAGTACTGCTGTCCGGTCGCATGTTCGAAGCGACCACGGCAGGCGCTACGCGCATCACAGAACCATCCGCGACGGCTGTACAACCGGCAGGCGCACCCAGCGCCGCGCCAATCGCCTGAGCGGTCCCCACCATGATTGACTGGGATAGCGTGGTGCTTGCGCCCGTCGAGGGCATCTTCGGTCAGCCGGCGACGCTCTACTCGGGAAGCGGTAACGCGCATGCGCTTAACGGCGTGTTTGACGAAGCCTTTACGAACGTGGATGTGGTCGACGGCGTACCCGTCACCACGACACGCCCATGCTACGGCTTTCGCGTGGCAACACTTCCCGTTACTGCACACCAGGGCGACACGCTGTTCATTCCGGCCGCGCCCGGTGCGCCGCTCAGTGACACGACCTATGTCGTCCGCGAAGTCCGTACGGATGGACATGGGTGGTGTTTCCTGCTGCTCAATCTCGCGACCTGACCAGTTTTCCTCGCCCCAGCCGTGGACCGCGCACGTATCCGCCCTTTGCCGATGCTCGGGCGTCGTCAGGTGCGTCTCGCCGCGCTTGGCGCACTGCAGCGCGCAGCGCTTCGAGTCGCCGGCCGGCCGGTCCTGATCCGCTCGCCGGGCGACTGGGCCGCGCCGTCTGACGTGCTGCCTGCGGTCATCGTGCGTACGGCGCACGAATCGAAATCCTCATTCAATCGCGGCATGCCGCAGTTCACCACGACATGCAGCCTCGAAGTCAAGGCGATGGTCGAGGCGGCGACGGGCGAAGCCGCACAGGACGCCATTGAATCGCTCTGGTACGCCGTCGAAAACGCGCTACTGCTCGACTGGTCGCTTGTACGCATGCTGCAGCAGTTCGTGAGCGTTGAAAGCGTGCTCGATATTCGCGCGGACGGCGCGCGCCACCTCGCCGGTATCGCGGCGTCGTTCCGCTGCGAGTTTCCCGAAATGTACGACCCCACGGTTGAGCAGCCGCAGCCCGCGCCGTGGCCGCTCGATCCGCCTGCGCCCGCACCGCTCGAAAGCGTGGGCCTGCACGCGGACCTCACCAATCGCGCCGACCCGACCGGTACGTATCCCGCGCCGCCGTTCCCGCAGGCGGTCGTCCCCGCGCCGCGTACGCACGGCCCTGATGGACGCGACGAGGGCCGGCTTGACGTTCCGTTAAAGGGGAACTGACATGCACATCAGGCCAGCAACCGGGGTGCGGGTGCGCGATCCCGACCTGCGAGACTTCCTGCCCAATGCGGGGCGCGTCGTACCCGATTCGGTGTACTGGCGTCGCCGTCTGCGCGATGGCGACGTGGTGCCGGTCGCGGATCAGCCGCCCACCATACCGGACACGCCAGAGGACCCCGACGCGACGCGGCGCGCATCACACCGCACGCGCGAACCCAAAGCCACCGACCCGACGTAACACGCGCTTTCTGCGCCGCTGCTGCCGCTGCCCGCGCTTGCCGCGCCCATCCTTCAAGACCATCGCGCGAGCCCCACCACGGCCCGCCCGGGCCGTCCTGCGTCCGTTTCCGTCTCCGGTTCGCGCCCACCTTCCCGGGAGGTTGCTCCAATGATTCCCTTTACCAACCTGCCTGAGAACATCCGCGTGCCGCTGTTCTACGCGGAGCTCGACGCGTCACAGGCGAACAGCGCCCAGCTCAACCAGCGCACGCTGATTATCGGGCAGATGACCGACGCAGGTACTGGCGAGCCGGGCACGCCGGTTATCAGCGCGGGCGTGGGCGACGCGCGCGCACGGTGGGGCAGCAATTCGATGCTCGCCGCGATGACGGCCGCCTATCGCGCGGCCGATTCCTTCGGCGAAGTGTGGTATCTGCCGCTCGAGGATGCGACCGGTGCGGTCGCTGCTGCCGGCACGATCACGCTCGGTATTGAGGGCGACGGGGGCGCGTCGGGCGCCATCTCGCTTTATATCGCCGGTCGGCGCTACCAGTTGCCGGTGCAGGCCATGCAGAGCGCGGCCGACATCGCGGAAGCGCTCGCCACACTCGTTGCTGCAGATGCGTTCGGGCTGGTGAGCGCATCGGCTCAGGACAACCTAGTCACGCTGACCGCCATCAATGCGGGCATGGTGGGCAATGAAATTGACGTGCGCCTGAATTACGGCGGCTCACGCGCAGGCGAAGCGACGCCGCTCAATCTGGACATAGCCATCACGCCGATGGCGGGCGGCGCGATCAATCCGACCGACACGCTACAGGCCGCGCTCGATAACTGTGGCGACATGCCATTCGACTTCATCGTCTGCCCCTATACCGATAGCGTCAGCCTTGATGCACTGCATACCTTCCTGAATGACCAGACCGGGCGCTGGTCGTGGGCCCAGCAGATTTACGGACACGCGTTCGCAGCTTACCGGGGGACGCTCGCGGCGTGTACGACCTTCGGCGCGGGCCGCAACAATCAGCATGAATCGGTGCTTGGGTTCCATGATTCGCCCACACCCGCATGGATCATCGCCGCGCAGCTTGCCGGCTCGGTCGCGCCCGCGCTGCGCAACGATCCGGGGCGCCCGGTCCAGACGCTACCGATTCACGGCATGCTCGCGCCGCCGGTTGCCTCGCGCTTCCTGCTCACCGAGCGCAACACGCTGCTCTATGACGGTATCAGCACGTTCAATGTGGGCGATGACGGCACCTGCTACGCCGAGAACATCACGACGACCTACCAGAAGAATCCGTGGGGCGATCCCGATGACAGTTACCTCGAAGTCGAAACGATGTTTCTGCTGATGTACGTGCTGCGTGCGCTGCGCTCGATGGTCACATCGAAGTATTCACGCATGAAGCTCGCCGCGGACGGCACGCGCTTCGCATCCGGTAGCGCCATCGTCACACCGCTGCTGATACGTGCGGACGTGATCGCCAGGTATCAGGAACTCGAATTCGATGGCTACGTGCAGAACAGCGCACTGTTCGCCCGGCAACTGATTGTCGAGCAGAACGCGAATAACCCGAATCGCGTTGACTGTCTGTGGCCCGGAACGCTGATCGACCAGCTACGGATTTTTGCCCTGCTCGCGCAATTCAGGCTCAGCTAGTCATTCCGAACCGCAGCACTGAACCGCACCAAGCCGCCCCGGTGAACCGCCCCGGCGGCTTTTTCATTTCTGGAGCCCGCCATGTCTGATGACACAAACCGCCTGGCCGGTGTCGCGTGGATATCGATGGACGGCCAGAACTACATGCTGTCCGGCGAACTGGCGTATTCGCCCGCCGACTACGAACGTGAGTCAATGGTCGGACAGGACCGCGTACACGGCTATGCGGAGAAGCCGCGCGCGCCGTTCATTTCCGCGACGCTGCGCGATGCAGGCACGCTGACGGTGAAGGACTTCAACGCCATGACCAACGTCACGGTCACGCTCGAACTGGCGAACGGCAAGACGGTCGTCGGCCGCAACATGTGGAGCACCGAGGCGCAGGAAGTCAGAACCCCGGAAGCGACGTTTGAAATCCGCTTCGAGGGCTTCTCGGGCAGCGTCACGGAGCAATAAGCGAACAGTAAGGAGCGCGCCATGTACGAGGTCATTACGCTACTGAGCCCCATCGACGGGCTGACCGAGATTACGCTGCGCGAACCTACCGTAGATGAAATCGCGAAGGTCAACGACGACGCAGCGAAGTTCGGCAACGTGCGCGCAATGAAGAACCTGATTGCGACGATGGCGAAGATCGACGTTACGACCGTGGGCCGCATGGGTGCGCGCGACTTCAACGCGTGCAACAAATACCTCTCCGGTTTTTTCGAGTAGTGCCCGCGAACGTGCGCGATATCGTGGCTGATGTAACGCACTTCTATGGATGGGGACCGCGCGACGCGGGCGCGCTGACGTGGGCTGAACTCGCGCAATGGCTCGCGCAGGCGCGACGCATCCAGCATGTTGCGCAGCAGGCCGCAGAGAAACGCCGCCAGGGGTAAGGCGATGGCAGCGCAGGCAATCCAGTTCACCATCTCGACCGTTGACAAGGCGACGAGGACAATCAACCGGATCAACGATTCAGTGTCGCGCATGACGCGCCCATACCAGAACCTCGCGCGCAGCGTGCAACGGTTCTCGAAGGCGTCGGGGCTGACTGAAGTTGGCAAGCGGCTGGAAGCTGTCGCGCAGAAGGCAGGCAAGGCGGCGGCGAGTGTGACGCGCATCGGTGCGCCGCTGCTCGCGCTGGTCGGTGGCGGTACGCTCGCGGGTCTGGCTGACCTCGTTGTGCAGTGGGAGCGCATGGGCGCGGAAACGGAACGCACCGCGCGACTGCTCGGCATCACGGCGGGCGAACTCACGCAGATGCGCAGCGCGGCGACGCTGATGGGCGTGTCTGCCGATACGATGACCTCGGGCTTTCGTGGCTTCGCAGACACGTTGCAGGATGCACGCTGGGGACGCAATCAGGCCGCGTTCGCGACGATCCAGGCGCTCGGCATTGCGTTGCGCACAACGAAGACCGGCGCAACCGATACGCAGGCCGCGCTCCATGAGCTCGCGGATCGTATCCAGAGAATCCAGCACGCGGACCCGGCTGCGGCACGCAATCTGGCGCGCTCGCTCGGCGTCGAGCAGCTTCTGCCGGTCCTCGTTCGCGGTCGCCGGGGCATGCAGGCGTATGAGGCCGAAGCGCGGCGGCTACGCGGTGACTTTACCCCGCAGATGGCCGCGCGTGCGCAGGCGTTCGCCCTGTCGCTCGACCGGATGCGTACGGCAGCCGATGGGCTCAAAGCATCGATTGCAGACAGTCTCGCGCCGGTACTTGGCCCAATGATCGACCGCTTTACAGAATGGATTGCGAAGAACCGCGAACTGGTTGCGCAGCGTATCGCGGAACTTGCGCAACGGCTTGCACGCTGGCTCGCCTCGGTCGATTGGAACAGGTTTGCGCAGGGCGTCACGGAGGCTGTGACCGGCCTGATCGGCTTCGCTTCGTGGGTCGGTGACGCGGTGGAGGCCATTGGCGGCTGGAAGGTCGCCGCCGCAGCGCTGGCCCTGTACATGACGGGCGGATTCATTGCGTCGATTGCTTCGGCTTTCGGCAGCATTGCAATGCTCGCGGTCAGGGGCTTCATGCTCGCGCGCGCATTGACCGGCATCGGTGCAGCGGCAGGCATGGCAGCCGAGGCGATGACGGGTGCGGGGGCAGCAGCGGGCGGCGGCCTGCTCGCACGCCTGGCGGGCCGGCTGCTGCGCTTCGTCAATCCTGCGACCGTTGGCGCGTATCTGGGTCTGCATAGCGAACACCTCAACACAGGCGAGGATGAACAACTGAAGCGCATCCGGGCGGCCGAAGCGGCAACGGGTGGCGTGTGGCCCGGTTCGGCAAACGTCCAGCGTGCGGAGACCGCACCCGGCGCAGCGGGCGCAACCGGCGAAATGGGGGCGCCACTCAATCCTGCTGTCGCGCAGTGGGCACAGAAACTCAATTTCGCCGGAACCGAAGCGCGCTATGGTCTGCCTGTCGGACTGCTTTCGGCCATCGCGCAGAAGGAATCGCGCGGTAACCCGGTGGCGGTGAGTCCTGCCGGCGCGCGCGGACTGTTCCAGTTCATGCCCGCGACGGCGCGCGAATACGGGATCGACGCGTTCAATCCAGCGCAGGCCGCCGACGCCGCGGCGCGCAAGATGTCCGGCCTGCTCGCGCGCTACAAGGGCAATCTGACCTACGCGCTATCAGCCTATAACTGGGGCGAAGGCAATCTGGACCGCAAGGGACTCGCCAACGCCCCGGCCGAAACGCGCAACTACGCGCCGGGCGTCCTCGCGCACATGCCGTCGCTCGATCCGGGCATGGACGTGGCTTCGCTCAGTGCCCCCGGCGCGGCGGCGGGCATGCAGAGCGCGCCCGCACCGGTCGTCCACGTTGACAACCACGTCCACGTCGCGCGCGACGGCAGCGTGACTGTGAAGACGCGCACGCCTGCGGGTCTGAAGATCGCCCGACCGATGGAAGCGCTCGGCTAGGTAGATGGCTGTGGCCGAGTATCCGTTCTTCAGCGCGTTGCAGGCCGCCTCATGGCGGGGCGTGCCGTTCGGTGTGACAGGTTCGACGCTGAAGGTTGGCCGTCGCAACGTCACGCACGAATATCCGTACCGCGACGAAGTATGGGTCGAGGACCTCGGACGCGCAGGACGGCGCATCAGCCTGAGCGGTTTTCTGCTTCAGGATGCCGCCTATCTGGGTAGCCCTGGCGGCGGCGACGTCATCGCGCAGCGCGCGGCGATGATCCGCGCATGCGAGCAGCCGGGCGACAGTGACAGCGCCGATGGCGAACTGGTGCATCCGTCGCTTGGGCGGCTGAATGTCGCGCTGATCGAGTTCGAGTGCGAGGAACGTTCGGAGCGTGGCCGGTATTTTGAACTGCGATTCTCGTTCATCGAGTCGGGCGCACAGCAGTTCCCGACGCTCGCGATTGCGACGCAGGCGCAGACCGGCCTGTCAGCCGTCGCCGCATTCGCGGCAGTGGCGCAGGACTTCTTCAGCACGGTTTCCGCCGTGCTGTCGTCGCCGGCCGTGGTGGGCGAGATCGAACGCACCGCGCAGAACTTCGTCGTGGAGGCGCAGGCGATCACGCAGCGCGCAACGAGCCTGGTTGCGATGGTGGCGACGCTCAAAGGCCGGTACGGCCGGTTCGTGGGCCAGTTCACCGCCGCTGTGCGGCAACCGGCAACGACGATACAGGACCTGATCGGCGCGGGTGCCCAGGCGCGCACCGCCGTAAGCGTCGCGGGGAACGCGCTGGGGAGCGCTGCGGCCGTCTCGGACTGGCCCGGCATGTCTGACGCTACACGGGCGCTGGTGGGAGCCGTGCAGAATGCGAATCCCGATCCGCATCAGGCCGTGCAATCGCTTGCCGCGCTTCAGGGGTCTGTCAGTCCGCAGCAGCGCGCGACCGCCGCGCTCGCCGCGGCGAACACAATAACGACGCTGCTGTATCGGCGTAGTGCCGTGATTGCGCTCGCACAGAGTACGACCGGTTACGCGCTCGCCTCGCTCGAAGACGCCGAAGCGTTGCGCTCGACGGTATGCGATGCGCTCGATAATGAAATCACGACAGCGGGGGATAGCGTCGACGACGCAACCTTTACCGCGCTGCGTGCGCTTGAGGTTGCGGTCGTGCAGGACCTGACTACGCGAGGCGCGTCACTGGCGACGATGCAGACGGTCACGACACCGGAATCCATGCCGCTGCTCGTACTGGCGCAACGGCTCTATCAGGACGTGACGCGCTACGATGCATTGCTACAGCAGGCCGCACCGGTTCATCCTGCCTTCGCCCCAACCGTCTTTAGCGCTTCATTAATCTAGCCGGGCTGGGTGTCGTTTGACGGCCTGTGGTGATCGACTGTCATCGACCCGTTACAGACATTGTTCCCCTCAGTCTGATCGCTGAAAAGGGGTCATTCAAATTAACCAGATTGCCTGTCAACTCAGTCGTTGCGCGCGTGCTTAGACCGCCGTGAGACGGCCGTTCCGCCCCGCCCTTTGCGGACCCGCCTCACCCGGCGACCAACGCCCTAAGGATCTCGCGCACCCAGCGATGGCCGGTGTGTCCGTGACTGCGCTCATGCCACAGCATGCCCACCTCGAAGCCCGGAACGGAAATCGGGCATTCTACGATCCACAATGCATCGGTGTGATCGCGCACAAGCCGTTGCGGCACTAGAGCGACGAGGTCGGAGCGGGACACGATATCCAGCACAAACAGGAAGGAGGCCGCGGACAGCACCACGTTGCGCCGAAGGCCTAGGGCCGCCAACGCGTCGTCCACGGGCGTGACGAAGTCGCCGCCGCGTAGCGACACGATGACATGCTCAAGCTGCGCGAACTGCAAAACCGTGAGCTTTCGTCGCAGCTTGGGATGGTCGCGGCGGCCTATCATCACGTAGCGTTCGTTAAACAGGTGGCGGCTGCGCAGGCCGGTCGGGGCGTCACTGGGCGTCATAAACGCGAGGTCGACCTCGCCGTGAGCCATTTGCGTTGGCAGTTGCGGAACGTCCAGCATACGCAACGCTATCCGCACACCAGGCGCCTGTTGTCGAAGCTCCAGGAGTAGCGGCTGCACAAGCGCAGCCTGTAGATAGTCGGTGCAGGCGATAGCCATAGTTAGTTGCGCCCGCGCGGGATCGAAATGGCCATGCTGGATCACCGTGGCACGCAATTGATCAAGCGCATTGCACAAGGGCGCCAGCAGTTCGTCGGCTTTCGCCGTGGGAGTCATGCCGCGTTGCGCCGGGATCAGCAACGGGTCACCAAACAGGTCGCGCAAGCGTGCGAGCTGCGCACTTACCGCTGGTTGGCTAAGGTGTAGGCGGCGGGCAGCGCGCGTCACGTTTTGCTCTGCGAGCAAGGCTTCGAGGGTGACCAACAGGTTCAGGTCTATGCGTTTGGTATCCATGGCATGGATAGTAGAGCAAGAGATTGACGATTTCACTCTATAGCATTTTTTGTCCAGACTGCACATGTCGGCGCGCGTGTTGCGTGCCTGTATGGAGAGTCTCATGACGCCTTTTGCATCATTGCCCTTGATCACCGTCGCTGGCGCCTCCAGCAAGCAAGGCCGCAGCGTGGCCTGCACCCTGCTGGATAGCGGTCGCTACCGCGTGCGCGCTCTCGCACGAAGTGCAGATAGCGCACCCATGCGCGAGCTGGCCCAGCGCGGCGCCGAGATCGTCATCGCGCCGTTGGAGGCGGGTCGCCAAGCCGAGCTTGCTGCGGCTATGCGCGGCTCGTACGGTGCCTTCCTGATGACACCGCCAATAGCGCCCGTGCCGCCGCCGGGCCGCCCCGAATTGGCGCTGGGGCTCGAGTTGGCTGATGCGGCGCTCGCCGCGGGCGTGGAGCATATTGTCTGGAGCAGCCTCGAAAACGTTGAGGCTCGCACGGGGGGCACCCTGTGGGCGCCACACTTCACCGAAAAGGCCTTGGTGGAGGCATACTTGCGCACGCTGCCGCTGCGCAGCTCCTTCATCCAGCTCGCTTTTTTCTACAGCAACTTCCTTGAGTACTACGTACCACGGCCGGAAACCGACGACAGCCTCAGCTTCGCCGTCTATCTGCCGCCAGATACGCCCGTGCCATTTGTCGATCCGCTGACCGCAACCGGTCCCGCGGTTCTGGCGCAATTTGACGAGCCGGAGTCTTATTCCGGCCAAACCCTGCCGGTGATCGGTGAGGTCCTGACCGCGCGCGAGATTGTGGACACCTTCGTCCGCGTAACAGGCCGGCGTGCGCACTACGCCTCAGCGTATACGCGCGAGGAATTACTACGTCACTTTCCCGCGTTCGGTGCCGATGAGTGGCTGGTGCGCGAACTTGTGGGAATGGTTACCTATGCGGTCGAATACGGATACTACGCGCCAGAACGAGACTTGACGTGGAGCCGGCGAAACGATCCCGACGCACTGACATGGGAAGGTTTTCTGCGGCGCAGTGGTTGGCGTGGAGAACTCACCAGCTTCCGGGTTGCAACGGGTTTATAGACGATTACGCACGCGGTCGACTAAAAGGCCGTCTGGCTCGGAGGGCTTATCAACATACGCCCTTCCGAGGTAAAGCTCGACCAGTATTTCTTATCGCAAAAAATGCTCCACGGCTCCGGCGGCGAAATGGGCCGCGGTGCAGGAAGTTGACATCTGGCCGGCGTCCTTCCGGGTTCCTGTAAAGCGAGCAGGAACCCCGAAAGCGGTCAACTATGACCGACCGCTGTTGGCCGGTAGGCGGCAGTCGCGTCCAGTGCTGATGGCGGACTGAACACGCAGCCGTGGCAGCGTCGAATACTATCGTTGCCCTCATGAGCGATGACGTTTCCCTGACCATCAGCGGTTCGACCGTCGCGGGCTGGAAAAGCGTACGCATTACGCGCGGCATGGAGCGTATCCCGGCCGACTTCGATATCTCGATGACAGAGCGCTTTCCGAACACGACAACGGTCGTGGTCATGGAAGGTGACCCCTGCGTCGTGAAGATCGGCGCGGATGCGGTCATTACCGGCTACGTTGACCGGGTGACGGAAGCCGTCAGTGCGACAACGCATACGTTGTCAGTATCGGGACGCGGCAAGTGCGAAGACTTCGTCGACTGCGCCGCGCAGTTCGATTCGTTCCAGTTTGTGAACATGGCTACCGCCGACATAGCCGCAGCACTTTGCAAACCGTTCGGCATTGCGGTCAAGGCACTATCACCGGGCATCGTCCATGCGCAGGTCTGTCTGAACGTTGGCGAATCGGCCTATCAGGTTATCGACCGTCTATGCAAGCTCGCGCAAGTACTGTGTTATGAGGACGCGGACGGCGATCTGGTCATCGGCCCGCTATCGGTCGTAGAAGCCGCAGGCGGCTTCGCGATGGGCATCAATGTCGAGCAGGCTGGCTATACGCGTGACATCTCGCAGCGCTTCAGCGAGTACCGCGTCTATCTGGTCGGCACCGGGATTTTTACAGATGCCGGTCAGCAACCGCTCGCGGAATACATCGTGGCCGATGACACGATGCCGCGTTTCCGGCCCAAGGCGCTCATCGCGCAGAACGGAGACGCGGGCGCGGAGGTCTCGAACGCGCACGCTTTATGGGAATGCAACCGGCGCATCGGACGCGGCAACGTGGTCGCCATCACGGCCACGTCATGGCGCGATAGCGACGGCGCGCTCTACGCGCCGAACACGCTGGCTGCGCTCTCGCTGCCGCAACTGAAGGTCATCGACGGCGCGAAGTGGACCATTGGTGAAGTGACCTACCGGCGCGACCTGAGCGGGACCGGTTGTGAACTTACGCTAATGCCCCCGGAAGCGTTCAGGCCCGAACCGATTCTGGATCTGTCGTTGCCTGCCGATGCCGCCGCCGCGCTTGTACGAGGATAAGGCGTATCGCAGGCGTCGGTCGTTACAGGTTACTACTCACGTTACTCCGCGTTAGGGCTGCCGCCATTTCGGGAAACGCAAAGTGACGTAGGCTTGGGTTCTGCAAGCGCAATTCATCAATCATCGCGGTCAGAGTGCGTTCCTTCCTGTCTGCTCCGACAATCCGGTTGAATCTCTCCACAGAGGAATCGTTTGTAGGTTGGCCGGGACGATCTTTAAGAAATTGAAGCGTCCGGCGTAGCGGCGCTCCGGGTACCGTGCGCCACGCCATGCACAGCAAGTGGATTGCATCATAAAGTTCTGCGTTCAGCGGACACATCAGTTTTCTCGGGTCTGAAACGTCGGTTTTCGGCCTGCCGTTGCCATTCCCACCAATACCAATGCCGCCCCCCCGGTCGCCTCCCCCCAACGCCGCTAAGGGGTTGAACAGATGCAATTTTGGATGATCTATCAATTCAAGAAGTCGCTCCGCGCAGTGGTAGCCGACCACGAACGTTTCTACCTCGCCGCCAGATTTAGGCGTCGCTTCAAAGTGGTAGTAGCGATTGGTGACTTTTCCACAACAGCCCTTGAGCATCTGACCTTCAAGCAACTTTATCTGCGCGACGGGAACGAGATCGTACCCGTTGACGATTCGCTGTTTGTTTTCCTCACCAAGACAACTTCCTGTTGGCATTCCGAATCCTCCTGTTGAACCGGAAAATCATAGCTGTGAAAGCGCCGAAACCGCCTGTCTCCAAATTGTTTTCTGTCGGCGTCCTCTTGGTTTGATGCGAATGGCATAGATAGCCAATGGACTCGCTTTTCTGGAGCATCGTTCGCGCCATCGGACGAGGGCGCCTCACGCGCGTGGATGATGGCGGCGTGGTCCAGCTTGTGCAGATGCAGCTATCGGCGAGCGAGACGCGCGACAGCACGCCGCGTCTCGCGGAATACGGGTTCCAGTCGAACCCTCCAGCGGGTAGCGATGCGCTCGCGGTGTTTCTCGGTGGCGACCGCACGAACGGCGTGGTGATTGCATGCGGCAACCAGCAATACCGCTTCCGCAATCTCGCACCGGGCGAGGTGTGCATCAGTGACGACAAGGGGCAATCGGTCTATCTGTCCGCTGCCGGTATCGTCGTCAACGGCGGCGGGCAACCTGTCATGATCACCAACACCCCGCAGATCACGGCCGATTCACCGCTATTGCACTGCACCGGAGACATTGTGGGCGACGGCAATATCACCTGTGCGGGCGACATGCGCGACAACAGCGCGACCAACCCGCACACCGCTGCCGCTTCGCGCGCCGTCTACAACTCGCATCATCATCCGGTGCCGGACGTGCAGCGCGGCGGCGACACCGCAACCAGCGACATACCGCAGCCGCAACTCTGATTTCCGCGCCGTGGGCGATATCTCAACCGTCTGGAATGTACCGGACATGCGCGGCGACTGGATGCTTGCGGGCGCGTCCCTGCGATCCGGCAACGACCTGCAGACCGCCGTGCTTATCAGCCTCTTCAGTGACCGGCTGGCATTGCCGAGCGACGAAACACCGGACGGCGACTGGCGCGGCTGGTGGGGCGACAGCGCCGACTGCCCGATTGGCTCGCGTCTGTGGCTGCTCTCGCGGGTCAAGGGACCGCGCGACGTGGCGCAGCGCGCTGGCGACTACGCGAGCGAGGCGCTGCAATGGATGCTTGATGACGGCGTGGTGGCGCGCTTCGACATTACGCCGCAGTGGGTCACGCCCAACCGGCTCGACCTGGCGATTGTCGCGAGCCGCCGCGACGGCACGCGCGTCGCGATGAGCTTCCCCAGGGTGTGGACGGGAACCTAGCCCCGACCGATAGTCCCTTTCTTAAGGCGCATGCCTTTCTCACGACCGACGCTGACGGCCCTGCGCAATCAGGTTGCGCAGGAACTGAATGCGAACCTGCCGGGTGCCGATGCCCTGTTGCGCTTCTCGAATCTGCGCGTGCTTGGCGACATTCAGGCCGGGCTCGCGCACATGCAGTACGGGTATCTCGACTGGATTGCATTGCAGGCTACGCCGTTCACGGCGACCGATGAATTCCTCGAGGCGTGGGGCGCGCTCAGGGGTGTATTGCGCAAGAGCGCGTCGCAGTCCTCGGGTCTTGTCACGTTCACCGGGACCGAAGGCATACCGGTCAATACGGGAACGGGACTCAAGCGCAGCGACGGACTGCCCTACACGGTCACTGCGGCGGCTGCCGTCGAAGCCGGTAAGGTCACGGTGGCCGCGACCGCGAATCCGGACCCGGCAGGACTGGCAGGGCTGAACGGCGATTGCGCGGCCGGGACGCAATTCACGCTCGCCAGCGCGATTCCGGGTATCGATTCGACCGGCGTTGCCGCAACGGCATTCAGGGGCGGCGCGGACATTGAATCGAACGATGCCTACCGTGCGCGTGTCCTGTTCGTCTACCAGAACCCGCCGCAGGGTGGCGCGGCGAGCGACTATGTCGCATGGGCGCTTGCCGTTCCGGGCGTGACGCGCGCGTGGTGTACGGGCAATGGCTACGGTGCCGGCACGGTCATCGTGTTCGTGATGCTCGATGAGGCGAACGCGCAGCATGATGGCTTCCCGCAGGGAACAGACGGTGTCGCGTCAGCCGAGACAAGAGACACGTCCGCGACTGGCGACCAGCTCACCGTGGCCAACGCGATCTATCCATTGCGGCCCGTCACCGCACTGGTATATGTCGTCGCGCCGATGCCGTATCCGGTCGATATCAGCATTCGCGGCGTTGCGCTCGACCGGCAGGACGACGCGCTCGCGGCCATAGACGCGCTGATGAAAAGCGAGGGCGAACCGGGCGGCTTCCTGATCCTCGCGCATCTGTGGTCAGCGATTGCCGCCGTATCGGGCGTCAATGATTTCCTCATTCTCTCGCCGACTGACGACGTGATGCTTCCGCCCGGTACGCTGGCCGTGCCAGGCGTCGTGACCTGGTCGTAACTGGCATGATCCCGGCGCGCTATAGCCGCACTGACTACGCCAGCGCACTGCGGCGGCTGCTACCTCGCGGGCGGGTGTGGACGCGCGAGGATAGCGGAACCCAGGCCGCCGTGCTCGATGCGCTTGCGGACACACCGACCAGAATCGACCGCGACGCGCTCACGCTGATCGCGGGCTCGTTCCCGGCAACCGCCGACGCGCTGCTACCCGAATGGAATGCGTCGCTCGCGCTGCCCGATCCGTGCTTCGGCCCGTTCGACTCGGACGACGAGAACCGGCTGCAGATCGTCGCCCGCCTGATCGGCACAGGCGGTCAGTCCGTCGCGTACTTCGTCTCGCTCGCCGCGACGCTCGGCTACACCATCACGATCACGGAATTTGCCGTTCACCACGTCATGCGGTCCGTCACGACACCGATTGCCAATACCGACTGGGCGCATGGCTGGCTGGTCGATGTCATCAGCGCGCCGCCGCCGCGATGGAACACGGTCGCGGACACCGTAGACAATCCGCTCTCCGATTGGGGCACGTCGCCGACGCTGACGATGATCGAATGTCTGCTGCGCCGCTATGCGCCTGCACAGTCGGTTGTGGCGTTCTCCCATCACTGAGAGGAAATCAACGTGGACCGCTATTGGGAAGCGAACAGCGCCGCCCAGGCGCCAGCCGTGCCCGTTGATAACGCGGGCGGCTTTCCGACAGACGGCAGTCTGCCCGCCGCGATAGCGCCGACGACGCCGGGTGCGTGGTGGTTCCATTCGATCACCGAGGAACTACGCAATGCCATCGTCGCGCTCGGCGCGTCGCCCGACCATACGAAGGTCGATCAACTCGCGCAGGCGCTGCTTGCGGCGCTCGCCCATCTCGCCGTTTCGATCAGATATGAAGACGTGATTGGGACGCCTGCACCGCTCGGATTCACGCCGGTCGAGCAAGGGGGCGGCGTGAGCCAGGGCACCAACAAGCTCCATATCGGATGGCGAACCAACGGGAGCGGGCTGGGTGTCACGGTTGACCAGACCGACGAGGGCAACGTGGTCTTCGAGGCTGAACTGCAGGGCAACGTCAGCAACCTGCAAAACAGCATCAACAACGTGAACAACGCGGTGAACGATCTGCGGGGCCAGGTGGGCGGCGCATGGACACCGGCCAACCTGCAACCGCTCAGCGGAAACGGAATCGGGTGGGTGGCGTTCATTGTCCGTGCAGGCGATAGCAGCCAGTCCGCGCCGGAAGGTACGGTCGCAGCGCTGCCGGGGCGCCCCGGAACGTGGCTCAGCAGCGGCAATGCGTCGGCTGCGAGCGACTATTGGTGCGTATGGACGAGGATCGCGTGATGGACATTGTTGCTGTCAGGAATCCCGCATGGGCCGACGCGGAACACACCGGCATTCGTTGCGAGGTCCACTTCGAGCGCTTCGACAACTTCATGCCATTCATCGCCATGCCGGACGATCCGCACGAGCACGGTCGCGACATTTTCGAGGCGTGCCTCGCGGGGGACTTTGGCGATATCGCCGACTTTGTACCGGGTGACGGGGAATGACATGGATCGCTACTGGCAGGCCAACGCGGTCGAGGATGCGCCCGAAACTCCCGCAGATAATGCGGGAGGCTTTCCGGCCAATGGCAATCCGGCGGCGGGTATTACCGGGACCGTCCCCGGCGAATGGTGGTATTACGCGATTACCGAGGAACTGCGCAACGCCATCATCGCGCTTGGTGGAACTCCGGACTTCACGCAGGTCAACCAGCTTGCGGATGTTCTCGTTGAGTCGTTCGCCACAACAGTCAGCACGATTACCCGCAGCCTTGCAACGGTTGCCACCACTGGCAGCTATGACGACCTGACGGACCAGCCTGTCATTCCGCCTGGTCAGGTCAATGCCGACTGGAACGCAGACAGTGGACTCGCCGCGATCCTTAACCGGCCTGCGATCCCTGCTGCGCAGGTCAACGCCGACTGGAACGCAGAATCAGGCGTCGCCGCGATCCTCAACAGACCGGAAATTCCGCAGCCGACACGCGGCTCGACGCTGCTCGCGGTCACCGTCTATTCCGTCGTGGCGCAAAGCGTCACGTTTTCGGCCGGGTCGCCGGTCATCAACTGTTCGCACCGTGCGCCTCTCACCGGATCGCCGTTGACGTTCGACAGTACGGGCGCGTTACCCGCCAACATCACGCGGGACACGACCTATTTCGTGGTTCAGGTATCCACCGACCAGAACACATTCCAGATCGGCAGCGTACAGGGTGGCGAAACCATATCGATGACCGATGCGGGAACGGGTACACATTCGATCGCGAATCCGCCGTGGCGCAAATCGGATCACAGTCCGGCTATGGTGGAGACCGCACTTCAGGGCGGTGGCGGCTCGGGCGGCATCGCGAGCCGGACGGCCAATGCGGGCACGGCAACGGGTGGCGGCGCGGGAGGCTATGTCTGGCTGCGCCGCTCCGGTGACAGTCTGCCAGACGAGTTGGATATCGGCATCGGTGAGGGTGGTACCGTGCCAGCTTCGGGCAACGCGGGTACTCCCGGCTATCAGACTCATCTGGGAGACCTGCGATCACCCCTTGCCGTCGCAACCGGCGGCGCAGGCGGGTCTGGCTCGGCCACTAATGCCGTCCTGCTCGGTGCGCCCGGTGGAACTGGCATCGGTGGCGACCTGAACCTGCGCGGCGAAGGGTCCCTGCCGGTTGTCAGCACGACAGCATCGAATTACACCGCAGGCGGAAAGTCGATGTTCGGCACTGCCGGGATGGGCGGTGTCTATGGTCCGTCCGGGGCGACTCCGGTTCATGACGCCACGGGTCGGGGAGCGGGCGGTGGCGGTGGAACCGGGCTGTCAGGTTCGTACTTCGCCGGCAATGGCGGTGACGGGCTGCTGGTCATGCGTGAATACGGCTGATGAGGACCACAGCGCGGACGGTAGACGCCTACCTGTCGCGCAGGAGAACTCCATCGTGCTACGCGTTGCGTTGATCCTGCTCGTTCTCGCGGTCCCGAGGCTGACGGCCTGCACCGTCATTCACATCGAAGGAAACGACAACACCGTGAGCGGCATTGAAGGTCATACGGGGACGGTGAAAGTCCCCTCGAGCCTTCGCGACAGCGCACAATCCCAATAATCGCGAATTCTCCAGCATCCGCTTATAATCGAAATGCCGTCAAAACAGCGACGGCCAGGCTTGGCAGCCTGATTGCTAAACCCGCACGCCTGCCCAGGCAGGTCGTGCGTCTGTCTCTGCACGTCCATTTCAATGGGCGGGCCGTGGCGGGGAGGCCTTCGGGCCTGCCGGTCTGGTTTAGCGCCGGTCTGCCAACCTCGTCATCGTGCCCGCTCACCACCTCCCTATGTGTCCGGGCGATCCTTCATGATAACCAGGACCGCGCATGACCAAACCCACCAAAAAGCAGCAATCTCCCACCCGTCCCCCTGTAGACGCTCTCCAGTATGAACGTCTCGCGCTTGCCGCCTTCCATCTTTGCGACCGGCAGGGGCAGCAACTCCGACATCTGATTACACTTGCGACCTCGATGTTCAGGAGTCCTGCTGTGACTGCCGAGGAAAGGCACGAACACCGGAACTTGCTGGAGGTGATGATCCAGCTCGGCGAGGACTACCACGCCGCCAATCGCTGCGATCAGGAACTGTTCACGGTGCTTGCACTCGACGCCAAGGGGCTTCCTAACCGCCAACTGACACCGGCGGACGCGGCAGCGATTCTGGCTGACGCTGCGCACGGCGCGAACGGGAAACTGGCGGCTATGGACGCTTCGTGGACAAAGCACTAACTGGCGCCGATCACTTACGGAGAAGGCGGCTCAATGCCGCCTTTTTTCTGGGTGTCGATGCAGAACCATGCATCATGAATCGATTGCATCGTGCATCTGTTAATGATTGTTAATTCCAGGTTATCTCGATTTAATTTCGTTGACCGGCTGGAATTTAAATGATCAGTTATCGGTTTTGCGAACTGATTCAGGAAAAGGGATTACGTAGTCCGGCATTGACCGGAGGGCGTTAGGTTCCTTTTGCTGAGTCGCGTCCTGACTTCAAGGAGATATCCGTTTGTCTGCCGATACACATGAAGCCTGTCCCTACCAGTTACATTCTTCGCTTCGCCTGTATGCGATGGTGAACAAGCCACTTGATGCTCCATCCGTCTCTCCCGGCAGTCACTACTGCGGTGACATGCAGATGCTTTGCCACCGCACAGACCACGGGCGCATGATCTGCACCTATCTGAGTCCGCTCGATGCGATCTTGGGTTCAATGGACCTGCACGATGACGAAGATCACTTCTGGCCGATTGATTTCAGGTGTGTCGATACCCGTCATTTTCTTGAGCAGAACGGAAGCCTGAACGTATCGGTTAACTACGCTTTCGCTGCGGATCGCGGCCGGATTGTCGTCGGCAAGCGCGCGCAACCCATCATGGTCTACACCGGTGACTCGTTTGAGATACCGCGTGAACAATGGGACCACTTTTCCATCCGGTTTACGGGGCGCGTCGTTGACCGGATTGAAGACATCCTCACGAAAGCAGGCTTGTCAAACTTCGCCGAAACGCTCGAAGCAATGGATGGTTGGTCAACTGCGCAGATTCACGATGCAGTTGAGCAGGCAATAGCCAGGATGCCGCCGACCATTGCGGCGGAAGAACTTGGCAAGTCCTCTATGGACCAGTGCACAATCTATGACCCGGAATCGGGTGACTGGCACTTTGTCGATTTTGACTAATCCAGAAACTTTCAACAGGGTGAATGACTATGAGGCTTGCACTGGTTCGACATGGCGACCCGACCACCACCAGAGGATTCGTTATCGCGCTTTCGTCCACGATGTTTGATGGCGGAAAACATATTGCCTTGCATGGTGAGGAGGCGACGTGTGGCAACTGCAAGGGCGTGTTCAAGATCATCGGCACCGGTGACGGCGTGTCAGAAAATAACAGGAATGCCGTTGTACACGGTGACAAGGTGCTATGTCCTTGCGGAAAAAACCGTGTAATCGCGGGTGCAGATGCAGGAATGTTCATTCATCTCAACACCGGCTCGGACAGTACGAGGGCGAGTGATTCGACGAACACCGCACGCACGAACGGTGTTGCCAGTCACTGGATTTCTTTTGCGCTACAGGAGCGCGGAAGTTGCGCGGGTCTGCGCTGCGTTGCGTACTTCAATGACGGTTCAGAAGAATACGGCACGTTCAGTGCAGATAATACAGTGCGCTTCGAGCGCTTTGACAATGACAGTGCATGTTCGCGCCTTGAGATATTACCAGGCGACAACGCGAACGGCTCAGGCTCAGTAACCGAATCGCTTCTCTTAGCAATTGGAGAGTAACAGATGCCGGGAATTTACTATGCAGCAGTAGATGGCGATCCACTGACGAGTGGCGAAGGCGGCCAGGTATACGCAAGCGGTAAGGTGGGGACCATCACCGACGAAAGCGGACGGCCGCGCCGCATGGTGTTCATCGGAGACGATGCCTATTGCGCGAAGTGTAAAAGCACTGGCTCTGTCACGTACGGCGCTGGCGTTAACGACCGCAAACGGATGGTCGACTTGGTGAATGGTGGGCGGCTTCAGGCCGTCGGCGGTGACATCGTCCTCTGCAAGTGCACTAATCCTCCACGCATCATCGCCATGTATGGCACGAAATGGAGAATTATCGACCGTGGAGATGCGGACACGATTAGCAGGCAGGCTACCCCCTCGCCCGCCGTCAATCACTGGATCAGTTTCACTTTGACTGAACCGGGGAACTGCGAGGGCTTGCAATGCGTTGCCCACTTCGCCGATGGAAGCCAGGAGGCCGGGGTGTTCGACGCAAAAAACAAGGTGCGTTTTGAACGTGCAAGCAATAGCACTGCATGCAGCCGGATCGAATTCCTGTTCGACGGCGGCTCGGATATTTCGGGCTCAGTTACCGAGTCTCTTCTGGCAGCGATGGCGGAATAGGCATGGCCGGCATCTACTATCCGGTTGTCAAAGGCGATCCGCTTAATAGCGGCGGCAATGGCCAGATTATCGGCGGTTCCCCTCACTGCGCCATCGAAGGGCCGGACGGTCAGGACCGCGTTGAGTTGGTATTAGACGATAACGCGGACGCTTCCGGCTCTGTAACCGAATCAATTCTTGCATCAATTGCGGGGTAAATATGTCAGAAATTCAAGGAGATAAGAAAAGCGTCGTAGTCGATGGGCAATTCCAAACCAAGCAAAGTCATGAAATAGGTGCGGGCTTTCTCAAAGCACAATTAGATGCCTTTGAGGCGGCTGCGCTATTTGTATCTCATGGCATTATTACCGATGAATTCGTAAGGCAGCAATACAAGGCACATATCAAGCGAATTTCCACTTCGGTTAGACAGGCTGTTGAAAATGGAAACTTGTCCGTAAAGGAGGCGGCTGAATATTGCAGCCAAGTTCGAGACCAATTATTCGTTGAATATCGCAAATATACATCGGCCATTGGCATTGCGGGAGCGGAGGCTATAAAGCTGAAATCAAGGGGATTTGAATACTACCTTAATAAATACGCAAACGCGAAATATGGCGTTGACTTTAAAGTTCTAAATGGCGATCAGCGAGCTACGGTTTATTTCGAAACAATTCTTTCAGCTGGTCGCGATAACGTAAAAGTCACCAAAGGAACAAAAATACAAAAAGGTCTTGGGGTTACGGCCATAATCGTAGTTGCCATCTATGCAGTCGGCGCAATTATTAATGCAAAAGATAAAATTAGGGAGGCGGCAAAACAAGGCGATATCATTGCCGCAGGTTTCATTGGTGGCGCTATTGCTGGTGGTGCGGTTTCGTTCTTGTGTGGCCCCGCAGAGCCGGTATGCGCAGTAGCCACGGTGTCTATCGGGGCGGCTATGGGCAGTCAGGTCGGAGAGCACATACAGGACTGGTATGATTCGGCTCTAACAAGCTTTAAGAGCATTATTGCCAATTAAATCCCATAGCCGGCTTGCAATAGACTATTGCGAGCCAATCTTTATTGTGAAATTTTGCCAGAGTGTCGTATCGTGACCCCCGAAAATCTTGCGCGTCGCCGACCAGTTTGGGCGGCAATGAGTGACCTGTTTCTCGATACCGAGACGCGTTGGGAGGTACCATTTGTCGCGCGCAGTTGCGCCGAGTCGGGTTATGACGATGCAACACTGGAGCGCATCTTCTGGATCGAGGTATTCCCCGAGACGATGGGCAATATTCTTTCAATTTTTGGTGAATGGCGCGCACTCGACTTAAACGAAGCCGCGCTAATCGGTCGTGCGAAAGCAGGTAGGATGCCGTGGTTGCGACGGCAATTGTGGGGAGGAATGGTGAAATCGGAGTGGCGTAGTGTTTGCGCGGTAGTGCAATGGCTGCGTCCGCTAGATGAGTTCCAGCGGACGCAGTTTACCAAGGCACTCCATTTGTGCGGTCGCTACTATTTCGAAACACCCGGCGAATTACCCTTTGGTATTTCGGAAAAAGAGATTGACGCTGTGCATGAGTTATTTCCTGATGCCTGGGGGCGTTATGAGCCTGTGTGTCGTTCGAT
The DNA here is from genome assembly GCF_014397665.1 of Paraburkholderia sp. UCT2. NCBI lineage: Bacteria > Pseudomonadati > Pseudomonadota > Betaproteobacteria > Burkholderiales > Burkholderiaceae > Paraburkholderia > Paraburkholderia sp. UCT2. Next base: position 85,772 of record NZ_VZQO01000014.1, read on the forward strand.
GTTGCTAAAGAGCGAAGCGTCAACACACGACGCACGAGCGGCGGCTGTACGAAAGCTTTGTGCTAACCATCCGGGGAGTGCCAATGTTTGATCGACTTGTGGCAGACGGGGACCGCAACACTACCCGGATTCATCCTTGCACCATGCGAGGGGAAATCCCGACGACTACCTCGCAATAGAAATCATGGTTGCGCCAACCTGTCCTCCGAGGGGAGGTCATCGGTGCAATACGGAACCGCCTCCAAAGGAACGACCGCCAGCGAACTAGACGTTCGGTTGGTACGCGTAAACGTGAAAAGGCCCGCTCCGTTCGGGCCTTTTCAGTGTTATGCCTGTTGCCACCGATTGACGCGTTGGGGCACTCCCTCGCGGTGCCACTTGCGCCGTTCTGCTGCGATCTTCTCCAGCAGTTGCAACACCGCTTCGCGCTTGCCGGCTTTATCCGCCCGTTCCATAGCGGCCCGATATTCGTCGCGCGTCGCCTCGACGCCATCACAGCACCGGTTCACCACCACGGTAAGCGCATCCATCGGCGGCCCGGCATACCGGTCGCGCAACGACGACAGAGCGTCAGGCAAGAGTCCCGTCAGGTCGTCGGTCTGCAACACAGCGGCGCTGATTCTCAGCACAGGTTCCATCCACGCCAGCAATTCTGACGAATGCTGCTTTCGCACTTCGAGCGAGCGAAGATTGTCGTAGCAGCGCTTCCTGTTGTTATGGTCGAACGTGGCGGGCGCGAAACGATACGTGAACTCGGTTCGCGTCCATCCGAGGTATTCACGCACATGGGAGACATTTGCACCAAGCCTCATTTCCCTACCTCCAAAAGGCAAAAAAAAACCCGCACACAAAGGTGCGGGCATTACCACACACGTCGCGGCCCGAGGATGGGACCGCGACGCTTTACAACGCGATGCTATCCATCCAGGGTGGCTGCGGACGTGCGCGGGCGCTGCGCACCGGTCAGCACATCTCTCACTTCCGTTCTGCACCGGTATGTGCAGGAATGAAGCGGTCTTATGCTTGTGCTTGCAACTGAATCTCGCTTTTCCATCGATTTTTCTCCGGCGTTACAGGTGCGCGCGATGCGCGTTATCGTTTCGAGTCGCACGGTGTTCTGTTCGATGCGCAGAAGCGCCGGGCCGCGATGTATTTTCGATTTCAAGACCTCGGGGGCGCAGCAACTGCACAGGCTTGCAGGAAAGGACAAGCGCCAGTGTCTTTTGGGTCCGGTCGCGCAGCACGGGTAACGCTTCCATACCCTTGAAGGTCTTGGATGTACAGCCGAAGGCTTTGGCGCACTGGTCGATCGTCATGCGCCGGTACATTCGCCAGGCGGTAATCGGGGATCTGCCATCGATCAGGTGCGCCATCACGGCGTCGGGATACTCAGTGTCGTCGGGTGCAAATTGGGCCACATGGCCTTTTGGGGCAGGTACGGACTGGTAGGGTTTGGTGCAGGAGTCAGGTTGCGGGGTCAACTGCCCGGTCGTGCAGTCGTACACGTCCGCGAAGCGCTTCAGTGTCTCGACGCTGGGCACGTTATAGCCGCGTTCGTGCCAGAGAACCGTGCCGCGGGAGAGGCCCGCGAGTTCAGCGGCCTCAACGGGCGTAAGGTCTCGATAGAGTCTCCACGCCCGCAGGTTATAGTTGCCTTGCTCGATCAGTCGCGCAACCTCGTCGGGAATCGGCTCGACAAATACACGCGGAAAGAATACCTGCTGCTTCGCGGGGTGGCGGGGCGTCAGGGAGGCCGGTTCTTCCTGGCAGGACACCGCAGGAGCGCCTGATGACGTTTCCGACACCGTGGGGAACTCGACAGCTCGCGTTGCCTCCTGCATCAGCCGTTCTTCCGGCGTCAGAAACAGCCGTTCGGCGCGTTCACGTTTTGTCCGCGGTTCGGGGAGCGTGGGCCGGAACGGCGCATCGACCGAGACAGCAACATCGGGTACGCCTGTCAGCCCCGCGAGCGAACTGCGGTACGCGCCGCGTGGTGTTTTTTCTTCCAAAGCTGTCGCCTGTGCGCGTAGCGCGGCGTTCCTGAGTTCCAAAAACTGGTCAAACAACCATATCGGCATTTCAACCCGCAGTCGTTTCCCTTCGTGATCGGTTATGAACTGGCAGGAAGACAGATCAAACCCGTAATTCATTTGTAACCCCCCGGAAAAATAGCGCGGTCATCCGGGCCGCGCGCGTTACCCATTCGGCTCGGCCTTACGCGTAAGCGCGTGCATCCGGTCTTCCCATGCGCGCGCGTCATCGACGGTAATGACCACCTTGCGACCGAGGTGAACCTCGCGCGGTCCCCGTCCTGTGTGTCGTAGCCGGTAATAGAACGACCGGCTCAGGTGATAGGCGCCGCAAAACTCGTCAATCGTGAAAACGCGACGCGAATCCGTGTCAATGACAGCCGGTTTGGAACCGCGCCGCGCGCCGGTCGTCGGAGGAACGGATGTCGGGTCAGTCTCCTCTTGCATGACATGTCTCCACCGTTCGAGTGTTGGATGTACAGCAACATATTTATAAATGCCGGTGGACGCCTGTGGACAAGTGCGTTTTTCTATCGTCAGACCGAAACCGATTGCTTCCGCAGGCACAAAAAAAGCGCACGCTGTTGGGGCGTGCGCCTGGTTATTCAGAAAGCATAACGGAAGTGCCTGCGAGGTCGTCCGTTCAGGTTACGGGCGTGATGCGGGCACGGGGGCGACCCCGCTGCGGCACGCTATGGAGCCATACAATCTGTCTCGTGGTGCCAAATCCTGCCCCCGCAACCAACCGAAATCATTGAAGGGTTACAACGCATTGGCGTGTAACCCTTTTTTGTTTTTGTGGCCTTGCTCTGGCGATCGCCTTGACCGCCCCACCCTCAGGCGAAAAAAACGCGTCAACTGAATGACGCGCCAAGCTACGAGGCAATGTACAAGAGAGAAAAGATGACTGCGGTGGCCTCCATCGCAACCATCAGGACCGATGCTATCAGCGCATCCAAAAATCGACTGTCCAGCAATGTCAGACACGACGGCGCTCGCCGCCTTGGACGTCGTCTCGCGCAGCCCCTGTCGGCGCCTCAGTAATCCCTCGCCCCGGTGATAAACTCCTATCACCCTTTCTCGTCCCCTTTCCAATGAAATTCTGTTCTGTCTGCGGCCACGGCGTCAGTCTGAGCATTCCGCCGGGCGACAATCGCGAGCGCTTCGTATGCGGCAGTTGCGGTACCGTGCATTATCAGAATCCGCGTAACGTGGTCGGCACCGTTCCCGTGTGGGACGACAAGGTGCTGCTGTGCCGTCGCGCGATCGAGCCGCGCTACGGTTACTGGACACTGCCCGCCGGCTTCATGGAAATGGGAGAAACGACGGCCGAAGCCGCCTCGCGCGAAACGCTCGAGGAAGCCGGCGCCCGCGTCGAGGTGCAGAACCTGTTTTCGCTGCTGAATGTGCCGCACGTTCATCAGGTGCATCTGTTCTACATGGCGCGGCTGCTCGATCTCGACGTCGTCGCCGGCGAGGAAAGCCTCGAAGTGAAGCTGTTCGAGGAGCACGAGATTCCGTGGGACGAGATCGCGTTTCCGACCGTCGGCCAGACGCTGCGCTTTTTTTTCGCCGACCGCGCGGCCGGCAGTTTCGGCCTGCATACCGGCGACATCTTCCGCTCCCTGCGCGAAGGCTGAGCGGCGCGCATGGTTCCCTGGCTCGGAGCTGACGACCCGTTTCCGCCCGTCGAGCGTGCGCTCGGCGCCGCGAGCGGCGCGCCCGGTCTGCTGGCGGCAAGCGGCGATCTGCTGCCGTCGCGCCTCATCGACGCGTATCGGCGCGGCATCTTCCCGTGGTATTCGGACGGCCAGCCGGTGTTGTGGTGGAGCCCCGATCCGCGCATGATCCTGCGCCCCGCCGAGTTCAAGGTGTCGCCATCGCTGCGCAAGACGCTCAAGCGCGTATTGCGCGACGACGCGTGGGAAATCCGCGTCGATCACGATTTCGCCGCCGTGATGCGCGCCTGCGCGCAGGCGCCGCGCCACGGTCAGCGCGGCACGTGGATCACCGCCGACGTCGTCGAAGCGTATTCGTCGCTGCACCGCCTGGGCGACGCGCACAGCATTGAAACCTGGCTCGGGGGCGAGCGTGTAGCGGGGTTGTATGGCGTCTCGCTCGGGCGGATGTTCTTCGGCGAATCGATGTACACCGACGTCACCGACGGCTCGAAAATGGCGCTGGCCGCGCTGGTCGGCCACTTGCGACGTCACGAAATAGAAATGATAGACTGCCAGCAGAACACGTCGCATCTGGCGTCGCTCGGCGGCCGCGAGATAGCGCGCAAGGCGTTTGTCGCGCATGTTCGCGCGTCTGTCGGCGCGCCGGCCATCCCGTGGCGCTTCGACAAGACCGCCCTGCTCGACATCCTCGCGCGGGCGGCGTAGGAAAAATCAGGCCGAATCCGGTCCGCCGCCCTTCGAATAGCGGCATCAACCGCCGGGCGTGCCGGGTTTGCATTACCAGAGACGCTTCGAGAGCTGCCAACGTGACTCATCCCAACGAGCTGCCTCTTTCTCCGCTTTCCGCGCTGCAATTTTATGCAACGGCGCCCTATCCCTGCAGTTACCTCGACGGCCGCATCGCGCGCTCGCAGGTCGCCACTCCCAGTCACCTGATCAATTCGGACGTCTACACCGACCTCGTCAAGGCGGGCTTCCGGCGCTCGGGCGTGTTCACGTATCGCCCGTATTGCGACGGCTGCCGCGCGTGCGTGCCGGTGCGCGTGCCGGTCGAGCGTTTTCAGCCGAACCGCACGCAGCGGCGTGTATGGAGAAAGCACGGCGACCTGATCGCGACCGTCGCGCCGCTGCACTACGACGAGGAGCATTACGCGCTGTATATGCGCTACCAGTCGGCGCGTCACGCGGGCGGCGGCATGGATCGCGACAGCCGCGACCAGTACGAGCAGTTCCTGCTGCAAAGCCGGATCAACTCGCGGCTCGTCGAGTTTCGTGAGCCAGCGCCGCTGCAGCCCGATGGGCGACCTGACGGGCGACCTGACGCGCGGGGCGCGCTGCGCATGATCAGCATGATCGATATCCTCGGCGACGGGTTGTCGTCGGTGTACACGTTCTTCGAGCCGAGCCTGCCGCACGCGAGCTTCGGCACCTACAACATCTTCTGGCAGATCGAGCAGGCGCGCAGCCTGAACCTGCCGTACGTGTATCTCGGCTACTGGATTCGCGAAAGCCCGAAAATGGCGTACAAGGCGAATTTCCGGCCGCTCGAAGGCTTGATCGACGGCGCGTGGCGCGTGCTCGATCCGGCCAGCATCGACCTGCCGCCGGTCGATTTCGCGATGCATGGACGACGCGGGCCGCTCAGGCCGTAGTCGAGGCGCCGGCCGTCGAGTCGTTGCCGGGTCCTGCTCGTCGCCGGCAACGCCCCACCAGTCTCATCAAAGCCCAAAGCCGGTAAAATAGCGGGTTCCCATTTTCCGGCCGTCCGGCTTCATCCCGTGCTCAGCTCCCTTTATCCGCTCGTTCGCGCCCAACTCTTTCGCATGGACGCAGAAGACGCTCACCATCTGACTTTGCGCATGCTCGGCGCCGCCGGTCGCACCGGCCTCGCCGGCGCGCTCGCGGCGCGCGTGCCGGATTCGCCGCGCACCCTGATGGGCCTGACGTTCCGAAACCCGGTCGGACTCGCGGCGGGCCTCGACAAAGACGGCGCGTGCATCGACGGTCTGGCGGCGCTTGGCTTCGGCTTCATCGAAGTGGGCACGGTGACCCCGCGCGCACAGCCGGGCAATCCGCGCCCGCGCATGTTCCGGCTGCCGCAGGCGAACGCGGTGATCAACCGGATGGGCTTCAACAACGCCGGCGTCGACCAGTTCGTGAAGAACGTCCAGGCCGCGCGCTATAGCGGCATCCTCGGTCTTAACATCGGCAAGAACGCCGACACGCCGATCGAGCGCGCCGCTGAAGACTATCTGTACTGCCTCGAGCGCGTGTACCCGTTCGCGAGCTACGTGACGGTCAACATCTCGTCGCCGAATACGAAGAACCTGCGCCAGCTGCAGGGCGCCGACGAACTCGACGCGCTGCTCGCCGCGCTGAAGGACAAGCAGCAACGACTCGCCGACATGCACGGCAAGCTCGTGCCGCTCGCGCTGAAGATCGCGCCCGACCTCGACGACGAGCAGGTCAAGTCGATCGCCGACACCTTGCTGCGCCACAAATTCGAAGGCGTCATCGCGACCAACACTACGCTGTCGCGCACCGCCGTCGCCGGCATGCAGCATGCTGACGAAGCCGGCGGCCTGTCGGGCAAGCCGGTATTCGACGCGTCGAACGAGGTGATCCGCAAGCTGCGCGCCGAAGTCGGCGAGGCCGTGCCGATCATCGGCGTCGGCGGCATTTTCTCGGGCGACGATGCGCGCGCGAAGCTCGCGGCCGGCGCGTCGCTGGTGCAGCTTTACACTGGTTTCATCTACCGAGGTCCGGCGCTCGTCGCCGAATGCGCGCAGGCGTTGCGCTAGGCATCCGCGCCGCCGCATATAGACATAAACAAACGGTATTTAGGTTGCGATAGGCTCGTTTGCTATGCTCTCGACCGTCAAAACATCAGACGTACAAAGGAACACGATGAAATTCGGCCTGTTGAAGAAGCTCCTCGCCACCGCGCTGATCGGCGCGTCGCTGAGCGCCGTTACCGCGCACGCGGAAGACCTGCTCGACCAGGTCAAGCAGCGCGGCACGCTGCGTATCGGTCTCGAAGGCACCTTCCCGCCGTTCAACTCGAAAGCGCCGTCGGGCGAGCTGGTCGGCTATGACGTCGACATCGCCAAGGCGGTCGCGGCCAGGCTCGGCGTGAAGCCCGAGTTCGTCACGACCGAGTGGAGCGGCATCATCGCCGGTCTGCAGGCAGGCAAGTTCGATGTGATCGTCAACCAGGTCGGCATCACCGACGCGCGCAAGCAGACGCTCGACTTCTCGCCGGCGTACACGTACTCGGCGGCGCAACTGATCCAGCGCAAGAACGACACGCGCCAGTTCACCTCGCTCGAAGACCTGAAGGGCAAGAAGCTCGGCGTCGGTCTCGGCACGAACTACATGGACATGGCGAAGGCAGTGCCGGGCATCGACGTGAAGACCTACCCGGGCGCACCCGAATACCTGCGTGATCTGGCCGCCGGCCGGCTCGACGCGGCGTTGAACGACCGTCTGATGCTCGCGTACCTGCTGAAGAACTCGAACCTGCCGCTGCGCACCGGCGCGAACGTCGGCCCGGGCAACCCGTCGGGCATTCCGTTCAGAAAGGGCAACCCGAAGTTCGCGCAGGCGATCGACGACGCAATGACCCAGCTCGAAGCGGACGGCACCTTCACGAAGATCTCGGACAAGTGGTTCGGCATCGACGTCAGCAAGCCGATCAAGTAACACGCGTGGAGTCGAACGAAGGGCGGCATCGATCACGATGCCGCCCTTCGCGCTTTTGCGGCCCACGCGAGCTGCGGGAGCCGAACCGCGCGTCGCGTATACCCCAAGCCGCATCGCGCGGCCCGCGCCTGAACGCGCGCCAAAGTTTATGATGTGCGCTTTGTGCGTCAATAAGAACAATGCCCATGTCCATCACATCCCTGCTGCTCCAATCGGTGCCGGTGCTCGCACAAGGCGCGCTGCTGACGATCAAGTTCGCGATCCTGTCGATGATCTTCGGCCTGATCGGCGGCGCCATGCTCGCGCTGATGGGCATCAGCCACAGCCGTCCGCTGAACTGGATCGCGCGCGTCTACGTGAGCGTGATGCGCGGCACGCCGCTGCTCGTGCAGATCTTCGTGATTTATTACGGTCTGCCGAGCTTCGGCATTTCGCTCGATCCGACGCCGGCCGGCGTGATCGCGCTGTCGGCGAACGTCGCCGCGTATCTGTCCGAGAGCATGCGCGGCGCGATTCTGGGCATCCACCAGGGCCAGTGGCTCGCCTCATACAGCCTCGGGCTGTCGCGGCGTCAGACGCTGCGCTATGTGATCGCGCCGCAGGCGCTGCGCATCGCGGTGCCGAGTCTGTCGAACAGCCTGATCAGCCTGATCAAGGACACCTCGCTCGTGTCCGTCATCACGGTGACCGAGTTGCTGCGCAGCGCGCAGGAAATCATCGCGTCGACCTACCAGCCGCTGCCGCTTTATCTTGCGGCCGCGGCCGTGTACTGGGTGCTGTGTCAGGTGCTCGAGTGGGCGCAGCGCTGGTACGAACGGCGGCTGTCGCTGCCGACGCGGCACTGAGCGCCGCCCGCTCCTTTTCGTTGCCCGCAGCGGCTCATTCCCCAGCGAACTTGAGCCCCAACGCCGCGCGCGCCGCGTCGGCCATCGCGATCATCTGTCTCGACGTGTCGTGCGGCATCAGCGGACTCTCCAGCACACCCGCGCGGATCAGCTCGCAAAAGTGCGCGGTCTCGTAGTTCAAGCCGCCGCCTTCGAACGGTTCGTCGAGTTCGACGACGCGGCCATCCGCGTAACGGATCGTCGCGCGCGACGGGTTCCACCACGGCTCGTGCAGCGTCACGTGACCGCCTTGGGCCATCAGCAGCGCATCGCCCTTGCCATGCAGATCGAGCCCGCAGAATAGCTGCGCGATACCACCGCGCTCGTGCTGGCTGTTCAGACTCGCGAACGTATCGACGCCGGTCGCGCCAAGCCGGCCGAAGGTCTGCACGTCGCGTGGCGCGCCGAGCCAGTCGACCGCGAGAAACATCTCGTAGATGCCGATATCGAGCAGCGCACCGCCCGCATGCTCGAACGACAGCGACGGATGATCGGCCGGCACGCCCGGCACCGAGCAGCCCGCGCGCACGAGCCCGACCTCGCCGATCGGCTCGGCCGCGAGGCGCTCGCGCAACCTTCTGTAGAGCGGATAGAACGGCGGCTTCATCGCTTCCATGAAGAGCCGTTGCGAAGCGCGCGCGGTGTCGAGCACGCGCTCGAGCTGCGGACGATTGATACACGCGGGTTTCTCGCACAGCACGTGCAGCCCGGCTTGCAACGCGGCGATCGCATAGTCGGCGTGACTGTCCTGCAGCGTCGCGATATAGAGCGCGTCGATGCCGCTCGCGAGCAGCGTGTCGAAACTGTCGCAGACGGCGCCGCCGAATTCATCGGCGAACGCCTGGGCCGGTTCCACGCGACGCGACCACAGCGCCGCGAGCCGCGTCCGCGGCACGAACGCGAGCCCTTGCGCGAAGCGGCGCGCAATCCGGCCGGTGCCGACGATCCCCCAGCGGATCTCGCGCGATGAAGTGGTGTCCTGCGCTGCCCGATCGGTCGGTTGGGTGCTGGCTGCGTGCGGTGCCGCTGTCGTATCTGTCATCGTGTGTGCAAAGGTCCATGCGGTTCGGAACAGCCGCTATTGTCACCGATGCCGCTTGCGAACGCGGCGAACCCGGCCGATCGAACCATGCGGCATCACTGCCGCGCACCGACCTTCGACACCCCACCCCGCCGCTCCCGCCGGACGATCACAGATACGCTCAGCCCGCGCTCGCAATCACGCTCAAACCCGCGCCGGCGGCTCCGAGGAAAACCGCCCGCCGACCTCCTCGGCCGCGTAATCGATCATCGCGAGCGCAGCGATCTCGGCCTCCTTCGGATCGCGCCGCTCGATCGCTTCGATGACGCGCTGATGCGATGCGATCGCACTCTCCCACAGCCCTTCCCGGTCGTGCACGATCGGATTGAGGGTCGACAGCGCGCCGCGAATGATCGCCGCCATCTGCTTGAAGAACTGGTTGCCGCTCGCGATCACGATGCGCGTATGGAACAGCTCGTCGGCTTCCTGATAGCCGGCCTCGCCCGGACGGATCATGCGAAACCCCTCGAACGCCTCGCGAATCGCCGCGACTTCCGCGGCACTGCCGCGCGCGGCCGCCTGCGCCGACGCGCGCGGTTCGATCAGCATGCGAAACTCGATCACGTCACGCAGAAACATCGGATCGGGCTTCGCGCGGAAACGCCAATTGACGACGTCCTCGTCGATCATGCGCCAGTCGCTCATCGGCCGGATGCGCGTGCCGATCTTCGGCCGCACGTCGAGCATGTCGCGCGCGAGCAGCATCGATAGCGCCTCGCGCATCACGGTGCGGCTCACATCGAATTCCTTCGACAGCACATCCTGCGGCGGCAGAATCGCGCCGTATTTTTCCTCGACGATGCCGCTGACGAGCCCGTCCATGACTTTGCTCACCAACGAGCGATCCTTGTTTGCGTGTTCCATGACATATCCCCGAAGCGGTGTTGACCCCGCGTGGCCTGTTGATTGAAGGGCCCGTACGTATCTGTTATGCCAATAGAATCGTTTTTCGATACGTTGCAAGCTTCGAAACGGATGCGCCAGTGGGACACTTCCTGACAGGGTTATCCCTCTGAAGATTTGTTTCGTTCGTGTAACGCCATCTGTTTCGTCAGGCACAAAGCTCGCTCGTCAAGCGTGCCTGCGTTGCGGGGATTGATTTGTGCGCATTCGCACGTTGGCGTGATGAAATTGTCTGATTTGCACGGACGTGGTCGGACGCCTGCGTGTTCCGGCGAACAAAGATGTCGTGCGAAGCGCAAGCGGCGCAGTTGGGTCCGCGGCGCGCGGACGCCGCATCACGCCGAGTCTTCGTTCGACGCGCTCGCCGCGACCGCCGCATAGCGGCCGCCGAAGAACAGCAGCGGCGCGTGCTCGTCGAGCGAGAACACCAGCACCTCGCCGACGAACAGCGTATGGTCGCCGCACGGATGGCGGTCCACCACGCGCGCGGCCGCATGCTCGAGCAGCACGACGCCGGCGAGGCCGTCGACCGCCGCGAAGCGCGGCGCGCAAGGCGGCGCGAAGCGGCTCTGCGCCTCGCCCGCGAAATGCCGGCTGTGCGGCTGCTGCGCCTCCGACAGCACGCTGACGCCGAACAGCTCGGTGTCCATCAGCCGTGCAAGCGCACGATGTCGTCTTCGCCGGGATCGCCGCCCGAATGCACCTCGATGATTTCCAGCGGCGTCTTGCCAGCATTTTCGAGCCGATGCCTGACGCCCAGCGGAATCAACGTCGACTGATTCTCCGACAGCAGGAAGCGCTCGTCGCCGTCCTTGCTCGACGCGTCCCATACCGAGTCCCAGGCGCCGAGGCCCGACCAGCCCGCGTCGAGCGGCACCGTCACGCCGACGAGACGCGCGTCGGTGCCCATGCGCTCCATCACCGCATAGTCGACTGAGTCGGACGGACACGCGGCGAACGCGTCGCGCGCGAGATGCAGCGCGCCGGCATCGTCGATGCTCGCGCCTGCGAATGCGTCCTTGCAGGCCGCCGCGATCAGCGGACGGCACAGGCCGATCGCGTCGAGCCACACCGACGCGCGCACCACGAACATGCCACTGTTCCACCAGTACTCGCCCGACGCGAAGTAGCGCTCGGCCAGCTCGGCATCGGGCTTCTCGACGAAGCGCTCGATCGTCCGCGCGCCCCGGTTTCCCAAGGCCGCGGCGGTGCGGATATAGCTGTAGCCGGTCGCCGCGCGCTGCGGCGGCACGCCGAGCGTGACGATCGCGTCCCGCGAAGCATGCGCGAGCGCTTCGTCGAGCGCCGCGCCGAACGCCGCTTGATCGGCGATCGGATGATCGGCGGGCAGCGCGACCAGGATCGGATCGTCGCCGGCCGCGGCCGATGCGCGCGCGGCGAGCGCCGCGACGGTCAGCGCCGGAGCGGTGTTGCGCGCCATCGGTTCGAGCAGTATGCGCACCGGCTTGCGGTACTGCTCGACGCGCTCGAGCGTCGGCAGCCGCAGTTCCTCGCAGCAGACCACCAGCGGCGCGGCGGGCGGCGTGGTGCGGGCCGCGTCGGGCGCGGCCGGGTCGAACGCGTCGTCGAGCCGGCGCAGCGTCGCTTCGAGCAGCGACTGGTCGCCCATCAGCCCGATCCGCTGCTTCGGATTGCGTTCGCGCGACAGCGGCCACAGCCTCGCACCGGAGCCGCTCGCGAGAATCACCGGTTGCACGGTCAGTTCGCGCAGCGCGGCGGCGGTCCCAGCCTGCGGCGCGGGCGAATTACCTGGTTCTACCATTCGATTCATTTGCGATCCTCTCGAATCCAGATCCTGTTCACGGGCCGGCATGACGCCAGCAAGTGCCTCGTGGTCGCACGCGCGTTCAGTCGTATGCGCGCGACACACACTGCGGCCTGGGCGGCCCTGTCTGTCCGCGTGCTCCCTATGCTTCTCCGAACGGACGCAACGCCCCCGCGGCGCGATGTTCATCGTGCCTGTGCAGCTCGCCGTCGAGCGCCGCGCTGTCGGGCTGACGCAGCTTCGTGAAGCCGCCGCGATAGACGTTCTCGACGTACGACATGATGTTTTCCTGCGCCACCGACGACAGGATCGCGTGATCGGTGTGCTTGCAGAAGGCCACGTGAATGCGCGTGAAGCGCGCGAGCCGCGCGCCGCGCACGCCGAAGTAGCGCTCGAGCTCCTCGACGCCTTCGTCCAGCACACCGAACACCAGGTGCGTGTCGACGCCCCGTGCTTCGAGGTTCGCGAACAGATGCCGCTCGTCACGCGCGCCGAATTCGAGGCCACACAGTTGCTCGATCCGGTCGGCCAGCGTTTCGCCGGTCCGCGCGAGCTGGCGTACCACCAGCTCGCGCACGAGGCCCCAGCCGCCCGTCTCGCCCTTGAGCACGCGCAGCCATTTGCCCGGCTGCTTCATCGAGCGCATGTAGTTGCGCGTCGAGCCGAACGCGGACACCGGGATCATCGGCTTGCCGTGTTCGTCGCAGACGTTATGCCATCTGAACTTCTGCACGTTGACGATCACCGCGCCCACCACCGCCGCTTCGCGCGTCGCCGCATGCAGGCCGGTGTAGGCGCCCGAGCAGATGCCGAGCAGCAGCGCGCCCGCATGACCGCGCGCGGCAAGCCAGCGCGACGCGTACGCGGCGTCGCCGGCACTCGACTGAGAGTACAGCGCGTCGAGGCTCAACGTGTCGCACGACGGCATGCTGTCGCCGACACCACGGACGTCGATGCGCAGCGACGCGATCCCTTGGCGTGCGAGACGCCGCGCGAAATGTACGCCGAAACGCCCATTGCCGATCCGCGACACCGCGCCGGTATTGAGCAGCAGCACCGCCGGGGCGCGCGCCGCCGCGGCGCCGTCGGGCCGGCAGTAGATGCCGAACACCTTGCCCTCGTTCAGCCACACCGGCGTCTCGTGCAGCCTCGGCGCGACATAGTGCCCGCCCGCCGGCTCTTCGCCTCGCTCAGGCACGCGCGCCACCGTTTGGGCCGTTTGCGCGCTCCCCGCCAGCAGCCAGTTCTCGATGGTCTCGAACGCGGCGTGCGGTATTTCGCTTTCGAGCGGTTCCATCATGAAGCGGCTGTATTCGTCGAACGGGTGACGCTCGAGCTCGACGCCATGTTCGCTGTAATGCGCGGCGAGCGCACCGGCGCGCGCCGGGTTCAGTGAATCGAGCAGCAGCACGCGCGCGGCCGGCCGGCTCGTCGCGCGATACAGATCCGCCGCGAGCAGGCTTTGCAGCGTGTCGCGATACATGCGAAAGCCATACGCTTCGACGAACTCGTCGGTATCGGGCTCGACCACGCAATCCATCGCGGCCGGATCGTTCAACCACTGCCGGTAATGCGCGCGCAATTCGCGCTGGTAAGTCTTGCCCGACAGCACCGGCGACATCAGCACGAGACCGTGCACATCCCCAAGTTCCTGCGCGGCAAGCGCGGCCAGCATGCCGCCGAGACGCAGACCGCACACGCTGACACGCTCGACGCCGGTCGCCTCGCGCAACTGCGCGACCGCCTGCTTCACGCTGTCGATCCATGCGCGCCACAGGCCGGCGTCGGTCGGGTCGCCGGCTGAATCGCCGGTCGCCGGGTAGTCGAAGCGCAGCACCGGCATGCCGCGCGCGGCGAGGCGCTCGGCGAGCCGGCGCATGCCGCGATACGTGCACAGCGTGTCGTAGCCAAACGGGGAACACATCACAACGCCATCCGGGCCGTTGGCTGGATGCAACCAGCCGAATTTGCCGTCGAAGACGATGGGTCTCACGGTCCGCTCCTTACTCTTCCTTTTCAAATGATTACAACAAAGGTGCTCTCGCGCATATGTGCGTCGCGCCACATTGGTTTGGGTTCCGAATCGCGCTGCGCTGGCGTGTGTCGATGAGCCTGCTGTGCAGTGCAGCATGCCCCGCGCATGGACCGACGCGCGGCGGATCGCGTCGCTCATGCGCTGTAGTCGATGCCGGCGGCTGCGTGCAGCGGGCCGCGAGCAATACGTGGTGGAAACGGCGCGGGCGCGCCCGGGCATGCTCCGCAATGCGGTGCGCGCGGCCGGCTCGTGGCCAACCACCGCGCTACCCTATGACCTTTGCCATTTAACCCCCTCCTGATCGCGGCTATCTGTACGGCCACCCACACAGTCACGCGGCGCCCGGGGGCAAGATGCAAGACCAGCGAAAAGTTGATGCCGCCGCGTGTGTCCGCGCGGCCCTTCTCACCGGCCCGGCAATGGAACATGGAACGAAGCATCGTCAGGAACATCTTCATCAACTTTGCCGGCGCCGTCGCGCCGACCTTCGTTTCCCTCGTGACCGTGCCCACCTACATTCATCTGCTGGGCGCCGAGCGTTACGGGGTGATCAATCTGGTGTGGGCGCTGATCGGCTACTTCAGCGTCCTCGATCTGGGCACCAGTCTGGCGACCGAAAACCAGATCGCCAAAGCTCGCGCGGCCAGCGACGATTCGATCGAACCGATCTTCTGGAGTGCGTGGTTCATGAATCTCGGTACCGGCATCATCGGCGGCGCGCTGATTTATGCCGGAGCCATCGTCTACATCACCTACGGCGTGAAAATCGAGCCGACGTTCCAGCATGAAGTGATGGCGAGCCTGCCGTGGATCGCGCTCGCTGTGCCGATCGCGAACGTGACCTGGGTGTTCGCGGGCGCGATTACCGGCGTCGAGTGCTTCACGAGCTACAACATCAACCAGACGCTCGGCACCGCGCTGTTCCAGTTGCTGCCGATCGCGGCGGTCCTCTGCTTTTCGCCGTCACTCGCGATCGCGATTCCAGCCGCCGTGATCGCGCGTTTCGTCGGCGGCCTGATGCTGGGCGTGGCCGCCATTCGCGCGCTCGGCATTCGCCGTATCCGGATGCCGCAATGGCGCTTGATGATCGGGCTGTTCCGCAACGGCCGCTGGCTGCTGATGTTTTCCGGCGCCAACATGATCGCGTCGACGCTCGACCGCGTGTTCATCGGCGGACTGCTCGGTGCGCGCTTCGTCACTTACTACGCGACGCCGCAAAACCTGATCAATCGCTTGAACCTGCTGCCGCTCGCGATGGTGCGCACCCTGTTTCCGCGACTGTCGGCGGCGTCGCGCGAGGATGCGGATGCGCTCGCGCACAACGCGCTCGCGTTTCTCAATGGAGCATTTACGCCATGCGTGATCATCGCGCTGTTCGCCCTGAAGCCGTTTTTGCTGCTGTGGCTCGGACCGCAGCTCGCCGCCGCGGCGCCGGTCGCGAGCGTGCTGATCCTCGGCGTGTGGCTGAGCGGCCAGTCGAGCATCCTCGGCAGCCTGTTGCAGGCGCAGACCCATCCCGTGGCAGTGGCGAGCGTCAGCTGGCTTCAGTTGCCGTTCTTTACCGGCGCGTTATGGTGCGGCATCCACTGGTTCGGCATCATGGGCGCGGCGGTCGTCGTCGTGCTGAAGGTGCTGCTCGATTACTCGGTGCTGCTCGCGTTCTCACGGCTGCATGCATGGACGATCGTGCGCAACATGCTCGCGCATCTCGCGTTTCTGCTCGTCGCGCTCGCGCTCGCGGATTCGATCAGCGCGTTGCTGTTGGCGATCGTCGTCGCGCTCGCGTTGAGCGCGGCGAACTTCGGCATGTCGCTGCGCGGGTCGAGCGAGTTGCGCGACGCGCTTTACAGGCTCTGGCTGCGTTGCGCGCCGTCGTCCGGACGGGCACAAGGCTGAGTCCCGGCGCGCGCAATCAATGACGCCGGTCCACCGCTCGTTCACGGTCGGTGGACCTGGATGCCAAGGCTGAAAACACGTACCCAGCCGACGCGGCATCACAACAGTTCGAACGTATTGACGAACGATGCGCCGTCGCGCTCGCGGCGCCTCAGACCGAAGCGCGCCTGAGCGCCGCGCACCTGACGCGTGAGACCGATGAACGGCATACCGTGTTCGAGGTACGGTCCCTCCGTCTTGCGAAAGCCGAACTGCTCGTAGAACCCGCGCAAGCCAAGCGGTGCGCTCACGCGCGTGGCGCGGCCCGGCCAGCGTTGGGCGACCGCTTCGAGCACACGCTCGATCAGCATCTCGGCGGTGCCGTCGCCGCGCCGCAGCGGACTCGTCAGCACCTTGTCGATCGTCACTTCCGGATCTTCGGAATCGCCGGGCTGCACCCGCGCATAGGCGAGCACCGGCATCGGCCGCGCC
The DNA here is from genome assembly GCF_014397665.1 of Paraburkholderia sp. UCT2. Taxonomy (NCBI): domain Bacteria; kingdom Pseudomonadati; phylum Pseudomonadota; class Betaproteobacteria; order Burkholderiales; family Burkholderiaceae; genus Paraburkholderia; species Paraburkholderia sp. UCT2. The sequence goes on from NZ_VZQO01000014.1 coordinate 102,242, forward strand.
ATGTCTTCGACCGCGAACACATGCAAGGCCTGCTCGTCGCGACCGTCCGCGTCGAGGCAGACATGCGACTGCTCGACGACGAATACCGCACTGCGCGCACGCAGCACGACATACAACTCACGTGCAGATAGCTGATCGAACTCCAGCGTTTTCCAGTTCATCACGCCCCCGGCTGTCAAAATTTTCGGCGGGTCCGGCGATGCCTGCCGTGCGCGACGGCGGGCCGATCCATGACGGTCCCTCATCATCGACTACACGGTAACGTGCGCTAAAGATGTGCTTCCGTGCGCCATCGCACTGACGCTCGGGGTTGACGAATCTTAAATACGAGCCAACGAAGCGCAGCCTTGCCACGTTCGCCCGGTAGCGCGGATGGCATCACGCAGGCCCGCCTGCAACACCGCACTGCACCATCGCGAACGCACGCCGCGGTCTTCGCACCGCACGAACCTGCACACGAAAATCAGGTGCCGACGTCATTCGACCTCGGCACCCATCGGCAGACCTTTGATCATAAGGGGAGCACTGCATGAAAACTGCATTGAGACGCATCCTTTCCGAATCCGCACGCCTGGATGTCCCGCTGGAAAGCCTCGCCGACGACGCCGACCTCTATGCTGCCGGACTCTCATCGCTCGCGACCGTGCATCTGATGCTTGCCATGGAAGACGAATTCAACGTCGAAATTCCTGACCGTATGCTGACGCGCCGCCTGTTCTCGAGCATCGACTCGATGGCCGCCGCGATGACGGAGTTGCAGCAGGCCAAGGCGGCAGCATGAGTGCGCCGCTGCTGGGTCAGGCCGCCGCAGCGGCCTGCGGGGCGGCCTCGAACTCGACTACCGACGCCCGGACCGGCGCTGGCCAGGGCGCTGCCACCGGGGCGCTGAGCGCGCTCGATACCGGTCCCGAATGGCGTGCTGCAGCGCATCGTTGCGCGGCGATCGCCGCGCAGTACGCGGACGCCGTGGACCGCGAGGCGCGCTTTCCGGTCGAGGCGTTCGATGCGCTCAAGGCCGAGCGTTTACTGTCGGCGATGGTGCCGACCGCTTTCGGCGGCGCGGGCCTGTCGCTTGCCGATATCGGTGCGATCTGCGAAACGCTGGCGCAGGGCTGCGCATCGACCGCGATGATCTATGCGATGCATCAGATCCAGGTCGCGTGCGTCGACTCTCATCGCGGCGCCTCCGCCTGGCAAGCGAGCCTGCTTGCGCAACTGGCCGAGCAGCAATGGCTGCTCGCGTCGGCGACGTCGGAAGAGACGATCGGCGGCAACATGCGCACGAGCGCGTGCTCGGTGGAGCTGGATGGCGCGCGTTTTCGGATCGAAAAGCTCGCACCGACGATCTCGTACGGCGCGCACGCCGACGGCATCCTCGTGACCGCGCGGCGCACCGCCGACGCGGCCGCGTCCGACCAGGTGCTGATCGTCGCGCTGCGCGCCGATACGCAGCTCGAGCGGCGTGGCGGCTGGGACGCGATGGGCATGCGCGGCACCTGCAGCGAGGGCTTCCGGCTCGTCGCGACGGGACTGGCCGAACAGATCCTCGCGACGCCGTTCGCCGACATCGCCGATCAGACCATGCTGCCCGTGTCGCACACGCTGTGGGCGTCGGTATGGACCGGCATCGCCGTCGACGCGGTCAATCGCGCGAAAGCGTTCTTCCGCGCGCAGGCGCGCGCGAAGCCCGGCACGATGCCGCCGGCGGGCCTGCGGCTCGCCGAAGCGGTCGGGCTGCTGCAGATGATGCAGGCGCGTCTATCGGTCGCGCTGGAGGCCGCGCGCGCCGCGCATCAGGCACGCGAGGGCGCGCCCCAGGCGGACGCCCCGCTCGCGGCGATGCTCGGTTTCGCGTCGGACATGAACACGCTGAAGACCAGCATTTCGACCACCGCGCTGCAGGTCGTACAGGAAGTGCTGATGATCTGCGGCATGGCGGGCTACAAGAACGGCACGCCCTATAGCGTCGGCCGCCATCTGCGCGACCTGCACTCGGCGCCCTTGATGATCAATAACGACCGTATCGCGCAGAACACCGCGAGTCTGCTGCTCGCGCAACGTCCTGCCGCGCCGGGGAGACCCTGAATGAAGCTGATGACCGATACCGCCGCTATCGCCGCGGCCGCCGCCGCCGCGGACGTGGGGCCTTCGCTCACGCTGCGCGACGAGATGCTGGCCGCCGGCCTGCTGATCGATACCGGTGAAAACGGACTGTATGGCCGCAGCCAGGTTTTCGAGGACGTGATCGACCGGCTGAACCTCGCGATTACGCAGCTGGGTAAAGATCAGCAAGCCGAAGTATTGCGTTTTCCGCCCGCGATGCGCCGCACCGACTTCGAGGATAGCGAATACCTGAAGAGCTTTCCGAATCTCGCGGGCACCATCCATTCGTTTTGCGGCGACGACATGGGCCACCACCGTCTGCTGCGCGCGCTCGACGATGCGATGGCCGACAGCGACGACGACCGCGGCGACGCGTGGCTCGCGCAACAGAAACCGACGCGCGTCGTGCTGACGCCGGCCGCCTGCTATCCGATCTATCCGGTGATGGCGCGGCGCGGCGCACTGCCCGCCGACGGCCGCACCGTCGACGTGCTGTCGTACTGCTTCCGTCATGAGCCGTCGCTCGATCCGGGCCGCATGCAGATGTTCCGTCAACGGGAATACGTGCGTCTCGGCAGCCCCGAGCAGGTGATGGCGTTCCGGCAGATGTGGATCGAGCGCGGCTCGCTGCTTGTGAAGCTGCTAGGCTTGCCGGTCGAAGTCGATCTCGCGAACGATCCGTTCTTCGGCCGCGGCGGCAAGATCGTCGCCGATAGTCAGCGCGCGCAGGCGCTCAAGTTCGAGTTGCTGATCGCGGTCGCCGATCCGCGCGGCAAGACGGCCTGCCTGTCGTTCAACTATCACATGGACCACTTCGGCGCGATCTGGAAGATCGCCTGCGAAGACGGCGCGACCGCGCATACGGGCTGTGTCGGCTTCGGCATGGAACGCATCACGCTCGCGCTGTTCCGTCATCATGGGCTCGACGTCGACGCGTGGCCCGACGACGTGCGCGCGCTGCTGTGGGGCGATACCGAGACCCGCGTCGCGGATGCGCTGCAGGCGGCGCAGGCGACGCCAACGGCGACCGTCGCCGGGGAGCGCGCATGAATCCATCGCCGACTTCGGCGCTTGCCGGCGCGCTCGCCAACTCGTCGTTGCCGCGACGCGCAGGCGATCCGCCGACGCATCAGCAGAGCCACGCGGTGCCCGGTGCCGGCACGCAGTTGCGCGAGCACGTAGCGCACGCGCTGCATCAGGGCGAACGCGTGTGGCAGGAGACCAACTGCTATGTCGATCTGTGGATCGAGCTGCTGCACGGCTTCGGGCTCGATCCGCGCGCGGCGCTCGCGTTCACGGTCACGCAGGATTTCGAAGGCGATCAGTTCACGTTCTTCAAGTTTCCGCTCGATGATCTCGAACGTCTGTATGGCACCCAGGTGCAGGAGCTCGCGATCTACGACTCGCTCGAAGAACGCGTGCTCGCGCAGACGCTGCGCGGCCACACCGTGCTCGTCGAGGTCGACGGCTACTACCTCCCCGATACGCGCGCGACCTCGTATCGCCGCGAGCATCCGAAGACCACGATCGGCATCGACTTCGTCGACACCGCCGCGCGCCGCCTCGGCTATTTCCACAACACCGGCTACCACCGGCTCGAGGGCGACGACTACGACGGCGTGTTTCGCAAGCTGCCGCATTTCACCGCGCAGCCCGATCTGCTGTTTCCGTACGTCGAGTTCGCCAAGCAGGCGCGGCCCGCGCTCGAAGGCACCGCGCTCGCGGAGGCGTCGGCGGAACTGCTGTGCGCGCATCTGGAACGGCGTCCGCTGACCAATCCGATTTCGCAATGGCGTGCCGCGTTTCCCGCGCATCTCGATACGCTGTTCGAGCGCGACGAGGCGTACTTCCATCTGTACTCGTTCAATCTGATGCGGCAGCTCGGCGCGAACTTCGAGTTCCTGTCGAAGTATCTGCAGTGGCTGTTCGCGCAAGGCTTCGAGATCCCGCCGACGATACCGGCCGCCGCGCAACGCATCGCGTCGGAGTCGATGGTGATGCAGTTCCGGCTCATTCGCGCGACCGCGCGCGGCCGTCGCGATACCTGCGAAGACTGCTTCGACGTGCTTGAAAGCGCTTATGAAAAAACGCTGCCGCCGCTGGCCGCTCTGGTGCGCTAATACGGTGATGCGTTGTTGCGCGCACTTCGTGCCGCGCGGTTTTTCCGGGAATTGACCGTGGATGTGTCGACACTCGATCCTGCCGCTGACGAGGGCGATGCTGGCCGTGCGCGCGCGACCGGCGCGATCGCGCAAGCGCATGATGCAGGCACTGCCCGCGCCGCGCCCTCGCTATGGCCGCAACGGCTCGACACCGGCTGGGCCTGTCTGAGCACCCCGCCGCACGCCTATGCGTCGCCGGCCGAGCTGCCCGCGCAAGGCTGGCTCGCCGCGCAGGTGCCCGGCACCGTCGCGAGCGCGCGGCTCGCCGCCGGTCTGCTCGATGTCGATCACCCGCCAGCGCTCGCATTCGAGGATCACTGGTATCGCGTCACGCTGATCGGTACGGGGCGGCGCCGCTTGCGTTTTCATGGACTCGCGACGCTCGCGCAAGTGTGGCTCGACGATGTGAAGCGGCTCGATTCCGCATCGATGTTCATCGCCCATGATCTGGATATCGACCTGGACGGCCGCGCGACGCTCGTGCTGTGCTTTCGCTCACTAACGCCAGCGTTGGCGGCCAAACGCTCGCGTGCGCGCTGGCGGCCGCGGCTCGTGTCGCCGCCGACGCTTCGCAGCGTGCGCACCACGCTGCTCGGCCATATGCCCGGCTGGTGTCCGTCGATTCAGACGGTCGGCCCGTGGCGTCCGATCGAAATGCTCGGCGACGCGCCGCACGCATTCGACACGATTGATCTGACCAGCCGGCTCGAGCAAGAGGATGGGGTTGTTTCGTTGACTTTACGTTTCGTACGCCCCCACGACGTCGCGGCCTGCCGCGCGACACTTTCTTGCGGCGACCATGTTTCGTCTTTGCAATGGCACGATGCATATACACTCACCGGCGACGTGCGCGTGCCCCACGCGAAACGCTGGTGGCCGCATACCCATGGAGAGCCCACTTTATATCCTCTGACGTTGCAGCTCGTCGACGGCAACGTGATCTCTCAGTCTCTGGGCTCGATCGGCTTTCGTCGTATCGAAGTGGACCGCGGCGCCGATGCTGCGGGTTTCGCCTTGCGCGTGAACGAAGTGCCCGTATTTTGTCGCGGCGCGTGCTGGACCAGCGCCGATCTCGTCACGCTAGCTGGCACCGAAACGCAATTGCGCCATACGTTCGAGCTCGCGCGCGCCGCCGGCATGAACATGCTGCGCGTCGGTGGCACGATGCTCTACGAGTCCGATCTGTTTTATGCGCTCGCCGACGAGTATGGCCTGTTGATCTGGCAGGACTTCGCGCTGGCGAATTTCGACTACCCGAACGATGCAGCGTTCAGCGCATTGATCGAGCGCGAAGCGAGCCAGTTCCTGAGCCGCACGCGTCGCTTTGCCTCGCTCGCGGTGCTGTGCGGCGGCAGCGAGGTCGACCAGCAGGCGGCGATGTTCGGACTGCCCGCGGCGCAGCGAGCGCAAGCGTTGTTTACCGAGCTGCTGCCCGCGCTCGTCGCGCGCGATCGCGAGGACGTGCCCTATGTCAGCAATTCGCCATCGGGCGGCGCGTGGCCGTTTTCGACTAACGAGGGCGTCACGCACTACTACGGCGTCGGCGCGTATCAGCGCCCGCTTGCCGACGTGCGCCGCGCGCAGGTGCGCTTCGCGGCCGAATGCCTGGCATTCGCCAACGTCCCCGACGAGGCGACGCTGCACGACGCGCTCGGCACGATCCACACGCACGATCCGCGCTGGAAAGCCGCCGTGCCGCGCGATCCTGGCGCAGGCTGGGATTTCGACGACGTGCGCGATCATTATTTGCAGGCGCTTTACGGCGTCGAGCCGGCGCGCTTGCGCTATGAAGATGCGGTGCGTTATCTGGATCTGTCGCGCGCGGTGGTTGCCGAGCTGATCGGCGACGTGTTCGCCGAGTGGCGGCGCGCGGGCTCGTCGTGCGGCGGCGGCCTCGTGTGGCAGTTGCAGGATCTGCGCGCGGGCGCGGGCTGGGGCGTGATCGACGCGACGGGACGGCCGAAAAGCGCGCTGCACGGCTTCGCGCAGACACTGCAGCCGTTGCAGATCACGCTCACCGACGAAGGCCTGAACGGCCTCGATATTCATCTGATCAACGAGCGCGCACAAACGTTTTGCGGCGAACTCGAACTGGTCTGTTTGCGCGACGGCAGCGTGAAGCTCACATCCGCGCGACGCGCGCTGACGCTTGCCCCGCGCAGCCTGCAACGCATCAGTGCGGCCGTGCATCTGGGCCAGTTCTTCGATTTCACGCATGCGTACCGCTTCGGTCCACGCGCGCACGATGTCACGATTGCAACGCTCTACGATGCCGCGAGTGGCGAGATCGTGTCCGAAGCGTTTCATCTGCCCGAGCGTAGCGTGCACGCGCGTGATGACCTCGGTATGACCGTCGAGGTCGAACGTCGTGGCGACGACAGCGGCTGGCAGCTTGCGATCGAAACGAAGCGCTTTGCGCGCTTCGTTCATATCGTTGACCCCCGTTATCGCGCGGCGCGCGACTGGTTCCATCTCGCGCCGAACCGGCGCTGTATCGTGCCGCTGCATGCGCTCGAACCGCTGTCGAGCGCCTTCGCGGCGTCGCCGCAAGAACTCGTTGCTCCCGCATCAAACGCGGCCTTTAAAGTGGATGAAACATGCGGGGCACCCCAGGGGGAAGTCCGCGCGATCAATGCGCTATCCGCCATCTTCTACGGCTAGTGGTCATTCCGAACTAGTCGCACGGACGCGACGCGCCCCAAAGCTCGCTTCGCAGGTCTCGAACTGTCTGCCCGGCTCGCTCACTGTTGGCTCGAACGCAACTGTTGCCTGCTCTGAAAGGCCTTACGTGCGACAGCGCACGCACTCCATTTAACACTTCTGAATCATTTCCGGCACTTCACGAGGAGCGCTTCAAAACGTGCATGCGGCGCCAGGTTCAAATCTGAGACAGCTTCGACAGCACCCCTGTATTTGGCCGTGAAGCCTTTGATATCAAGGGATTCGCCCAAACCCAAAGCTTTCATACGATGCATTCCCCATCCGGTGGGGGTGTGCAGAACTGAAACAAAAAGCCGCTTTTACTCTCCCGACGCGCTGCGGGTTTCTTCGCTGCGCCGCATCAGCAGGCGTTTTCCCTAACGTTGGCACGGTCCTCGCTACTACCTCTACGCAACGGAATGCCACCGCACACGAGCGCAACAACAGAGGCGGTGGCAGACAGGCCTAAAACGGGGCCGATGCTGTTCATCCAAGCTGCTCGTCGGGCAGCCCACTCCCGAGGATGCGGGCATCGGATCAAATAAACGGAGAGAGTCGCGCGAGGCGCGACTCTCATGCGAGGACCGATCATGTTGACGCTTCAATCCGATTTGCACGGTAACCATCTGCTGGGCGCAATGCCGTCGCACGAATGGCAGGCCCTAGCTCCCCACCTCGAACTGGTTCATCTGCGCACCGAGCAACTGCTATGCGACTCGGGTCAACGGATCCATCATGTGTACTTCCCCACTACCGCGATCATCTCGATGCTCTCGACGATGGAAGACGGCAGCTCCGTCGAGATCGCCGCGGTCGGCCGCGAAGGCATGACCGGCGTGCCGGTCCTCACGGGCGGCGAAACCATGCCCAACCGCGTACAGGTGCAATGCGCGGGCTTCGCCTACCGGATGAGCGCACAGGCGCTCAAGCAGCAGTTCGCGCGGTCCGACTTTCTGCGCCGCCTGATGCTGCTGTATATGCACGCTCTTCTGACCCAGGTCGCGCAGACCGCCGCGTGCAATCGCCATCACGCGCTCAACAAGCAACTGTGCCGCTGGCTGCTGATCGAGGTGGACCGCGTGGCGTCGAACGATCTGAACGTCACGCAGCAGCTGATTGCCGACATGCTCGGCGTGCGCCGCGAAGGCATCACCGAAGCGGCCGGCAAGCTGCACGACGAAGGCCTGATTCATCATAGCCGCGGTCATATCAAGGTGCTCGACCGCAAGGGCCTCGAAGCCCGCGCGTGCGAATGCTACGGCCTCGTGAAACGCGAATTCGATCGTCTGCTGCCGCGACTGCGCCAGGCCGAGACCGTCGAATAAGCGGCACGCGGCTCGATGACCGGGGTCGATTTTCCTATGTTCAGGATTACTGCTCGATGTCTCGACGCACTGTTCGTGATTGCAGGCGGTCTGCTCGCCCACTGGATGCGCTTTTCCGCACCGATCGCGTTGGCCGATACCGAGCGTCTTCTGATCGCGTTCAAGTGTGTGCTGGTTCTGTTGCTGTTTCCGGGCTTCGGGGTCTATGAGACGTGGCGCGGCAAGGCGCTCGCGCCGGTGCTCGCGCGAATCGCCGCCGCGTGGCTCATGGTGGTCGCGACCGCGCTCCTGCTCGCGTTCACGCTGCATCGGACGGATGCGGTGTCGCGCCTGTGGCTCGGCTACTCGACGCTGATCTCCGGCGCGTTGATCATCGCGACACGCTGCATCATGCACGTGGTGCTGCGCTTCGTACGTCGCCGCGGTATGAACGCGCGAACCGTCGCGCTCGTCGGCGCACCGGGGTTTGCGCGCACGCTGGTCGCGCATCTCGAGCATGCGCCGCAAGCGGGCTTCAAACCGGTGTGCGTGTTCGACACCAGCGTGCAAGGCCACGACGCGTATGGCGCGCGTCTGACCCGCCTACCCGTTCTGACGGATCTGGAAGCGTTCGCGACGAAGGTACGCAATGACCGCGTGAACGAAGTGTGGCTCGCGTTGCCGCTTTCCGAGGAACACACGATCTACCGCTTCACGCGCACCTTCAGACACGACTTCGTCAATCTGCGCTTCATTCCCGACGTGCGCAGTCTGTCGCTGTTCAATCATGCGATCGTCGATGTCGTCGGTTTGCCGACGCTGAATCTGAGCGCGACGCCATTCTCGTCGCCGCAGATGTGGCCCAAGCTGATGTTCGACCGCCTGTTCGCCGTGCTCGCGCTCATCGTCCTCGCGCCGGTGTTCGCCGTGCTCGCGATCGGCATCAAGCTCACGTCGCCGGGACCGGTGTTTTTCCGGCAGATCCGCAAGGGCGTCGACGGTCAGCCGTTCGGCATCTACAAGTTCCGCTCGATGACCGTGCACGAGGAAGAGCGCGGCCAGATCACGCAGGCGACCCGCAACGACCTGCGCGTGACGAAGCTCGGCAGCTTCATGCGCCGCACGAGTCTCGACGAGCTGCCGCAGTTTCTGAACGTGCTGCTCGGTCAGATGTCGGTGGTGGGTCCGCGTCCGCATGCGGTCGAACACGATGATCTGTACAAGGACCAGGTATACGGCTACATGCACCGTTACCGCATCAAGCCCGGCATCACCGGCTGGGCCCAGGTCAACGGCTATCGCGGCGCGACCACCAAGGTCGAGAAGATGGAAGCGCGCGTGAAGTTCGATCTCTTCTATATCCAGAACTGGTCGTTCTGGTTCGACATGAAGATCGTCTTCATCACGATTTTCAAGGGCTTTGTCGGCCGCAACGCGTTCTGACCATGCCATCGAGGGAATCGCATCCGGGAGTGTCGGTCATCGTGCCGGCACTGCGGCACATGCGAAGTGCGGGTACTGAAGGCGGTGCGCTGAAGGATCGCCGGAATGCGCCTGCGTTCCATTCGAGAAAAACACCCAACCGGGCAACAACGCGTACATGCCGCGGCGAATAGAAGCGCCAACGCCGGCGGCCCGATCGACAGCCGCCGTGGTTGACGCAAGATGAGCAGCCGCGACGGACCACGTCATGGACGGGTCCGCCGCGCGACACCGCCTCTACAGGAACGCGCTGACATCGGTCTGAAACCGTACCGCGAGCGCCTTGGCGACTTTCTTGCTGATCGCGCGGCGCCCCGCGAGAATATCGCTGACCACGGTCGGCGACGCGATGCCGGCCAGATCCTTCTGCTTGAGTCCGTGCGTGATCAGCAGATGGCGCAGGACCTCGCGCGGCTCCGCTTTTGGCATCGTCAGGTTGCGCGCTTGCCAGTGACCGACCAGTTCCGTCACGATCGCGTGCAGATCGGCGAGCGGATCGTTGTCGTTGCCGCTTAGATGATCGGACAGCGAATTGGCGACTCGCACCATCTGGTGATAATCCTCCTCGGTGCGAATCGGCGTGATCGGCAACTGGCTCTTCAGCGCAGCCCACGTTGCGGAGATGTCGGGAAAGGGTCCCGGAAGGCGATCGGCATTCATGAGTTTAAATTCGTCCTCGTCCAAAAGCCGTCGGCGCGTTAATCGGTGACGCGCGAATGACGACTGCCTGTTGTAGTGAATCGCCGTGACACGCCGAATTGCCGGCACGGCGAACTTCGCAGTGAGGAAATTCAGCGATCACGATAGCGAACGTCTGCTTCAGGTCGTTATGGCCACGCGAGGCATGCCGCGCCGGCGAATATCTCGCCCACAGCGCGTGGCGTGCACCCCGATGTCGTTTTTTGAAGTCCAATACTGCGTGCTTGACAATGGCCCGCCGCGGCTGGCCTTGCACGCGCGACGCGAATCGCGCGATACGCGATAGGCGCTGCCGACACAAAGCGCGAAGCGGACGCGCCCACACCAAGAGCCGCCCGGACGCGTTGGTCAGAACGGCTCGTTACTGCCCGTTGCGAAATCACTGCATGACGACGAAAACCTCTTTCTCTCCTATCGAAAACTCCACGAGGCGAGAACAGCGAAAGACCCTCACCTCATTGCCTCCACCTGCTTTTCGGCGCCGTGTCGCTGGCGATGCCGAGTTCCCGGGTCCCGAGATCGGGCTGCGCCCACCTCACCTGCTCCCCCAGCTCCATCGCCGGCAGACCCTGAGCGACCGCCGCAATCGTGCGCGTGACCTCGGCCATGAACGCCCGCCGGAACACCTGAGCCGAAAACCGCTCGGCATTCGCGCGACAGGCCGCCGGCGTGATGTACGCGCTCAGCCGCTCGAAGCGGTCGATCGCGTCGAGCATTGACACCGCCGTCTGACGCGCGAAGAAAACGCCGGTCGGGTGCGGGTCGCCGACCGGCACTACCGTTTCGAGCGCCCCGCCCCTGGCGAACGCAATGACCGGCGTGCCGCAGGCCTGCGCTTCGAGCGGCACGATGCCGAAATCTTCCTCGGCGGCGCACACGAAGGCTCGCGCGCGCGCCAGATACTCCTTCAGTACGCCGAATGGCTGATAGCCGAGGACCGTCACGTTCGGTCCTGCCTTCGCGCGGATCGACGCCATCTGCGGCCCGTCGCCGATCGCGATCAGCTTGCGCTGCGGCGTGGCGTTGAACGTCTCGACGATCAGATCGATGCGTTGGTGCGGCACCATCCGCGACACGGTCAGATAGAAATCGTCTTTTTCGGTGCGCAGTTCGAATTCGTTCACGTCGACGGGCGGCGGAATCACCGCAGCATCGCGCCGATAGGTTTTCATCATGCGCCGCGCGACCGATTGCGAATTCGCGATCAGACGATCGACACCATTCGTCGACTGCGCGTCCCAGCCGCGCAGGTAATGCAGCAATACCCGCGCGGCCCACGACTTCGGCCCGCGCAGCAGATTCGCTTCGCGCAGATACTGATGCTGCAGATCCCACGCATATCGCATCAGCGAGTGCACGTAACTGATGTGCGTCTGATGAGGGCCGACCAATACGCCCTTCGCGACTGCGCAAGAACTGGTGATGATCAGGTCATAGCTCGACAGATCGAACCGTTCGACGGCGAGCGGCATCAAGGGCAAATAGGCGCGATAACGGCTGCGCGCAAACGGCAGGCCTTGAATGAACGACGTGGTGACCGGCTTACCGGCAAGCGGCGTGCGATCTTCTAGGAAATCGACGACGCTGAAAACGTCGGCGTCGGGAAAGCACTCGATGATCTGCCCGAGCACTTTCTCGGCGCCGCCGGGAGCGACCAGCCAATCGTGCACGATCGCCACTTTCATATCCCGTCCTATCTGTCACGAATCGCCACCTGGCCTCAGAGAAGAGTGTATGTGCCACGTTCCTGACTGTGCGTGCGCGTGCCCACATTCGACGTGCGACAGTAAGCGAGTAATTCGCAGAGTCCGTTCGCGTCTGCAAAAACACGGCTTCATTTCCGCGCTTTCGTATGTGCACTACGCCTGACGTATCGCCCCACGCCTGCTCGCCAGTCCAGCCCACACCTTTACGATCGGAGCGCTGCGCGAGCGACGGGCGAGCGAGCTCGACGGCCGCCGTGCCTCGCGTGCCGTTTGGCGATCGGAGCAGTCAGTTGGGAGGGCCGGGTTCGGCCCTGGGGGAATTCGCCGTGCGCTGCACGGCGCGCGACGCAGTGGTGCTGCTGTCGGACGGTCCGTTGCGCGTGCGCTTCGAAGCGCCTGGCGCGCGGATGATCGGCGACGCGCGCGTGTCGGGCATCGCGCGGCGGGCATCGGCGGCTAACTGTCTGCGCACGGTGCCAGGCATTTTCCGCCAGGTGCGCGCGTTGCCGCCGCGGCGGGCGGTATAAGCGGGATCGTGCGGCACGACCGCAACAAAAAACGCGTGTGAACCGTTGGAGCGGCTCACACGCGTCAGAGCGAACAGAAACGCAATTCGCTTAATTCTGGCCGTACGTGATCGTTTGCACGCCGGTGTCCGTGCCGAGCAGGCACAGGTTCGCGCCGCGGCCCGCGAACAGGCCGACCGTGACGACGCCGGGCCATGCGTTGATATGCGCCTCGAGCGTGCGCGGGTCGCTGATGCTCAAGCCCTTCACGTCGATGATCTCGTTGCCGTTGTCGGTGATGAACGGCACACCCTCTTTCGTCACACGCACGACGGGCACGCCGCCGAGCGCCGTCACGCGCCGGCCGATCGCGGTGCGCGCCATCGGCACGACTTCGATCGGCAGCGGGAAATGGCCCAGCGTCTCGACGACCTTGCTCGCATCCGCGATGCAGACGAATACTTCCGACACCGACGCGACGATCTTCTCGCGCGTGAGCGCGCCGCCGCCGCCCTTGATCATCGCGCCGCTGTGATCGATTTCGTCGGCGCCGTCGACGTACACCGGCAGCGAGTCGATCTCATTCAGGTCGAGCACCTTGAAGCCGTGCGATTGCAGACGCGCGGTGGTGGCGAGCGAACTCGACACCGCGCCGCGATAGCGGGATTTGGTGGCGGCCAGCGCGTCGATGAAGCAGTTCGCGGTGGAGCCCGTGCCGACGCCGATCACCGAGCCTTGCGGCACGTTGGCATTCACGTAATCGGCGGCGGCCTGGCCGACCAGTTGCTTGAGTTCGTCTTGAGTCATGGGAGAGGCGGAAAAAGCGTGAAAAACCCGTAGTTTACCGGAGTGGCGCGGAGAAGGCACTCAAAGCAAAACGCCCGGAACCACCACCGCGTTCCGGGCGCCCACAATCGGCCAACAACAAGAACGACGACAGAAAAACTACTTCTTCACCGCCCGCTGCCGCACAGCCTCGAACAGACACACTCCGCTAGCCACGGATACATTCAAACTCTCCACCGTCCCCGCCATCGGAATGTTCATGACGACATCGCAGGTTTCACGCGTCAGGCGTCGCATGCCCTCGCCTTCGGCCCCCATCACGAGCGCCACCGGCCCGTCGAGTTCCGTTTCGTAGACACTCTTCTGCGCGTCGTCGGCCGTGCCGACCACCCAGACACCCGCGTCCTTCAGTTCGCGCAGCGCGCGCGCCAGATTCGTGACCGTGATGTACGGGACCGTGTCGGCCGCGCCGCTCGCGACTTTCGCGGCGGTCGCGTTCAGTCCCACCGCGCGATCGCGCGGCGCGATCACCGCGTGGGCGCCGGCCGCGTCGGCGACGCGCAGGCAGGCGCCGAGATTGTGCGGATCGGTCACGCCGTCGAGCACGAGGATCAGCGGCGAGCCGCTGATGCCGTCGAGCAGTTCGGCGAGATTCTGCGCAAGCGGCAGATCGCCCGCGCGCGCGACCACGCCCTGGTGACGTTCCGTGCGCGCGAGGCCCCACAGACGCGTTTCGTCGGCGGCGATCAGACGCACGCCCGCGTCCTTCGCCGCATGCAGGAATTCGGTCATACGACGGTCCTTGCGCGTCGCGTCGTAATAGACATCCTCGACCGTCGACGCATCGTGCCGGATACGCGCGGTCACTGCGTGGAAACCGTATAAGACCTTATGACGTGCCATGACTGAACAACCTTTGATGGGGCGCGCATTCAACGCGCGCCACTGTGATGAATATGAAACCAAAAGGCAGACCGCGCGCAACCGGCACGTGCTCACGTGCCCGCTGCGCGCGGTCCCGGCGCTGTGAAAGCCTCAGCGCTTCTTGCGTGCCTGCTTCGACGCCGCCTTGGTCGCGACACCGTGCTTCCTCGCCACGCGCGCTTCCCTGACCGCCGCGCTCTGCGCGGGCGCGGCCTTCTTGCGCCGCGGACCCGGCACCGACGCGCCACTTTCCACCGGCGGCATCACGCGCACGCGCGGGCCAGCGCCTTCTCCCTTATCCGCCGCGATGCCACGTGCCAAAGGCGGCTTGATCGGCGTATCGCGCACGAGGCGGAAGTCGATCTTGCGCGCGTCGAGATCGACGCGGCTCACCTGCACGCGCACGCGATCCGACAGCCGGTAGCGAATGCCGGTGCGCTCGCCGCGCAGCTCGTTCTTGATCTCGTCGTACTGGAAGTAGTCGGAGCCGAGTTCGGTCACATGCACGAGGCCTTCGATGAACAGCGAATCGAGCTGCACGAAAATACCAAACGACGTGACGCCGTTGACCATGCCGCCATACTCTTCGCCGAGCTTGTCGCGCATGAAATAGCACTTGAGCCACGCTTCGACATCGCGCGATGCTTCGTCCGCGCGGCGCTCGTTCGCCGAGCAGTGCAGCCCAAGTTCTTCCCAGATCGCCACGTTGTTCGCGCGCCCGCGGGCGCCCCGCTTTTCCTCGTCGGCCTGTTGCATCGCGCGGGCGCGCGGCGACAGTGCGGTATTGAGCTCGACGCCGTGCGGCGGCTGCGGCTGATACTTACGGCCCTGCAGGATCGCGTAGATCGCGCGGTGCGTGAGCAGGTCGGGGTAACGGCGGATCGGGCTCGTGAAGTGTGCGTAGGCCTCGTAGGCGAGGCCAAAGTGGCCGATGTTGTCGGGGCTGTAGACCGCCTGCTGCATCGAGCGCAGCAGCATCGTCTGCAGCATCGAGGCGTCGGGCCGGTCGCGGATCTGCGCCATCAGTGCGGCGTAGTCGCTCGCGTGCGGCGTGTCGCCGCCGCCGAGCGTCAGGCCCATGCCGCGCAGGAAGGTACGCAGGTTCTCGAGCTTTTCCGCGCTCGGGCCCGCATGCACGCGGAACAGGCCCGGATGCTTGTTGCGCTTGAGGAAGTCCGCCGCGCACACGTTCGCGGCCAGCATGCATTCCTCGATCAGCTTGTGCGCATCGTTGCGCGTGCGCGGCACGATCTGCTCGATCTTGCCCTGCGCGTTGCAGACGATGTACGTCTCCGTCGTATCGAAGTCGATCGCGCCGCGCTTCTGACGCGCCGCGAACAGCGCCTTGTAGACGCCATACAGATTCTGCAGTTGCGGCAGCAACGCGGCGCGGCGGGTCGCTTCCGGGCCTTTGGTGTTTTTCAGCACCGCGGCGACTTCGGTGTAGGTGAGCCGCGCGGCCGAATGCATGACGCCCGGATAGAACTGATACGCCTTCACGTCGCCACGCGCGGTGACGATCATGTCGCACACGAGCACGCAGCGGTCGACTTGCGGATTCAGCGAGCACAGTCCGTTCGACAGCTTCTCCGGCAGCATCGGGATCACGCGGCGCGGGAAATACACCGACGTGCTGCGCTCGATCGCGTCGGTATCGAGCCCGCTTTGCGCAAGCACGTAATGCGACACGTCCGCGATCGCGACGATCAGGCGGAAGCCGTCGCCGCGGCCCACCTGCACCGGCTCGCAATAGACGGCGTCGTCGAAGTCGCGCGCGTCCTCGCCGTCGATCGTGACGAGCGGCACGTCGCGCAGATCGACGCGATGGCGAATATCGGCCGGGCGCACTTCGTCGGGCAGCTTCGCCGCTTCGGCCAGCGCGGCCTCGCCGAACTCGTGCGGCACGCCGTACTTGCGCACCGCGATTTCGATTTCCATGCCGGGGTCGTCGATATCGCCCAGCACTTCGACCACGCGGCCGAGCGGCTGCGAATGACGGCTCGGAAAATCGGTCAGCTCGACCACCACGACCTGGCCAACCTTCGCCTTGCGGGTGTTCTGCGTGATCAGGATGTCGTGGCCGATGCGCTTGTCTTCAGGCGCGACGATCAGCGCGCCGTTCTCGTTGAGCAGACGGCCGATCACGCGCTTGTTCGCGCGGTCGGTGACCTCGACGATGTGCCCTTCGGGCCGCCCACGCCGGTCATAGCCGACGATGCGCGCGAGCACGCGGTCGTTGTGCATGACCTTCTGCATCTCGCCGTTGGGCAGGAACAGGTCGTCCTGGCCGTCGTCGCGAATCAGGAAACCGTAGCCGTCGCGATGGCCCTGGACGCGGCCCGCGACGAAGTTCGACGGATGGGTCAGTTGATAGAGATTGCGCTGATCGAGCCGGATCTGGCCGTCGCGCTCCATTGCGCCGAGACGCTTGAAAAATCCTTCGCGCTCCTGGCGCTTGATCGACAGGGCTTCGGCGATGTCGTTCGCGGCAAGCGGCATTTCACTCGTGCGCAGCACGCCGAGGATTTCTTCGCGGCTTGGAATCGGATACGGAAATTTGCTCAAGGGCTTGTCGATGATTTTTTCTCGTTGCATGGACGTCGGTCGGCGATGTGATCCGGCCTGGAAGGCGTTTGCGTAATGCGCGCAGTCGCGCTCGGCTGCATCTGCACGGCGGCTGCGCTGGCTCGGTCATTGCACCTGCTGCTTTCTGCTCTTCTGCTCCACTGCGATTTGCACCGGAAACTGCCTGGGTCCGGCTCGTTCGACGCCAGCCGACGCACGTCTGCCTGATCGCATGTCCACACTCGCGTCGGGACGCCGGATGTGCATCGTGCCAACGAACTACTGCGAGGCATTCTAACACCCGTGTCGGGCACCACGCGGGCCTGCGGCGGTGGTTGGGACGCATAGTGCGCCGGGCTCGCCGCGAGGTTGAATCGCGTTCGGCAAATCGCTTGACAGGTCGGAATCTGTCGCTATAATTGCGGTCTTTGCTGTTCATCACCTGCCCAGGTGGCGAAATTGGTAGACGCACTAGGTTCAGGTCCTAGCGGTGGCAACACTGTGGAGGTTCGAGTCCTCTCTTGGGCACCAGATTCAAAAGTAGAGCCGCCTTTTGGCGGCTCTACTTTTTTGTAAGGCCTGGTAGTCGAAATCGTTGTTTGTGTTTCGATTGCCGGATCAGCAGGACGGTGGTTCAGTAGCGATTGCATTACTTCGCTGCGCGTTCAACCGAGCGGATGAGAAAAGCAAGTTTGTTTGAAGCAGGAATTGACAAACTTAATCATCTTGCTAAAATAGCGGTCTAGCTTGAAGACGTGCCCAGGTGGCGGAATTGGTAGACGCACTAGGTTCAGGTCCTAGCGGTGGCAACACCGTGGAGGTTCGAGTCCTCTCCTGGGCACCATCAGTAGTTCCGGCGTAAGCCGATGTAGTCCGAGAAACCCCGTAAGATCATGGTCTTACGGGGTTTTTTGTTTCCGCGGACGACCGTCAAGTTCCGATGGCATCGACGATTTTTGCGTATACACTTGCGTATACGCGGAATCGAGGTGCCGGGTCATGCCTAAACGCGTCGAACCGAAGTCCGAGGTGGTCTTTCGCGTCGCCAAACCGCGCGAGCGCCCCTATCTGCTCACCGACGGGAATGGGCTCGCTCTGCGCGTCTGGCCGGACGGGAGCAAGACTTGGCTGCTCCGCTATCGCCGCCCGGGCACTGGGAAGGAAAACTTCCTCAGCCTCGGCCCCTACCCTGAGGTTGCGCTCGTCGACGCGCGCAAGTCTGCCGTGATCGCTCGGAGCCTCGTACGAGAGGGTACTGATCCCGTCGAGCACCGCAGGGCGGAATCTGCCGCACGCAAACGGGTCGCCGAAGGGGCGTTCCACCTCGTCGCCGAGAATTGGCTCGCCTTCAAACGGAAGGAGTGGGCCGACGAAACCTATCGCAAAGCGGAATTCGTAGTTCGGCAATACCTGATCCCGCCACTACACAACAAGCCCATCTCGACGCTCGCTACATCGGAAGTCAAGCCGGTGTTGGAAGCAATAGCGGCGCATGCCCCCAACCTCGCAACCAAGGCGCGCCAATACGTCGGCGGCATCGTAACCTACGCGATCCACCATAGCCTGAGAGAGGACGGTATTCCGTTGTCGCTGCGCGGCGTCATCCCGCGACACGAGAAAGGTCACATACCGGCGATTACGAAGCCCACCGAAATCGTCCCGCTCGTGCAGGCCATCAATACATACCAGTCGCCAATCACGAGGGCAGCTCTAAAGCTGACCATGCTCACTGGCCTACGTCCCGGAGTAGTGGCGACTGCACCGTGGGACGAAATCGATCTTGACGCGGGCGAGTGGCATATCCCCGCCAGCCGGATGAAGATGCGCCACGACCATATCGTGCCGTTACCTAAACAGGCGGTTGCGTTGCTCGGCGAATTACAGTCGCTCACAGGCCGTGGGCACTATGTGTTTCCGTCGCCCGCGCGCCAGAAGACGCCGCATTTGCACCGAGACGCGTTAAGCAAGGCTTTGCGCGACATGGGGTTCCAAGGAAAACATGCAACTCATGGGTTCCGCGGTATGCTGCGAACCGTTGGCAGGGAGCGGCTTGGCATCGACATCGATGTTCTCGAAGCGCAACTCGCACACGCGAAACGAGGTGACGTACAGAAGGCCTACGACAGAACAACCTTTGACGATGACCGTCGCCACGTGATGCAGGAGTGGGCGGACTACATCGACGGACTATGTACAACAACACCGCCAGGGGGCGCGGCAAAGTGAAATTGCTTGTAAAAACACAAGCTCCGGGGATGTGAGGTCATCAGCGAAACATCGACGAACCCTAACTTGCGGAACACCGGCGGCGCCATGGCTGACTCGGTGGCGTCATGGCCATCTTCTCGCGTTTCTCAAACATCTCGAAGTTCGCACCCGGCTGGCCCCGGCCATTTACCGAAACCGAGCCGAGGCCCGCAATTCCCACTCGATCGTCAATTAGACGGTTGAACCCTTGTCGAGACGGCTTTCTCGCCCGGCTATTTAGCGCCGATACCGCCAGCGATACCGAAATTTCCTCCCAGCACTTGACAGCCTTCATCGGGCCGCACTGGCAGATCAACGCCGCCAGATTTACAAAAACGTCAAGGTCGGTCGTCTCAAAGTGTCCCGCAGAGAGATACCGTCAAGTCATACTCTTTTCAAAGCGGTCGGCCGAACCTCGCCGATCATTCAAAGATCGAACAGCGCTTCCCGTAAGCAAAAGCACGCTCACTGCCGCTCCAACAACCGTTAAGCACCTGACACTTGGACGAAACAGAGGAATACCAATCTATCAGGGGCTAGCGCTCCTCTCCTCCCACCGAAATCAACGCTGCCGCAATGACGGCTTCTGAGATACAACAGGCATACGCCGCACGACGCCGAATGCCCCGAACTCGGGGCGGATTCAACCGGTGGATGCAACACACTGCCTTCATGCCATCTTGCGGAGGAGATTAACGGTCGTCAATCCCTGAAAACAGACCCAATTCGAGGTATCGGAACGTCCAGGAGCGGACCGGAATTGCCCGGAATCAGAATTTTTTTACTCCGTCGCGAACGGCAGTGCCTTCAATTGCACGCGAAGATATGCAGCGACGTCGCGCCTCCGATCTAACGATCAATCACCGTTCGTTGGCAGCTGACTGTCTTTGAAATTCGTGGCTCACGATACTGTGTCAGGTGATCGCAGGACCTGCTGAAACCTGCACGGAAGACAAGGTTTTCCTGCGCTGCCACACGGGAGCAGACTCGTTTAACCTGCGCGAGCATTGACACCCTCGTGGATCGGAGCTGCTGTCTTTTTGCGCGAAGCATGACCGCAATGGTTTTGCATGCTGCGCTCGGCATTTAGCTTTCGTGTTCCAAGTGGATCAGCTTACTCGCGCGAACGGCCGGAGATGTCCATGCGACGTCCTGTTCATTTCACTGCGCATGTTTCATCTTCCCGCGCGGGCCACGCGTTTTTCCTGCGCGTCCAGACACGGCGTTTTGCAGCGGTAGTCCATCTATCCGCTCGACCATGGTTAGGCCCACTCACCGGATTCGCGAACGGCGATCTTAAAGACATAAAAACCAGTAACGGCAGGATAGGCTATCGCCGGTTTCAGGCGCCCAAGGGGCCAACGCTCGAATTCCAGAGTTTCATCCGCGCCGCTTCCGAGTCGTCATAGTGCTCGTCGCAGTTGCATTCGTCGCCGACGCACTGAACTGAATGCCCAACACTGAGCCTACACAAAACACGACAATAGGATATAGCCGCTACAGTCAAAATTTTTCTCATTTCTTTTATGTAAAATTATTTCCGGTTGTCGGGCGAGCGGCAGTGCCCGAGTGCCTCGCACAGATGCTCCAGGTACTCATCGAACGACAATTTCCCGACCATCGCTTCCTCATGCCAAGTCTGAAGAAGTTTCTACAATGGCATGAATTTATTGACAGAGTCAAATTAGTCTTTCACGGATCCGCAAGCGGCCTGGATATCGAAGGGTCAAGCGCCCAGTCGCTGTGCAGCGCATCGATAATCGCCTGCGTGATGCCGGGCCGGTCATATGACGCGCGCTGGATCATGCCGACCGTGCGCAACACCGGCGGATCCGAAATCGACAGCACGCGTAGTAACGGATCGTTTTGCCAGTTGCCGCGATGCAGAAGCGGCAGCACCGTGACGCCGACATTTTCGCGCACCAGCGCGACGATCGTCTCGATCGAGTTGAGTTCGAGGTATTCGTTGACCGTCACGCCGGCTGTCTGCAGTGCATGCTCGACGACGCGCCCGGTGCGCACCCGCCGGTCGAAGCGCAGAAAGGGGTGGCTGCGCAGGATCCTCTGCGGATCGTTGTCGCCGATTTCGCGGCTAACCACCAGCATCAGCGGCTCCGTGTATAGCGTCGTCCACTTCAGCGTGTCGGATAGCGTCGTGTCGGCATGCGCGACGATCGCCGCGATATCGACCTCACCCGCCTCCACCATCCGCGCCAGTTCGTCGGAGCGTGACGACAGCAGCCGCACATCCAGTTGCGGATGCGCGGCCTTCAAATGCGCGACGACCAGCGACAGCGCGCCGATCACCGACACCATCGCGCCGATGGTCACCGGCCCGACCATCGAATCCGCCGGCGTCGCCTCGAGTTCGGCCAGCAGGTCGAAAATCTGCTCGACTTTCGGCCAGATCTCTTGTCCGTGGCGGCTCAGCGCAATCTGCCGACCGCTGCGGTCGAACAGCTGGCGGCCCAGCGCCTGTTCGAGCCCGCGCATCTGCAAGCTGACCGCCGCCTGGGTCAGCGCGACGCTCCCGGCCGCTGCCGCGAATGATCCGGTCCGCGCGACGGCTCGAAAGGTTCTTAGCATGCGGAGGGTCGGCATCGCTCATTCTCAAGGAAAAGTTAAGTATCGGTAAGAAATATTAATATTTTCCATCGTGAAGCGCACCACATACTTGCCGCCAGCACAGCCTTGAACAGGACTAGCAGCGCGATATGGAGTTTCCCAGCATGACCGATGCCGCCCGCCGACCAGTTCTGGAGGTCCGCGGCTTTTCGTTGAAGTTCTCGCGCGCCGCCGAGGTGCCGAACCTCGTCCACGACGTGTCGTTCTCAGTGGGCACTGGCGAGACGCTATGCATCGTCGGTGAATCGGGCTGCGGCAAGAGCGTGACGTCGCTTGCACTGATGGGGTTGCTCGCGAGTCCGCCTGCGCAACGCGTCGCCGGCACCGCGCACTTCGAAGGCAAGGACCTGTTCGCGCTGTCCGAACGCGAACTGGCCGACATTCGTGGCAACCGGCTGTCGATGATCTTTCAGGAGCCGATGACGTCGCTGAACCCGGCGTTCACGGTCGGCGAGCAGATCGGCGAAAGCATCCGGCGGCATCGCGATGTCGGGCGCGGGCAGGCGCGCGAGCAGGCGCTCGAGATGCTGCGGCTGGTGCGGATCCCGGCGCCGGAAACCCGGCTCGATGCGTACCCGCATCAGCTTTCCGGCGGCATGCGCCAACGCGTGATGATCGCGATGGCGCTCGCGAACCGCCCGCGCCTGTTGATCGCCGACGAGCCGACGACCGCGCTCGACGTGACGATCCAGGCGCAGGTGCTGGCGCTCGTGAAAAATCTGCAAGCCGAGACCGGCACTGCGATGGTGTTGATCACGCACGACCTCGGCGTCGTCGCGGAAGTCGCCGACCACGTGGCGGTGATGTACGCGGGACGCATCGTCGAATACGGTACCGTCGCCGATCTGTTCGACGACCCGCAGCATCCTTACACGATCGGCCTGATGGGCGCGATTCCGTCGGTCGGCAAGCGCGAAGGCGCGCTCGCGACGATCCGCGGTTCAGTGCCGTCGCCCGAGTTGATGCCGCACGGCTGCCGCTTCGCGCCGCGCTGCCCGTTCGCCGAGCAACGCTGCATTGACGCCGCGCCGCCCGACAGGGTGATCGCCGGCGTGCATCGCGTCGCGTGCTGGCTCGCTCCCGTCGAACAGATCGCCGCGCCGCTATTGCGCAAGGAAATTGCATGACGACGCCCACTAAACCGACGCCGCACGCACACCCGGCCTCGAATTCGCCGACGCCGATCATCGAGGCGCGCTCACTGACAAAGCATTTTGGCGGTACGCGGCAGCTCTTCACGCGCACGCCAACCGTCTATGCACTCAACGACGTGTCGTTCGCGGTCCAACCCGGCGAGACGTTCGCGATCGTCGGCGAATCTGGCTGTGGCAAGTCCACGCTGGGACGCTTGCTGCTCCGTTTGATCGACTCGACAGACGGCCGCGTCTTCTATCAAGGCAAGGACATCACGCATCAGCAAGGCGCGCCGCTGCGGCGGTTGCGCCGCGAAATGCAGATCATCTTTCAGGATCCGTTCGCGTCGCTGAATCCGGGCATGACCATCGGCCAGATCGTCGGCGAGCCGATCTCATTGCACGGGCTCGCGCGCAACAACGCCGAACACCGCGAGCGCGTCGCCCAACTGCTGCGCACGGTCGGCCTGCAACCGGCCTACGCAGACCGTTACCCGCACGAATTCTCCGGCGGCCAGCGACAACGGATTGGCATCGCGCGCGCATTGGCCGGTGAGCCGAAGCTGATCGTCGGCGACGAGCCGGTGTCGGCGCTCGACGTCTCGGTGCAGGCGCAGGTGATCAATCTTCTCGAGACACTGAAACAGGACCTCGGCCTCACGCTGATCATGGTTGCGCATGACCTCGCGGTGATCCGCCATTTGAGCGACCGCGTCGCCGTGATGTATCTCGGCGAGATCGTCGAACTGGCCGATGTCGATGCACTGTTCGACGCGCCGCTGCATCCGTACACGCAAGCACTGCTACGCGCGATTCCGGCGAGTAGCCCGCACGAGCGGCGTGCGAAGCCTTCATTGTCCGGCGATCTGCCGAGTCCGACCGCGCCGCCTTCCGGTTGCCGTTTCCATACGCGCTGTCCGCATGCGAAGCCGTACTGCGCGCAAGCGCGGCCAACCAGCGAACGACTCGAGGACGGACGGCAGGTCGCGTGCCACTTCTGGCGCGAGATCCAGAACGCCGGCGGCGGCGCGCCGCTGGCCACGAGCGTCAGCCCGAAATTGATCGAGCGGCTCGCGATCTACCGCAACCGCCAAACGACGCTGGCCGCGGCCGGTGGCGACTGAGCCGGTGGTCGAGATGAAATTCGAGTGAAGAATTGAGCCGCGTGCCGCGCCGCTGCCCCTTCACCAAACCATTTTATGAAATGGAAACAAAGGGAACTCCTCATGCGAAGAATGTTGATTGCCGCAGCGCTCGCACTCAGCGCCAGCGCTGCGATGGCCCAGACCAGCCAGACGATACGGATCGGCTTGCAGGACGACATCGGTTCGCTCGACCCCGCACGCAGTGTGCAGCTCGTCGACCGGATCGTGTTTGCGTCGATGTGCAATGCGCTGGTCGATATCACGCCCGACCTGAAGATCGTGCCGATGCTGGCAACGTCGTGGACGACGAGTGCCGACGGCAAGACGCTGACGTTCAAGCTGCGTCAAGGGGTGAAGTTCCAGGACGACGAGCCGTTCAATGCGGCCGCCGTCAAGGCAAACCTCGACCGCGACCGCACGCTGCAGACGAGCAACCGCAAGAGCGAACTTGCGTCGGTCGATCACGTCGACGTGATCGACGACTACACGGTTGCGATCGTATTGAAGCAGCCGGACGCCGCACTGCTCGCGACGCTGACCGACCGCGCCGGCATGATGCTCGCGCCGAAGACGTTCGCCGATCCGGCCGGCGTTGCCGCGCATCCGGTGTGTTCGGGTCCGTACAAGTTCGTTCAACGCGTGCAGAACGATCGCGTCGTGCTCGAGAAATTCCCTGGCTACTGGGACGCCGACAAATACCCGATCCAGCGCGTGGTCTTCCTGCCGATTCCGGACAGCACCGTGCGCCTCGCCAATCTGCGTTCGGGTTCGCTCGACATGCTTGAGCGCCTCGCGCCGTCCGATGTGGCGTCGGTCAAGAGCGACACGAACTTCAAGTTCGCGCCGGTCAGCGGCTTCGGCTACTACTACGTTACGTTCAACATCGGTAACGGCAAGCGCAGCAATGCGGTGCTGAGAGACAAGCGCGTGCGGCAGGCATTCGAACTCGCGATCGACCGCGACGCGATCGACCAGGTGATCGGCGCGGGTATCTTCGCGCCGGCGAATCAGGCGGTGCCGAAGTCGAGCCCGTACTACAACGCGTCGCTGCCAATGCAGCATCGCGACATCGCGAAGGCGAAGGCGCTGCTGAAGGCCGCGGGCCACGAGCACGTCGACATCGAGTTCACTTACCCGAACAACACGGTGTCGAGCCAGATCGTGCAGATGATGCAGGCGATGGTCAGCGAAGCCGGCTTCAACCTGAAGCTGCGGCCGACCGACTATGCGACCGAACTCAATGCCGCGCACACCGGCGACTTCGAGGCGATGTACCTCGGCTGGTCGGGCCGGGTCGATCCGGACGGCAACCTGCATCAGTTCAACACGTGCGCCGGCAACCTCAATTACGCGCGTTACTGCAACCCCGGAGTCGACCAGTTGCTCGACGCCGCGCGCGTGAAACTGACCACCGCGGACCGCAAAACGGAGTACGACGCGGCGTCGAAGCTGCTCGCCGACGACGATCCGATCATCTATGTCTATAACCAGCCGTGGCCATTCGAGCTGTCGAAGAAGGTGCAAGGCTTCACGCCCTATCCCGACGGCCTGATCCGCCTGCGCGGCGTCAGTATCAAGGGCTGACCGATCATGCTGCAGATCATTGCAAATCGCGTGCTGGTCGCCATTCCGACGCTGATTCTCGTGTCGATGCTGATCTTTGGCCTGCAGAAGCTGCTTCCTGGCGATCCGGTGACGGCCATGGCCGGCGAAGATCAGGATCCGCAGTTGATCGCGTCGCTGCGCGTCAAGTACCACCTCGACGAGCCGGTGCCGACGCAGTACGCGCTGTGGGTCCGTGACGTCGTGCACGGCGATCTCGGCGCGTCGCTGCGCACCGACGTGCCGGTGACGTCGCTGATCGCGCAGAAGCTGCCGGTCACACTGCAGCTCGCGGCGATGGCGATGATCTTCGCGATCGGTATCGGTATTCCGGCGGGCATCATCTCCGCCGCAAGCCGCGGCGGCGCGCTCGATTACGGAGCGAACGTCTTCGCGCTGTCCGGCATGTCGATCCCGAACTTCTGGCTCGGGATCATGCTGATCTTCATTGTGTCGGTGCGTTGGCATCTGTTGCCGTCGTCCGGCTACGTGTCGCCGACCGAAGACTTCTGGCTCAGCATCAAGACCATGCTGATGCCCGCGTTCGTGCTCGGCGCCTCGCTCGGCGCGCAATTGATGCGCCACACGCGCAGCGCGATGCTGAGCGTGCTGCGCACCGACTATATTCGGACCGCGCGTGCCAAAGGGCTGCTGCGCGGCACCGTCGTCGTCAAGCACGCTTTTCGCAACGCGCTGGTTCCGATCGTCACCGTGCTCGCGCTGCTGTTCGGCGAACTGCTCGCGGGTGCGGTGCTGACCGAGCAGGTTTTCACGATCCCCGGCTTCGGCAAGCTCATCGTGGATGCCGTGTTCAATCGCGACTACGCGGTCGTGCAGGGTGTGGTGCTCGTCACCGCGCTGTGCTTCATCGTCGTGAACCTGTGCGCCGACGTGTTGTACGTCCTCCTCAATCCCCGACTGAGACGCAGCTGATGGCTACTCCCGCCACCCCCGTTCACGCATCGGCCGCTGCGTCGCAGACGACCGTAATGCCGCGCCGCAAGCGCCGCGGACTCGTGAAATTCATGCGCAATCGCGCCGCCGTGTTTGGCGCGGCGCTCGTGCTGCTCATCGTCTTCATGGCGGTATTCGCGCCGTGGCTGTCACACTACGACCCGGTGCAGGCCAGCTTCATGACCGTGCGGCAGGCGCCTTCGGCCGCGCACTGGTTCGGCACCGACGAACTCGGCCGCGATGTGCTGAGCCGTCTGCTGTGGGGCGCGCGTGCGTCGCTGCTGGCGGGCGTCGTGTCGGTCTGCATCGCGGTCGTGATCGGCGTGCCGCTCGGCTTGCTGGCCGGCTATTTCGGCAAGCTCGTCGACGGCGTGGTCTCGCGAATCGCCGACGCGTTGCTGTCGATTCCGTTCCTGATCCTCGCCATCGCGCTCGCCGCATTCCTCGGACCGAGCCTGACCAACGCGATGGCCGCGATCGGCATCTCCGCGATGCCGCGCTTCGTCCGGCTGACGCGCGGCCAGGCGATCACCGTGAAGGCTGAGGAATACGTCGAAGGCGCGCGGGCAATCGGCCTTGGCCACGCACGGATCATCGTGCGGTACATCCTGCCGAACGTGCTGGCGCCGATCATCGTGCAGGCAAGCCTGACGATCGCGACCGCGATCATCGCCGAAGCGAGCCTGTCGTTCCTCGGGCTCGGCCAGTTGCCGCCGGCGCCGTCGTGGGGTTCGATGCTCAACACCGCGAAGGATTTTGTCAGCCAGGCGCCGTGGATGTCGATTTTCCCGGGCATCGCGATCTTCCTGGCCGTGCTCGGTTTCAACCTGCTCGGCGACGGTCTGCGTGATGCGCTCGATCCGCGCGAGTCGTAACCGGATTCCATCACCGCTTCAATCGGCCGACTGCCCTCTCATCACTTTCGTTTGAGTTTTCAATGACACGTTTCAATTGGCTAAACCCGTATCCAACACCCCGGTTGCCCGTGTTCGCGCGCAACATCGTTTCGACGTCCCATCCGCTTGCCGCACAAGCCGGCTTGCGCATGTTGTGGAAAGGCGGAAATGCCATCGATGCGGCGATTGCCGCGGCCGCGGCGATCACTGTCGTCGAGCCGGTCTCTAACGGCCTCGGCAGCGACGCGTTCGCGCTCGTCTGGGACGGCAAAAAGCTGCATGGCCTGAATGCTTCCGGCGTATCGCCGGCGGCGTGGAACGTCGATTACTTTAAGCATAAGTACGGTGAGGAAAACGGTCTCGCGAAGCAGCCGAAGCGCGGCTGGGACGCGGTGACTGTGCCGGGCGTGATCGCCGGCTGGGAGGCGTTGCATCAGAAGTTCGGCACGCTGCCGTTCGCCGATCTGATGGAGCCGGCCATCGAGATCGCCGAGCGGGGCCATGCGGTGGCGAGCATCGTTGCGTACAAGTGGGCGGCGGCCGTGCCCGAACTGAAGAACCAGCCCGGTTTCGCCGACACGTTTATGCCGCGCGGCCGGGCGCCGGAAGTCAGTGAACTGGTGCGCTTTCCCGGTCACGCGAAGACGCTGCGCAAGCTCGCTGAACAAGGCCCGCGTGCGTACTACGAAGGCGAGATCGCAGAAGAGCTCGCCGCGTTCTCGCGCCAGGGCGGCGGCGCGCTCACGATGGACGACCTGCGCAACTACCGCGTCGACTGGGTCGAACCGATCAGCAAGGACTATCGCGGCTACACGGTGCACGAGATTCCGCCGAACGGCCAGGGCATTGCCGCGCTGATCGCGCTCGGCATTCTTGAACAGTTCGACGTGGGCTCGCTGCCGATTGACGGCATCGAATCGCAGCATCTGCAGATCGAAGCCATGAAGCTCGCGTTCGCCGACGTGTACCAGTACGTCGCCGATCCGCGTTCGATGGAGGTCACGCCCGAACAGATGCTCGACGACGCGTACCTGAAGTCGCGCGCGAAGCTGATCGACCCGAAGCGTGCCACGCAATTCGCCTTCGGCATGCCGAAGGCGGGCGGCACGATCTACATGTCGGTGGCCGACGAGCGCGGCATGATGGTCAGCTTCATTCAGTCGAACTACATGGGTTTCGGCTCGGGCATCGTGGTGCCGGACTCCGGCATTTCGCTGCAGAACCGCGGCTACGGGTTCTCAATGGATCCGAAGTCGGCGAACGTGGTCGAGGGCGGCAAGCGACCGTTCCATACAATCATCCCTGCTTTCCTGACCCAGCAGGCGGACGGCAGGCAGGAAGCGGTGATGAGCTTCGGGGTGATGGGCGGTGACATGCAGCCGCAGGGACATTTGCAATCGATCGTGCGCATGCTCGACTACGGCCAGCAACCGCAGGCCGCCTGCGACGCGCCGCGCTGGAAGGTCAATCGCGACTTCTCGGTCGACGTCGAGGCGACGCTCGATGAGGACACGGTGCGCGCGCTCGAGGGTCTCGGCCATACGATCAAGTCGGTCGAGGATCCGTATATGGACTTCGGCTCCGGGCAGTACATCTGCAAGCTCGATCGCAACGACCCCGAGCGCGGTTATGTCGCCGCGAGCGACACCCGGCGCGACGGACTGGCTGCCGGGTTCTGATTCGGCAGCCGTGCTGTACAACGCGCGTGGGCCTCGCAGGTGGCGACCCGCCGCTTGCGAGGCTCGGCCGCCACTCATGCGCTTGGTGAAGCGCGTGACGGCACGTGAGTCTATCTGTCCCCAAGCAACTTCCTTGGAAGGCGGACCGTGCGATTGATCGGCTACCGTGTCTGTCAATCTGTCCGGCCTGTCGATCGCGGACCTCGACTTTCATACTCAGGCCGGTTTGGCATTAGTGGTTCAGACAGAAGCACGCGCTCACAGCTTCAGCAGGCGACAGGCCGGTGCGGAAAAAAGACTGCAATCGCCGGACGAACGCGTCGTCAGGTTCCCAAGGCACGCGAATGAATCCCTCTCCGAAGGCTTCTTCGTACACGGCGTTTGTCCATGCGCACAGGTCGAGTTCGAACGGAAGAGGCAGTGCTATCTGATTGGACTGGATGACCATGACAACCTCCACAACATCGAAGTTAGTTGGCGTCCGGTGCTGCGATCGCCGTGGACGCGTCTTTGGGCGCCTCTTCCAGCAATGCATCGCTCTCGTCTTTAAGTCCCACGCCAGTGAGGCCCAAGCGGCGCGCATGCGTCAGCAGATAGTGCAGCTTGTGCGCGGCTGCGCCGTGACTCAATCCCTCGGAGCGCACGTTCGAAATGCAATTGCGTTGCGCATCGGCGCACCCTACTTTAGGCGCGTACGTCAGGTAGATGCCGAGGCTATCCGGCGAGCTCAGCCCGGGACGTTCCCCGATCAGCATCACGACGAGCCTGGTCCGTAGAATTTCGCCGATCTCATCGCCAAGCGCCACCCGTGCTTGCCGAGCGACCACCACCGGACCGATTCTCCAATCCGCGAGGCGTAAAGAGACGGCCCTCAAAAGCGGAATGGATTGCTTTGCAGCAGCACAGGCCGACAGCCCATCGGCAATCACGAACACCACTTCCGGCGCTTCGATGGAGGCTTGCGCAAGCGCCTCGCGGCTCTCCTCCGACAGGCGTCTCCCCAGATCCGGACGCCGCAAGTAATGCTGACGGTCCGGCGCAGCACTATGCACATCGAGCGTGGTGAAGCCGTTCGCGCGCAACTGCTCATGCAGCGAATCAGCGTCGAGCGGATGATGCACCGCATCGCGTGCCTGCGCGTGCGATAGATTGAACGCGAGCAGCGGCCCAGTCGGCAGGCTGTTGCCGGCACGACCCAATGCGATACGCGCATTGGTGAACTGACGCAATGCGCTCCAGGGGTTCTTTTCGAGGAAGTCGTTGCTCATGCGATCCCCATCCATTCGCGCGCACCTTCCAGCAAAGGTTGCCGTATCGCGCCATTGAGCAACACGCCGAGCGCGTCGGTGACCTGCATCGACTCCAGCCACTCTTCGAATTCCGGCGCACGCTTTAGGCCCAATACATCGCGCACATAAAGCGCATCGTGGAATGAGGTGCTCTGGTAGCTCAGCATCACATCGTCCGCGCCGGGGACGCCCATGATGAAGTTGATTCCCGCGACGCCGAGCAGCGTCAACAGGTTGTCCATATCGTCCTGATCGGCTTCCGCGTGGTTCGTGTAGCAAATGTCGCAACCCATCGGCACGCCGAGCAGCTTGCCGCAGAAGTGATCTTCGAGACCCGCGCGCGTGATCTGCTTGCCGTCATAGAGGTATTCCGGGCCGATGAAACCGACCACCGTATTGACGAGAAACGGATTGAACTTTCGTGCCACCGCATAGGCGCGCACTTCGCAGGTCTGCTGGTCGACGCCATGATGCGCATTCGCCGACAACGCGCTGCCCTGCCCCGTTTCGAAATACATCACGTTGTTGCCGACTGTGCCGCGATTGAGCGAGAGCGCCGCTTCATAGGCTTCCTGCAGCAACGCAAGCGAAATGCCGAAGCCGGCATTCGCCTTTTCCGTACCGGCAATCGACTGAAACACCAGATCGACCGGCGCGCCCTTGCCGATTGCGGCAATCGTGTTGGTGACGTGCGTCAGTACGCATGATTGCGTCGGCACCTGATAGCGTTGCCGGAAATCGTCGACCATCAGCAGCAGCGTGGTGATCGCGGCCAGGCTGTCGGTAGCCGGATTGATGCCGATCATCGCGTCACCGCAACCGTACATCAGGCCGTCGAGCATCGAGGCGGCGATGCCCTTGACATCATCGGTCGGATGATTCGGTTGCAAGCGCACTGACATGTGGCCAGACAATCCCACGGTGTTGCGAAAGCGTGTGATCACCGGACGCTTGCGCGCCGCCGCGATCAGGTCCTGGTTACGCATCAGCTTCGACACCGCGGCGACCATCTCCGGTGTGAGGCCGGCGGAGATACGCGTGAGTGCATCGGCATCCGTCTCGCTGCTGAGTAGCCAGTTGCGGAAATCGCCGACCGTCAGATGGGATATCTCGGCGAAAGCTTCGGGCGAGTGATCGTCTATGACAAGGCGCGTGACTTCATCGCTTTCGTACGGAATCAATGCCTCGTTGAGGAAGGTGCGCAACGGCACCTGCGCGAGTGCCATCTTGGCTGCGACGCGTTCTTCCTCACTGGCCGCCGCGGTGCCTGCGAGCTGATCGCCCGAGCGCAGCGGGCTCGCCTTCGCCAGCAACGTTTTGAGATCGTCGAACCGGTAGGTGCGTGTGCCGATCGCTTCGGTATAGTTCATCTCGCGTTGCTCCAGAGTGCCGCGCACGTTAGTGCCATGTCAACACAGGCCACCCACACTCCTTCGCATGCGCTGCCAGCACCCGGTCCGGATTGACCACATGCGGCCTGTCGACCTCGCACAGCAGAGGTAAATCGTTTTGCGAGTCGGAATAGAAGCTGGCACCGGCCAGGCTTTCGTCGTGCGCCTTTAGCCATGCGCGCAGCCGAACTACCTTGCCTTCCCGATACGTCAGTACGCCGGAGGTGCGTCCCGTATAGACACCGTCCTCCGTCTGGATATCAATCGCCAGAACATGATTGATACTGACTCGCGCCGCAATTGGCTCGACCAGATGCGCGCTCGACGCCGAGATAATCAGCAGGGTGTCGCCACGCTGGCGATGGGCGTCGATCACATTCCGCGCGTCGGCCCGAATTCTCGGCTCGATCACCTGTTCAACAAACGCATCGATCTGATGGCGCACATCAACGACGCGGCGACGGACGAGCGGTGCGAGTGTTGCTTTCATGTAATCGTCCATCGTCAGCAATCCTTCGCCGTAGGCACGCATCATCTCGTCGTTTTGCCGTACAAATGCATCGCCATCGCCGACCCATCCCAGGCGTGCCATCTCGCTGCTCCACAAATTCGCGCAATCACCATTGATAATCGTGTCGTCAAGATCGAAAATCGCTAAAGTCATCCGGCCTCCGTTGAGTCAAATTCTCGATGCCGCGGCAGTATCAAAATGCGAGATCCATGCCGGCCGCCGCGGCCGCTTTTCCTTAATGTGTTACCGGTACGGCGACCGTCGAAGGTGCGCGGCCGCGCACAGGCTTCGCGAACAGCCGGTCGAGCCGGGCGATCTCGTCGGTCGACGGTTTGATCGCTAACGCAAACACGACGAACACGACGAAGTTCGCTGCGAGCCCGACAATCCCGCTGGTCAGCGAACCGAGCGCGCGGATGTCGTCCGGATAGACGGAAGTCAGCACGATCGCGATTGCAATGCCCACCAGCATTCCCGCAATCGCGCCCTGCTTGTTGCCACGCCGCGTGAAGATGCCGAAGAACAGCGGGACCGCAAGCTGGATGATCCCTTGATATGAAATCTGCGCGAGTAATTGCAGTCGGCTGTAGTCGAAAGTCAGATATGCAAGGATCGCCGCTGCGCCGATGAACACGACCATGCCCGCCTTGGACAACACCATCAACTGGCGATCGCTGCGCGGCGTATTCCACGTCGCGAGGTCGTTGGCGAACTGCGTGCCGCAGACCTGCACACAACCGTCGACATGGCCGATGCTCGCCGCAAGCACAATCACGATTGCCACCGCGAGAAGCCACGGGCCGCCGATATCGGCGAGTGCGACGAACCAACCGTGCTGCGGCTGTGCGGCTACGTTCGGATCCTGACTCGCGGCAGCCGCGAACAGCATCAGGATGCAATAGAACCCGCCGACCAGCAGCATCGTCAGCAGCGTGCCCTTCTTGACGGCCCTTACGCCGCTCGCCGTATAGATCCGCTGGAAGCTCATCGGCCAGCACATTGAGCCGATCACACCGGTGAAGATCAGGCTGAACATGTACCAAGGACCGTAACCGGTACGCGCGTCGCCGGGAATCAGCAGCATCTTCGCCGGCAGTTGCGACAGGTTCGAGAATGACGCGTGGTTGCCGAATAGCAACAGGATGCACAGCACCGCGCACAGCACGTACGCAATCAGCCCCTGGAACATGTCGGTCATGATCAGCCCCCGCATCCCCATGCTGACGGTCCAGTACTGGCGGATCAGTACAATCACAACACCAGCAGTCAGGCAGGCCGTCACGGTCCACTGGCCGAACGTTGCGAACTGGAATAACGTCGCGAGCGCCTGGATGCCCATCACGACCCACGGAAACACCGAGATGATCCCGATGATCGACGCGATTCGCTTGACGACCGGGCTGTTGTAGCGCATGCCGAGGAGGTCCGGCTGCGTCGTCAGGTTGAACTGCCGGCCCCACGACCACGCCCGGTTTGCCATCAGATACATCGCGGTCACGCCGAGCGTCGCGTAGACCATCCCGTAGAAACCGAGCACGCCGCCGACCGACAGCGCGAAGAACGCGGTGAACGTCGAGCCGGGCCACCACGAGTTCGTGTAGCTCATCGCGACGAACCACGGGCCGTACGAGCGGCCGCCGACGGCATAGTCGGAGAAGCTTGTGCTCCGGCGGTTGGTGGCATACAGCACCGCGATCATCGCAACGAGAAACACGACGATCATGCCGAACGTGACGGCCGGGTTGCCGGGATTCGTGAAGTGGATCATGTCGGTTCTCCTTCGTTGGCGAGTTCGCCGGACACGCCTTCGGCCACGTACAGCGCCCATACGCCGAGCCCGACCAGGACCGCGTTCGCGATCCAGTAGAAGATCGGCAGCGGTACGCCGAGCACGAGTTGCGTACTGCCGCTGACGCCTAGATAGAACGGTGGACACAGCGCCATCAGAAGGAGCAGGAAGAAATAGATGCCGAATACAATCTTCTTCGAATTCGGCATCGAGCTTTGGATCGATTCAGCCATGATCGGCTCCTCGCTAGCGGCGGGTTGAAGGACACGAATGGAACGCGCTGTCATCTCGCGCGCCCAGCCGATAGGCACCGCCTTCGGCGTGCCGGACCGAAGGTGGCGTCAGATCCGACCGGACGCAACCAATCGCTTTTAATTTCGCTCTGGATTCCTTAGTAACCATGATGCCTTCCCATCCTGAAAATGAAATCGGGTTCTCAATAGGTCGTCAAGCTCAAGCGTCGGCGCAGAACCAGTTTATGCACGGAGCTGTTTTCAAGCGCCTAGTTTCTTCACGCCTGCCTCAGCCAGGTCTCCCACTGCGGATCCTGAAAGACGATGCGAGCGCGCATCTGTTTCCAGAACCCGTACTTATAGAAATCGAAATCGAGCCGCGACACCGCACGCTGCACCATCGCCCACGTCGACCATTTCAGATCGGCGAGCGCCTTGTTCAACTGCACACGCGCGACGACCTGGGGCGTCACGCGACCGAAATAGTCCTCGAGCAGCGCGAGTTCCATCCCGGGCGCGAAGAACATCTCGCCGAACCACAGGGCGAGCTCGTAATGCCGGTCGTTGTTCGACGCGTACTCGAAATCGACCAGGCGAATCTCGCGCGCATCGTTCAGCATGAAGTTGCCGGCGAGGGTATCGTTCATGCAGGGCGCGAGATCCAGGCCCGACGCTTCGAGCGCCGCACGGGCACGACGGTATTGCTGGCACAGCCAGTCGTGATCCAGGGGTTTAACCGCGTGCAACGCTTCGACCTGCTGCTGATGTTCGTCGATCATGTCAAACATGGTCTTCGTCTGAGCGAGCACCGGCTGATCATTGAACGCCTTCAGTGCACGCAATGCGTTGTGCCGGACCTCACGCTCGAGGAAGTCGAGGTTTGACGACGCGCGCCAGCCTTCCATGAACTCGAACACCTCGACGCCCAGGTCCTCGAGGAACGCGAACACCGGCGCGCCGTAGCCGGTTATCGCGGCCTTCACGCTCGCTTCGTGTGCAGTGCGGCGGTCGATAAACATCTCTGTGCCCTGACCCGGCACTTTGAAAAAATACGCAGTCTGCGCGCCGTCAACTTCGACGCGCCAGTTCGTGTTCGAGATGCCGCCACCTACCGGTGCGTAGCGAATGTCGTACCCTTTCCATGCAGGCATTTCACGAATCGCCGCTTCAATCTCGTGTTCATGATGGGTCTGAGCCTGACCGAGTGCTTTCATCGAATCATCCCTTCAGCAGACGAAGCCAGCCTTCGAAGCGCGCGTCCTGAATGCCTTGTCGGCAGCGCAACGAAGTCCATTGAGCGAGTTTCGTGAATTCGAGACGGCGCGGTGACGTCGTGCCTAGCCACAATCCCCACAGTGTCCAGTACCAGTCGTTGACAAGCGCATACAGACGGCAACGCGCGTAGTCGGCTTCGTCGCAACGGCCAGCCCAGCGCACGATGCCCTCCCGCCATTGCGGCTCGAACTGATACAACTCGTTCAGCGTGATAGCCACGTCGTACCAAGGGTCGCCGCAGCCACCGTAATCGAAATCGATCAGCTTGAGTTCGCCTTGCGGGCCAACCATCACGTTGCTCGCAAGGCCGTCACCGTGCAGTGGCACGACCTCTACGTCCGATGCCTGCAACGCATTCCATGCACGATCTATGCAGTCGTCGGTCCGCAACCCGTCGATCGGCAATTCCACCGCATCACGTCGACACAGCGCCCGAAGTCGGGCGATGTCGTCCATCGGAGACGAGACAAACATGGGCGCTGGACCGTCATGCACTTGCCGCTTCGCCGCCCACAGCGCGTCGAGACGCTCGGGTGACGCCAGATCGTCAACGCGCGCCCAGCGCCATTCGGAGGCCTCCAATCGATCGAACAGCAGCACGCCGCGCTGCATATCAACGATGCGCAGCGCGACCGTTGCTTCCGCTTGTGCCGCACAGCGGCTCGCGTCGACGGTCCGCGCAACGTCGATCAATTCTTTCATATCGTCGTGCAGCACTTTCGCATACCACGATTGAGCGCCCACCGCGACGACGAAGCCGGCCCATTCGGTCGCGAGCCGCGTCGGCGACGCGACTGCTCCGGTGCCGTGCCCAACCTGCGCGTCGTTGCCTAGCCCTGCTGCATGCAGCGCGTCGAGCAATCGAAGGGATTCAGGCGATTCCGTCAGCATTATCGTCCTCAAAGGTAGCTCGACGATTCGGTGCAGATGCGCTCCAGCAACGCGCTCAACAGACGCAGGCCGTTGTGCAGATCGGCATCAGCGGTGTACTCGGCTTCGTTGTGCGAGACGCCCCCGCGGCTAGGTACGAACAGCAGGCACGTCGGCGTGACGCGACTCATGCTAATCGCATCGTGGCCGGCGACGGTGACGCTATCGCCCGCTGGCAAGTCGAGTTCGAGGCTGACGTCGTGGGCAAGTCGCGACAAGCCATCATGCAGCTTCAGCGGGGCGCGAAGCTGACGGTTTTCGATCTCGATGCGCGTGCCGGTCTGTTCAG
The DNA here is from genome assembly GCF_014397665.1 of Paraburkholderia sp. UCT2. NCBI lineage: Bacteria > Pseudomonadati > Pseudomonadota > Betaproteobacteria > Burkholderiales > Burkholderiaceae > Paraburkholderia > Paraburkholderia sp. UCT2. Next base: position 139,167 of record NZ_VZQO01000014.1, read on the forward strand.
CGATATTCCGCAACGTCGCCTCGAAGCATGTTGCAGTGCCGTCCAGCAGCGCAGTGGACGGCGAACGGAATTCAATGTGTAGTATCGTCCTCGACGGCACGACGTTCGGCGAATTCGGATATACGTCGAGGCGGCCAACCGAACTGTGCATTTGCGCGCCGTGCCGCACGGCTTCCGCATGGACCGCGGCGATCGTGTGCGCTGCCGCCAGCAATGCATCGCGCCGGTCGGCCATCGGTGTAGGGCCGGTGTGATTCTGCTCGCCGTCGAAGCGCACTCGCCATTTCAATGCGGCCCACGTCTCGCGGACCACGCCAATTGCGAGCCCCTCGCGCTCGAGATTCGACGCCTGCTCGACGTGCATCTCGACATATGCGGCAATAGGGAGGTCGAGCATCGCATCGCCGAGATAGCCAATCTGCTCCAACGCACTCTTCAGCGTGACGCCGTGCCGGTCCTCGCATGCCCACGCGTCGTCGAGCGACATCGCGCCGGTGAACACGCTGCTACCCGTCAGGCTCGGCTGGAAACGCGCGCCTTCTTCGTTGGTCCAGTCAACGACCGCCAGATTGCATGGCGCACGGTGACCACTCGCGCGAAGCCTCTGCGCGATGCCGACGATCGCAGTCGCGCCGGCAAGCACGCCGTATACACCGTCAAAGCGGCCGGCGCTCGGCTGGCTGTCGAGATGCGACCCGCACAACACGTACGGCGCGCCCGGCGTCAAAGTCACAAGCCCGAAGACGTTGCCGATTGCATCGATGTGCACATCGAAACCGTGCTCGTCGAGCCAGATGCGGAACAGATCACGAACCTGTCCGTCCTGGGCCGACGCCGCGAGCCGATGCAGACCGCCGGCCGGCGTCGCGCCGATCGCGGAGCTTGCGCTGAACAGCGCGTCGAACGCGCGCAACTCATCGGCGTTGGATTGAACCAGTTCAGGGATGGACGATATCGACATGAGCTTGTTCCAGGCGGTCTATGTAGTCGGCCGACAGCGGGCGGTTTGTGACGAGCGTCGCGATCGCGTCGAACGGTAGTGTGTTGATGAACGTGCGATGGCCAAACTTGCCATCGTCGGCGAGCACGACGCTACGCACGCAATGCACAACAAGCGTTCTGCGCAGCATGGCTTCGGATTCTTCGTAATCCATCAGCCCGAGCTTCAGATCGACCGCGCCAATGCCCATAAAGGCGATGTCGTAATGGAACTGACGGGCGAATTCGAGCGTGTGCGGGCCGATCAATGCGTTGTCGTTGCGACGGACGTCGCCTGGTGTGACGAGCACGTGGTTGTCGCTCTGCTGCGTCAGCAGTTGCGCAATGTCGAGCGAGTTCGTGACGACTCGCAACTGGCTGAAGCTTGTCAGCTGATGCGCGAGTGCGAGTGTTGTCGTGCCGGTGTCGAGGAACAGCGCCATTCCCTCCTGCACGAGGCCGCTTGCGCATTCGGCAATCTTCGCTTTCGCCTGTGTCCTGATCCGGTTGCGGACCTGCAGCGGTTGCTCCTCGTTAAGCCGCGGCAGGATCGCGCCGCCGTGAACGCGACGCAACTTGCCGAGTTCTTCGAGATATTTGAAGTCGCGGCGAATCGTTTCTTCGGAGACGACCAGCTGCGTAGCGAGGTCGGTGGCCTTCACGCGTTTCTGCTGGCTCAGAAAACGCATGATTTCTTCGAGGCGAGGCTGATTCAGCATAGGTAGATGAGTCCGGCGGACAGGGAAGCAACCAGTGTAACGAGGTTTGCCGCGCGTTCGGATCGCGCGGTGGCAACGCCCGGATTGTGCCAACAGGCGGTGGTGCGTCGGCGTGGCCTCGTCCGCGTCGAGACGTTGCGCCGCTTGCAACTTCGTCTGTTGCTGGAGCACAGGTCTCGGCGGTGCCATCAGCGCGCGCCGTTCTGGCCCGGCACCGACTTGATGAGCGTCGAAATGGCAGATCGTCACGGTGCGCTCCTAGCCGACGAGCAACGGCGGCAGCCGATGTTCCCACGGCGCAATTGCCTCGAACGCCGCGCAGAACTGCAGCACGTCGCCATCTGCGAAGCGCGGCCCGATGACCTGCAAGCCGATTGGCAAACCTGACGGACTCCAGCCGCACGGCACGCTCGCCGCTGGGTTGCCGGACAGATTGAATGGGTACGTGAACGGTGTCCAGCGCGCCCACGGCACCGCGGTGTCGTCGACGCCATCGAGGTCAGATGGCGCAATCCGGTCCGCGTCGAACGGAAGAATTGGCAGCGTTGGCGTCAGCAGCAGATCGAAGCGCTCGAACAGCTTGTGGACTTTGCAAGCGAACGCCGCGCGCTGCTGGACCGCGGTCAGATAGCCGGCCAGATCGTAGTCCGCAGAACGTTCGATTAGCGTCGCGAAGCCCGGTTCGAGCTCCTCCTTGCGATTGGCAAGCGACTTGCCGTACACGATTCCGCGGCCGCCGACCCATAGGGCCTCGAACGTCGGCAACGGGTCATGCCATTCGAGCGCGGGCATATCAATCGTGACTGGCAGCGTCCGCGCAATCTGATTGACCGCCGCTTCAACTGCTGCCGCAACAGCCGGATCGACGTCAACGTTGAACAGCGTCGGACAAAACGCGACGCGCAGCGGCCGCAGCGGCGAATCGCAACGCGCGAGGAACGTTTCAGTCGGTGCTGGCAACGCCTGGTGATCGCGCGGGTCGGGACCGGATAGCACGTCGAACAGCAGCGCGCTGTCGCGCACCGTCCGTGTGATCGGGCCGGCATGGCTGAGCATTTCGGTCGCCGACCAAGGCCACGTCGGAATCCGGCCGAGCGAGCCCTTGAGCGCGAACGTGCCACAAAACGCACTGGGAATCCTTACCGAACCGCCACCGTCCGAACCGAGCGACGCGGGCACCATCCGTGCGGCGACCGCGATCGCCGAACCCGAACTGGAGCCGCCGCTCGTGAGTTCTGGGTTCCAGGGATTGCGGCCGTTGCCGAATACGCGCGACAGGCTCGCGCCGCTCCAACCGAACTCAGTCGTCGCGGTCTTGCCGACGATGATCGCTCCCGCATCCTTCAGGCGTCGGATAATCGGCGCATCATCGGACGGTACATAGTCGAGCGCGGTCAGCGAACCCCGCGTCGTCCGCAGTCCAGCGGTCGAAAACAGGTCCTTGACGCCGAACGGAATGCCATGCAGTGGCCCTCTAAAACAGCCGCGGGAGGCTTCGAGCGTCAACGTTTCGGCCTCAGCCGCCGCCGTTTCGGCGTAGATGTCGCCGAATGCGTTCAATGTGGGATTGTGGGTTTCTATCGCTTTCAGAGTGTGCGCTATCAACTCACCCGGCGTCAGGCTGCCGTTCCTGATCCGATCAGCGGCCTCAAGAACCGTCGGCGCAGAGACGCATTTTGACTCGTATTTCATCCTAAATCCTGAATGGGACAGCGCATTGGCTGGTTGGATGCATTACAGGTTGGACAAAAACTGGTGTCAAGCGCGTTTTATTGGTTTTGTTGGCTTTGTTGGATATGTTGGATCCCACCATCCACTCTAATCAAGCGCTCTCGCTGGCAAATCAGGCGCTCGAGAATTTGCGCCGACCATGCAGGAACAGTCTCACGAGTTCGCAACCGGAATCCGCCCAGCCCAACTATGCCCGCCCAAGGCCGCGTCGTCAGCCACAGAATTGGCGGGCAGCGCATTGGTTCTGACTGCACCTGAAAAAGTAGGTCGGATGTGACGCAACAGTCGAAAAAAGCCTACAGCGACCAGGCCGGGGCGGCGCAATACGTGACTGGGCTGTCCATTTAACCGGAGTTAGGGATTTGCCTCCACGGGCGACTCGGCGAAGGTCGCTTCAAGCTGGGCGGATGCCGGTGTTCTGGCCTTCGCCCCTGGCTCACGTGGAGCACCAGAAAACCGTCGGTACCAGGCCAATGCAGGGGTTGAGACAACAATGTGGTTAGCTGTGTGGGTATCCGTTAGAGGCATTCGATACCCTGTTCGCAGCCCGCACCTGGGTTGCAGAACTGGTGCGCTGGCACAACCACGAACACCGCCACAGTGCGATCCGCTTCGTGACACCGGCCCAGCGCCATGCCAATCTTGCTCAGAACATCCTCGAGCGCCGAACAGCGCTCTACGAGGTTCGCGCGAACGTCATCCGCTACGATGGAAAGGTGCCACGCGGGACTGGCAGCGCGCGTTCATGTCGTGCACCTCAATCCCGATCGGGCTGAGCCGACCGTCGACATTCGACAATCTCATAACCAGGAGTTAAAGCAGCCTGAATTCCAAACGTCGAGGCGACAACTAGCTGGAAAACTTCCCGTTGAAGGCGGAAATGCCAACGCACCGCGCAACTGATGACTGCAGCCGGAAAGCGGTGGCCGAATACGGTGCGGTCATTGCACAAACAGCGTTGAAAGTACGGCAGCAGCTTCCGGCGATTATTGACAACGAACACAACGAGCTAACAGCGTTAAGTCGGTCAATGATGCGCGATATGTACGAGCGGTATTGTCAACTTGTTGAAGGGCGCGCAGGCGAAATCACTCAACATAAGGATCACCAATTTATGCGGCAATGCGATCCAGCATCGGATTGCCCGTTACCGTTTCCCACGCCTTGAACGCATGCTTGCGGGCCTGCCGTTTCTGTTGCGCGTTCGCGTTGTAGCGGCAGTGCATGAACAGGTTGCTTACCTGAGCATGGACCGACGTGAATCGTTGCAGATGGCGCGCCGACTTGAAGCGGCGCATCACCTTCTCGCGCATGCGTGTGGGCTGATGGGAGTTCTCCGCCCGGTTGTTCAGTCCTTTGTGTTGCCGATGCTCGACGTTCAGGCCCAGTTCGTTGTTCGCCGCCGCGTAGCTGCGCAGCTTGTCCGTGACGATCACGCGTGGGCAGCCGTGGCGCCTGAGCAGCTTGCGCATCAGCCGTTTGGCGCGTCCTGACCACGCCCGCAAGATCAGCTGGAACTTGCCACCGATCGCGGCCGCTTGAGCCGCTGAAAAATCGGCGGAAATCAGTTTCAGGCGTATGTTGGCTTCGGCGGCCAGGCTTGAGCACATGCCGCCCAGTGACGCTATGATTGCGCCTGCAGTTCCTTGCCAATCCACTGGAGTATGTCATGCCGGAAGTCGTTGTTTACGCAGTAGCAGGGCGCTCACCCGAGCAAAAGAAAGCGCTGATGACGGGGATTACCAAAGCTGTGGTTGACAGCCTCGGTGTCCTCGCTGAACAGGTTGTCGTGCAGATCGTCGAATCTCCAGCAGACTCCAAGTCAAGAGGCGGCATTCCGTTCAGCGAGCGCCAGCGCGCGTCCTAACTCGCACGAATCCGCATCATCACCACCCCGTGCGCGGTGGCACCGCCGACCGGGCGCGGACGTAATCCGCCGGCGCGCTCAGGTTGCGACCGCCGCAGCCGTATCGACGTATAGCGCATACAGTGACTGCCCGGCCGCCATGAACAGCCGGTTGTGCGCTGCGCCGCCGAAGCAGACGTTCGCGCAGCGTTCGGGCAGGGCGATGCGGCCAATCGCGCTGCCGTCCGGCGCGAATACCATCACACCGTTCAGTCCCGGGCCGGTGCCCCAACCGGCCCACAGGTTACCGTCCGTGTCGCAACGGAAACCGTCTGGCGCGCCGTTCTCGCCCGCATCGACGAATACGCGTCCGTGCACGAGGCGCCGACCGTCCTCGACATCGTACACACGGATGCGCCTTGGCTTCGAGCCCGATTCGACGATGTAGAGGCGGCGTTCGTCGGGCGAGAAGCAGATGCCGTTCGGATTGACGATGTCGCCGGCGACCACCTCCGCCCGGCCGGTGGCCGGGTCGAGGCGGTAGACGTTGGTCGGCAGCTCGGGCTCAGCCTTGACACCCTCATAGTTGTTAGAGATGCCGAACGGCGGATCGGTAAACCAGATGCTGTCGTCGCTCTTCACGACCACGTCGTTTGGCGAGTTCAGCCGCTTGCCGTCGAAGCGGTCGAGCAACACGGTCAGCGTGCCGTTGTACTCGGTGCGCGTCACGCGCCGGTTGCCGTGCTCGCAGGTGATGAGCCGTCCCTGGCGGTCCCGTGTATTGCCGTTCGCGTACCCCGAGGGCTTGCGAAATACCGACGTCGCGCCGGATTCCTCGTCCCACCGCATGATGCGGTTGTTCGGAATGTCGCTCCACAGCAGGAAGCGGCCGTCGCCGAACCACACCGGTCCTTCGCCGAAGCGCATGCCAGTCGCAAGCCGCTCGACCGCCGCGCTCGTGATCCGGTATTTGAGGAAGCGCGGATCGAGCACTTCCACTGCGGGATCGGGATAGGTTTCGCTTTGCTGCCACATGGTGCTGGCCCTTGAGTCAACGGGGCTGCTTGATGAACGCTTCGAATGCCCTGGCGTAGTCCGGATGCCAGCGCGACAACGCGGGCCGGTTCTCGACGATATCGCCTGCCGCCCATAGAATGCGCCGTTCGTCGAGCGAACGCGGCACGTCGTTGTCGGGACACAGTATGTAGAAGTCGCCGGCGTCGAGACGCTCGAACATGAAATCGACGGTCTGCTCGGGCGTCCATGCGGCGGCGGGCTTTTCCACACGGCCGTTCCGTGTGAGTTCCGTGAACACGAAGCCGGGAATCAGCAGATGAGCGCTGATCCGGCCGTCGGCGGTATTGCGCAGTTCGTGCTGCAGCGCTTCGGTGAACGCTTTCAGACCGGCCTTCGCAACGTTGTATGCGGGGTCGCCCGGCGGCGTCGTGATGCCTTGCTTTGAACCGGTATTGATCACGAGCCCCGGACGGCCGCGCTTGATCATGCCCGGCACGAAGACCTGCGTGCCGTGGATCACGCCCCACAGGTTGACACCCAGCACGCGCTCCCAGTTCGCGGTTGGACCGAACATGCCGCTGCCGGGCTGAATGCCGGCATTGTTCATCAATACATCTGTTCCGCCGAAGCGTTCGACGACGGTTGCGTGCAGGCGGCGAACATCGTCGGCGACACTGACGTCGGTCTCAACCGCAAAGACGTCTTGCGTACCGTTTGCGCTCAGCGCGGCGATTTCCTCCACCGCCCGCGCGAGGCGGTCAGCGCCGAGGTCGGCAATGCAGATGCGCAGCCCAAGCTGCGCAAAGCGTTTGGCAGCAGCCAGGCCGATGCCGGCGGCGGCGCCGGTGATCACGGCGACGGCGCCGGGGGTCAGGGCAGAATGAGTCATCAGAATCCTCCTTGATGCGTGCCGGATTCGCGACGCCAACCAGCGACTGCGATCCCGATCCGTTGGAACAGTGAGTCGGCGATCCTAGCATGAACTTTTTTGCGTGACCGACGGCGCTCCCGCTGATAAGTGGTCCGAAGCATGCGCGGTACCGCGCGGTGCCAGTCAAGCGTCAGTTCGCCACCTCGGGCAATTTGAGCAAGTCCAGGAAAGCACGGGCGATGGGTATGAGCGGTTCTCCGGCGCTTCCCCTAAAAACCGCCGCGAGTTCCCAGCAGGGCTCATCGGCTTCGCGCAGGCTCGCCGTTGCGACCGGCGCCCCGCGCGTGTCGCTCCCCCTTGCGGCGGCCACCGATTCGGGCACCATGCTGATCGCAAGCCCGTGCGCGGCCAGTTCAAGCAACATCGGCATGTCGTTGACCTCGAAGCTGGTCTGGCGCTGCAGTCCTGCCGCCGCAAAACTCCGATCGACGAGCCGCCGCACGCTCCACTCCGGGCGCAGGTCGGCGAATGTTTCGTCGACGAGATCGGCCCGCGCCAGCCTGCTGGCGCCCGCAAGCCGATGATGTGTCGCGCAGACGACGACCACTCCTTCGCATGCGAACATGTGCGATCCGAGGTCGTCGAGCGGCGTATCCGATGGCTGTGTGAACGCGAGGTCGAGGCGCCCTTCCCGCACCTCGTCGATCAATGCGCGCGAGCCGTCCAGTGTCAATTCGATATCGATCCCACCGAACGCGGCCCGAAACTGCCCTAGCGAAGCGGGCAGGTCGACGAAAGGCGCGAGGCCGTGAATCGCACCGATACTCAGCCGGCCGCGTGCGAGCCCGTGAACCTGCGTTACGGCATGCCGCGCGTCGCGCGCGGCAGCCAGTACCCGCTGTGCCTCTGCGGACAGCACTTCGCCCGCAGGCGTCAAAGCGACTCGCCTCGTGCTGCGATTGAACAACGGTCCGCCCAGATCTTCTTCCAGCGAGCGGATCGACGCAGACAAGCCGGACTGCACGAGATTGAGGCGGCGCGCCGCGCGCGTGAAATGCCGCTCTTCCGCGACCGCAATAAAATGTTCCAACTGCTTCAAATCCACGTTGGCACCCTTTCTTGCAGAGACGATTAATCACGAAAACCGCACAATTGAATCACATCTTTCTATTGGAATGGTAATTGAATCTCCGCTATCGTCGGACCTCCGAGGACGTCAAGGAATACTCGGCACGAAATTCGGGTGCAATAAGCCTTAAGGCAATGCTGATCAAGTCCACCGAGTTGGTACTTCACGCGTTATATAGGTCGTGTTTAAAGAGGCAGGCAGAACAGGATGAAGCAGCAGACGCTGGCGATGGCAGCCGATCAAGGTGCGGGTTTCGAGACCCACCGCAAACGCACGCGGCGCGACGAGTTTCTCGACACGATGAATGCGATCGTGCCATGGGCGCAGTTGTGCGCGGTGATCGAGCCGCATTATCCGAAGCGCGGCAATGGCCGCCCGCCAATTGGTCTGGAGCGCATGCTGCGGATCCACTTCGTGCAGCACTGGTTCAATCTGGCCGACTTCGCCTGTGAAGAGGCGCTGTACGACAGCGCCAGCCTGCGTCGCTTTGTCGGCATTGATCTGGGTTGCGAAGCCGTACCGGACGCGACGACGCTGCTCAAATTCCGGCGCCTGCTGGAGACGCGCAAACTGGGCGAGCAATTGTTTGCCGAAGTCGGCCGGGTGCTGCAGGCCAGCGGCATGAAGCTCAAAAGCGGCACCATCGTGGACGCGACGATCATCGGCGCGCCGAGCTCGACGAAGAATGAGCAGAAGGCGCGCGACCCCGAGATGCATCAGACCCGCAAGGGTCGCCAATGGTATTTCGGCGCCAGGCTGCACATCGGTGTGGACAGCCAAAGCGGTCTGGCGCACAGCGCGGTGCTCACGCCGGCCAACGTGCATGACAAGCATCCACTGCCGCAATTGCTGCACGGGCAGGAGCGGCGCGTCTACGGCGACAGCGCCTATGCGAGGCAGACGGAACTGATCCACAGCAAGGCGCCCCGGGCACGCGACTTTACCAATCAGCGCACGCGCCGTGCGGGCGGCGAAGTCGACCAGGTGCAACGGGGCAAGAACCGCAACAAGTCGAAGATCCGCGCCCGGGTGGAACATGTCTTCGCGGTCGTGAAGCGACTGCTCATGACTTGGCGATGTTCAAGTCGCTGACACGTCGCCGATTTAGTGGCTTGTTCAGCTTGCCCTAAGGCAGTTTTGCAGTGTCGCAGCCTTGTGAGTGCAACCGGCCACAGAAGGACGGTCGACGGTATCCAATGAATGACGGTTCATCCGTTAATTTCCGCCGTTGGTCGAGGTTTTTCGGAGGTCGCTAGAGGGTCCGAGTGCAGCCAGTTGTGATCACGCTCGGCCGCTCCAGCCCCGGAGAATACTATCGCGCGAAAGAAAGCGACTGCGGCGCTCAAGCCACCTTGCGTACGCTACTCCAGGACCACAATTCGGTAGGCGACAATGCTTTCGAGAAGAGGAAACCTTGCAGTTCGTCGCAACCAATGTTTCGCAGGATCTGAGCCTGATGCTCGCTCTCGACTCCTTCGGCGACCACTCGGAGGCCCAGTTCGTGGCCGAGCTCGATGATTGCCCGAATAATTGCGAGGTCGGCCGGCGCATCGAGCATGTCTTGCACGAACGCGCGGTCGATCTTGAGGCGATCAAGCGGAAATCGGTTCAGATAGCTGAGGCTTGAGTAACCGATACCGAAATCGTCGAGGGATAGCTTGACTCCAAGCTTGCGGATCGCCTGGATCGTGGTGAGATAGTTCTCCGCGTTGTCCATCAACACCGTCTCAGTGATCTCGAGTTCGAGCCGATCGGGAGCCACGCCGTACCGCTCGAGACTGTCTGCGAGCGAGCTTATCAAGTCTGGATCGCGCAGCTGGATCGCGGACACGTTGATCGAGACGCGCAAATGCATCAGCCCGCCAGCGTCCCACGCGGCGACCTGTCGGCATGCTTCGTCGATTACCCAGGCACCGATCGGCGTGATGAGTCGTGTGTCTTCGGCGACCGGAATAAACTGCGCAGGCGACACCGTGCCGATCTGCGGGCTGGTCCAGCGCAAGAGCCCCTCAACGGCAACCAGTTCGCCCGTGCGGGCATCGACACATGGCTGGTACGCAAGCCGGAACTCCTGCCTGGTGATCGCCGTGCGCAGGCACGCTTCGAGCGTCAACCGGTAGCGCGCGCGTTCGGCCATATCAGGTGCGAAGAACTTGACGAGGTTACGTCCCGCGGCCTTCGCCTGGTACATCGCGGCGTCGGCGTTCTGCATCAGGGTCTCGATGTCCTCGCCATCGTCCGGGAAAAGTGCCACGCCGACACTGCATGACACCGGCAACGCGGCGCCGCCTAGTTCATGCGGCTGACGAACGAGCGGCAACAGGCGATCCTCGATCGCACGGGTAATATCCGCCACATTGCTGACACCATTGAGGATTACCGTGAACTCGTCGCCACCGAGGCGGCTGACGGTGTCGTTGCTGCGCACGGCTTGCAGAAGGCGCCGCGCGACCGAGCGCAACAGGTTGTCGCCGATGTGATGGCCAAGCGAATCATTGATGTTCTTGAACCGGTCCAGATCAATGAAGAGCACGCCGACGCGTTGGCCGGAGTGGCGCGCATTGCCGAGTGCGACGCCAAGGCGCTTGATGAACAGCTCGCGGTTCGGCAGTTCCGTTAGCACGTCGTGTTCGGCGAGGAACTGAATGCGCGCCTCGCTCTTCTTGCGGTCCGTGATGTCGATCAACGTGCAGATATAGTGCGACAGGTTCGCCCGCCGGTCGCGCACCGCGCTCACCATTAGCCATGCCGGATAGTCGTTGCCGGCCCGCCTTCGCACCTGCGCTTCGCCATGCCACGCGCTGAGGCGATCGACAGAATCGATAACGGCCGGAAAAATGTCATCTTGCTCCTGCGTTCCAAAGAGGAAAGCAGGCTTCTTGCCCGCCACGTCGTCAGCGCAATATCCAGTCGCTCGATAGAACGATGCATTGGCAGTGACGAGCCGTCGTTGCTCATCCAGAATCAGAATCGCCTCGGATGATGCCTCGAACACCTTGCCCCACAATTCGAGGCGTTGCTCCATCAGCTTGATCTGGTTGATTGGAGTGAATGCAGTCAACACTGCGTCGCGCCCCTGGAAGTCGAGGCGTCGCGCCGACAGCATGGCCCACGTAGGTTCGCTGCCGGCCTTCCAGCGCACCTCGAATTCGTCTACGGCATCTCGGTCCGAGAGTTGCTGGAAAAACCGCGCGCGTACCTCCGAGTCGAGACCGAAGCCCCAGGGGTCTACCGTGCAGCCGTTGAGCCAGGCAAGCGCTGGCCGGTTTGCGTGCAGGATCTCATGCCCCGGGATTGACGTGACGACCATCGGCACTGGAGTCGCCTCTACAAGAGCGTATTGCGCGGCCGACGCACGCGCTGTCGCGGCAAGCTCCTTCTGCACGACGCGCTCGCGGTCAAGCTGCGCGAGCATGTCGTTGAAGCCGCTCACGAGCTGGCCGATCTCGTCCTGACTATGCCACTTGGCGCGCAACGAGTGGTCTCCTGTGCGGCGCACGGTATCCATCACGCGCGCCAGCTGGCGCAAGGGGCGGGAAATCTGCTGCGCGACGAAGTACACCATGCTCAGGATCGCGCATAGCAGAAAGAATGCCGTTCCAAGGTGCAGCCACATTCGCTCAAAGAGGCCGCGCACGCGCTTATGCAGAAGACTTTCGAGCTGGCTGCCGGTGTTACTCCACGCGTCGCTTACGCTCGTTACCAGGCGCTGCTGTGCGGAATCGAGCCGGTTCAGCGCGGCCGCATCCGCGCCAGCGTCAACCGCGGCTCCAGCCATGCGGCGATACGTTTCGACGGCGGCGAGCATGCGTTCGACCGACGGTCCAATCGTGCCGGTCAGTGTGCCGTTCGCGGCCGAAGCTTCCGCATAGTCCGAGCGCAGCCCCTGCAATACTGCGTCGAGCTGTCCCTCCAGCACGAGGTAGCGGGTACGCATCTCATCGTGGCTCATCGATGCGGCGTGAGGGTTCGCGCCGGCATCGTGCAGATGGCGGCCGATCCTGTTGACGTCGCCGAGCAGCTCCGGGTAGCGCAGAATCGACAGTGACATTGAATAGTAGCTGTCCAGGTCCGGATCCAGAATCAGGTTCGACTGGTTACCGACCCGGGTCACCAGTGCGCGCGTCGCGTCGAGGCCGAGGTCCACCGTCGATGCGCTCGCATGCGGCGCCGAACTGGCTTCGAGTGCATCGCGGACCCGTTCGTTAATAACTGCGCTTTGCATGTTCGCGCCAAAGCGGCGCTCTGCGTCGTCGAGTCTGCTAGCAGTGCTCTTCAATTGGACCGCAGTCTGCGGCTGCCCAGCCCCCGCGAGTGCGAAGTCGATAAGCGCGTCATGCACGGCCGCGACGTAGGCATTCCCGATCAGCTCCTTGTCGGAGAAGTCAATTGCGATGTACTTTTCGCGGATCAGGATGCCGCTGATGTAAAGGACTGCGCTCAAGTCGAGCAGATAAATCAGCAGCAGCTTTCGGCCGACGCGGAGACGTCCGAGAAACCGGAAGAACAGGTTGCGTTTCATGGGCGTGGTCGCTCTATCGCAAAGTTTTCGTCCCACGTGCGGCAAGCCAGGCGTTTCACTGAGTTTCTCCGTGCAGGGAACGTCGGACCTCGGGTTCAGGTCCCACGGCGGGAAGAGCCCCTGATCAAGCTATCGACCGGTTGAAGAACTTCTTTAGTCTTTGCTTAAAACGCCCCATAACGGTGCTAGAAAAGCGACAACACGGTGCGAACATTTCGAAGGAGGGTACCAGTCTTGTTCAATGACCTCGCTTGTGACATTCGAGCGCCGAACGTCCGGCATCGTGGCCATTCTGCAACGCCTGCGGCAGCGATTGACATAAGCCCGCGCCGCGGCAAATGCGGCAACGCGGCCTCTCGCAAATATACAGACGAAATACCTGATTTGCTTCGGGAATGCAGATGTGTAGGATGAGGCTAACGTCAGCGCCCTGTGCGCGGCGTGTGTGTTCAGGCCGCAGCAATGTCTGCGGCTTTTTTTGCATTCGGGCTATCTCCGGCGCTTGCACCGGGTATCCGGTGCCGCTAACTTCGACGGCACAACTCGCCATGCAGAGCTACCGGAGGGAAAACGGCGCCTCGGGTGTCGCCGAACGTCGGTATGGGCTTTGGCGTGACTGAGTTCAACTGGAAGGCCGGACCCAGCGCGACAACCAGCATCGCATTTGTGGCGGTCGTGAGGATTCGCAAGGCCCGTGCCGCTGTCGCCGTGTTCGCCCCCACTGCGCTTCGGCGAATCGCGCGGCAAGTCATTTTTCAGCGAAGCCGATGCGCTGGTGGGCGGCTCTACTGCAGGATGACGTATTGTCGATGACCTGCTGACTTCCCTTCGCGACAGCGGGAGAAGTCAATGCTATTAAACCTTTAGCTGGTCAGAATTCTGAGAATAAGCGACTCGCATAGGATGTAATAAATATTTCTCAATATAAGTTTATAAACGGCCATGTCTGAAAAAGACACTGCCCTATAAACGTCATATTCAAATATGAATAGGGGCGCTGCACGGCGCCATTGATTGGACTGCCAATTCAGACATGGAGGTGCGCGTCCAGATGGCCCGGGCCCAGCCCATCAAGGTTTCCACGGTCACTCGCCCGCAGGGAATGGCAAGCGTCGCCTTTCTGCGGGCTAAATAAGCAGACAAATCAAAAAGTACTCCGCACATTGCAATTGAAAACTGAGCGGTTATGATGACGTCTCTGTCAGGATTTCCTTAACGTTCTCTTTGCTTGGCAATGGAAATATTTGCCGCCATTCTCTGTGAAGAGGGTAATTAATGCTCGCGGCGCAGACAGACTAAATCGAGGAGACAATATGCTGAGTCCCCATGAATTCGCCACCCTAATGCTCATCAAGGACGCGCCGGATCAGATCGAACTGGGCCGCGCCGAGCTCGACACGCTGCTGGAGCATCAACTCATATCACTGGAAAGCCGCGCCTCGGGCCATCCACGTCCTCATGTCACAAGCGAAGGCGCTTCCATTCTCAAGGCCGTCGCGCGAAGGCGCTAGGGAATTGCGGCGCGTGCCGCTGCCCCACGCGGCGAGCGCGCCGAAGAAAAACTAAGCGAAGTAGCTGTTGAGGGACTTTAATGTGTAGTGCCTCTTGCTGTAACGACCTCCGAGTATTCGCGACGCATGCTGCCTGGCAGGCGTCCTTGCGCTTCGGTCCATCCATTATCGCCATTCGTCGCGCGAAACCTGGTCGTTCGGGGCTCCGTGCGGCGGACTGAATCCTGAGGAATTTCAATAATGGCTCTATCGAGTCCCGAGCAAATCGCCGCATCGCCAAACGTAGTGCCGCCGAGTCGGCTGCCGTGGTCGCGAGCGCGAAGCACTAAGACTCAGGCGAGCAGCGATGCCCGCGTTATCGGTTCCATATCTATATGTAGGGTTCCTTCTATTCATTTTGGATAAGGATCCGGCATTTCAATGCATCCAATTCTTGACTGAAGGCAGTGTTGCTCCAGACGGGCACGCCGCCGGAATTTGTGAGGACGATTCAGTGACAAAGCAGATCGCGGTAGTAACGGGTGGCATGGGTGGACTGGGCGAGGCGATCAGCGTCAAGTTGCATGACGCCGGTCATGCGGTCGTAGTTACCCATTCGCCGGGCAACACCGGTGCGAACGAGTGGCTCGCACGCATGGAAGCCGAGGGACGACAGTTCCGCGCGTATGCGGTCGACGTCGCCGACTACGACTCATGCGAAAAATGTCTGGCGCAGATCAGAGCGGAAGTCGGACCGGTCGACATCCTGATCAACAACGCCGGCATCACGCGCGACGCCAGCTTCAAAAAACTGGACAAGGTCAATTGGGACGCGGTAATCCGCACCAACCTCGATTCGGTGTTCAACATGACGAAGTCGGTGTGCGACAGCATGGTCGAGCGCGGCTGGGGCCGCATCATCAACGTGTCGTCGATCATTGGCTCCAAAGGTGGGTTCGGCCAGACCAACTATGCGGCGGCAAAGGCCGGCATGCATGGTTTCACGAAATCGCTGGCGCTCGAGGTGGCGAAAAAAGGCGTCACTGTCAACACGATCTCGCCCGGCTATATCGCGACGAAGATGGTGATGGCGGTGCCCGAGGACATCCGCGAGACGAAGATCATTCCGCAGATTCCGGTCGGCCGGCTCGGGCAGCCGGACGAAGTCGCCGCACTCGTGCTGTACCTGTGCTCGCGCGAGGCGGGCTTCGTGACCGGCGCCAACATCGCGATCAATGGAGGGCAGCACCTGCAGTGAACCCAAGAGATCCGCAATGGAGGTTCCCATGAGCGAAGCAGTGGCAATCGTCGTAGGTTCATTCGTGCTGGTGACGGCAACAGCGTTCGTCGCCGCTCACTATCACCGGGAGCAAATGCGCCGAAAACTGCTTAGACGGCTGGATTACTATCGCGACTGGTGGGATTGGAGCAGCGCCCGGCATTGAATCTCTGCGCTCGCCCCCTGTTGTTGCGGTACGGGGGGGTGATTGTATTGATAGCTTGTTGATCTGGTCAGCGTCGACATCTTCGTCTTGCATGATCGCCGAGAATTCCCCAGTTTTAGCGTTCGCGAGAATCAGCTCGGTCATGCTCACGCGATACTGCGGACAAAACCGATACTAAGCGGAAGCCAAACCGCTTCCGCCGTTATCTTCATCCAATCTTCAATCCATCGCGATTGGGCGAACTCACTGGACGAGTGTGTCGTCTACGACCCGCTGCCCAGCGCTGAACCCTGCCATGAGCGCGGCGGCTTCCGTCGCGAAAGGCTGCTGGTTATCTGCTGTCAGCCGTATCGGCGCAATCATGAGCCGAGTAGCGCCCGCCGTTCTAATGTGCACGACGGCGATGAAGCCACGTGGTGGCAGCAATGTAACGTTGCCAGACGCTTCCCACACTGGTTCAAGCTCGACCGCGATCTCGAAGCCTTTGTACGTATAGATTCTTTTCATCTGTCTATTTGAATTGTGACCCCGCTGTCTCGCACTCTACGAAATCAATTCTTCGACGTAGGCCCCTTCTCCCGTTCCGCAAGGAGGGTTCGCGGAAAGTGCTGAGCAATTTTTTCAGGGGGCCGCCATATTGACCTTTGTTTCAAAGTTGGGGTTGGTGGGCCGCATGGATGACATTATGCACACGATACCGCTACGGTAAGTGATCGGCGTTACGGGCAAGCACCGGCCAGGCTATCGATAGCTCTCGACCGTGTTCAGGCGCCGCTATCGATCGATGAACGAAACCGCTCGCGCGGTAGGGGGCTCCGGCTAGACGTGGTGGTTTGTGAGGGGTCGGCTGCGCGGTTCCGTATGTTGGCGAATGAGGCAATCCGCCTCGTTCGCCAGCAGGAGCCGAATCATG
>NZ_VZQO01000015.1:0-153771 GCF_014397665.1 Paraburkholderia sp. UCT2
GTCTTCAGCTTCTCGACCAGCGTCTTCACGTCCGGCACCTTCACACCGGCGGAGCGCCTGGGCGGCTCGGCGACTTTCAGCGTCTTCAGACGCGGCGTGACATCGACGCCGAGGTCTTCGGGCTTGACCGTTTCCAGCGGCTTTTTCTTCGCCTTCATGATGTTCGGCAGCGTCACGTAGCGCGGCTCGTTCAGGCGCAGATCGGTCGTGACCACGGCCGGCAGCGTCAGCGACAGCGTTTCCGCGCCGCCGTCCACTTCACGCGAGACCGTCGCCTTGCCGTCCGCCACGACAAGCTTCGACGCGAACGTCGCCTGCGGCAGATTCGCCAGCGCGGCGAGCATCTGGCCGGTCTGATTGGAGTCGTCGTCGATGGCCTGCTTGCCGAGGATCACCAGTTGCGGCTGCTCCTTGTCGACGAGCGCCTTGAGCAGCTTCGCGACGGCGAGCGGCTGCAGGTCTTCGTTCGATTCGATCAGGATCGCGCGATCCGCGCCAATGGCGAGCGCGGTGCGCAGGGTTTCCTGCGCCTGCGCAACACCGGCCGACACGGCGACAACTTCGGTCGCGACGCCCGCTTCCTTCAGACGCACCGCTTCTTCAACCGCGATTTCGTCGAACGGGTTCATCGACATTTTCACGTTCGCGATATCGACACCCGTACCGTCCGATTTCACGCGGACCTTCACGTTGTAGTCGACCACTCTTTTCACTGGCACCAGAATTTTCATGCACACGCTCCAAAGTTACGAATACGTCAACCCGATGAACATTATAGCGACTGCCCTCATGACAGCCGTGTCGCGGGCGCTTTGCGGGAGGATATCGCTCCTCAGCGGCGCAACGGCAATATCGAACGATCGTTCTATTTTAATCTCCAAAAAACCCGGGAGACAACCCCGGGTTCCGACTCAGACCTCTAATTTCGCATTGCCGTCGTGTTCTGCGAGGTCCGCGGGCGTTGCATCACCAGGAGGTGATCACCGAGCCGCCGAATTTGCTGTCGACGAACTGCTTCACTTCCGGCGAGTGGTACGCCGCGACGAGCTTCGCGACCCACGGCTTGTTCTTGTCCGCTTCGCGAATCGCGATCACGTTCACGTAGGGACCTTTCCGGTCCTCGATCGCGATAGCGTCCTGCGTTGGCTTGAGGCCCGCTTCCATCGCGAAGTTGGTGTTGATCGCGGCGGCATCGACATCGCCCAGCGAACGCGGAATCTGCGCCGCGTCAAGCTCGACGATCTTTAATTTCTTCGGATTGTCGACGATGTCGAGCGGCGTCGCCTTCAGGCCCGCCTCGGCGCGCAGCTTCAGCAAGCCCTGCTTCTGCAGCAACAGCAGCGCGCGGCCGCCGTTGGTCGGGTCGTTCGGCACGGCGATCTTCGCGCCCGGCTGCAGTTCGGCGAGCGACTTCACCTTCTTCGAGTAGATACCCATCGGGTACGTGACCGTATCGGCGATACGGATCAGCTTGTAGCCGCGATCCTTCACCTGCGCCTGCAAGTACGGGTCGTGCTGGTAGCTGTTCGCGTCCAGATCGCCGCCCGCGAGCGCCGCGTTCGGCTGCACGTAGTCGGAGAATTCGACGATCCTGATGTTCAGGCCGTTCTTCGCGGCGACCGTCTTCACGACGTCCATGATCTGCGCGTGCGGGCCGCCGGTGACACCAACCTTGATCGTGTCTTCGGCATGCGCCGCGGTGGTGGCGAAGAGCGTTGCCGCGCCGAATGCGGCGGCCAGCTTGAGAATGAAGCGACGTTGCATGATGGACCTTTTCCGAATCTTTATTAGCGGGCTTCCGAACACCCTTGTTTATTTGTGGCTCAGACGACGCACGAGCCAATCCCCAAACGACTGCACCAGTTGCACGAACACGATCAGTATCAGCACGACCGCGAGCATCACTTCTGGCAGGAAGCGCTGATAGCCGTAGCGGATGCCGAGGTCGCCAAGACCGCCGCCGCCGATCGCGCCGGCCATCGCCGAATAGCCGACCAGCGACACGAACGTGATCGTCAACCCGGCGACCACCCCCGGCAGCGATTCCGGCAACAGCACCTTGAAGACGATCTGGCTGGTGGTCGCGCCCATCGCCTGGGCCGCCTCGATGAGCCCGCGATCGACCTCGCGCAGCGCCGTTTCGACCAGACGCGCGATGAACGGCGCTGCGGCGATCGTCAGCGGCACGATCGCGGCCGCGGTGCCGATTGACGAACCGACGACAAGTCGCGTAAACGGAATCACCGCGACCAGCAGGATGATGAACGGCGTCGAGCGCACCGCGTTGACGATCACGCCCATCACGCGATTCAACGCGACGTTTTCGAGCACGCCCTGGCGGTTGGTCAAATACAGCAGCACGCCGAGCGGCACGCCGACCACAGCGCCAATCAGTCCGGAGACGCCCACCATGATGAGCGTCTCCCAGAACGACTGGACGAACATATCGAACATTTCACTCAACATGCGAGAGCTCCTCCACTACGACACCCTGCTCGCGCAGAAACGTGATCGCCTGCGCGACCTTGGCCGGATCGCCGCCCGCGAGTACCGCGAGCGAGCCGAACGTCTGCCCCTGGATTTCGTCGATCTGGCCGTGCAGGATGTTGAAGTCGAGCTCGTAGCGGCGAATCGTCTCCGACAGGATCGGCTGATCGACGCCCGAACCGGTGAACGCGAGGCGCAGCAGATGGCCGCTGCCGGTCTTCAACCGCTGCGCGACGCGCGCCTTCATGGCGGGCGGCAGCTCCTGCGCGATCACGTCGCCGATCAGCGCGCGCGTGACTTCGTGGTGCGGCTGCAGGAACACGTCGATCACCTTGCCCTCTTCGACGACGCGGCCCGCGTCGAGCACTGCGACGCGATCGCAGACCTGCTTGATCACGTCCATCTGGTGAGTGATCAGCACGATCGTCAGGTTCAGTTCGCGGTTGATGCGCTTGAGCAGATCGAGGATCGCGCGGGTGGTTTCGGGGTCGAGCGCGGAGGTCGCCTCGTCCGACAGCAGCACCTTCGGCTTGCTCGCGAGCGCACGCGCGATGCCCACGCGCTGCTTCTGCCCGCCGCTGATCTGCGCCGGATAGCGGTCCTTCTGCGCCGACAGACCGACGAGCTCGAGCAGCGGCAGCACGTTCGCCTCGATCTCGTCGCGCTTCATGCCGGCCAGTTCGAGCGGCAGCGCGACGTTCTCGTACACGGTGCGCGACGACAACAGATTGAAGTGCTGGAAGATCATGCCGATCTCGCGACGCGCGTCGCGCAGTTGCGCGGCAGGCAGCGTCGTCAGATCGCGGCCGTTGACGAGGATGTTGCCCTCGGATGGGCGCGTCAGCAGATTGATCGTGCGCACGAGCGTGCTCTTGCCCGCGCCGCTGCGGCCGATGATGCCGAACACCTCGCCCGCCGGAATCGTCAGATTGACGTTGTGCAGCGCCTCGACCCACCCCCGGGGCCCGGCAAACCGCTGGGAAACATTGCGTATTTCGATCATGGACAAACGAAAACGGCGGAGGCTGCCGGCGAGCATCGTGCTCCCGACAAGCGGCCGCCGTTTCTTTTATTGGGATTTGAGGTCGTCATTCTACCGCAGCGACGACATGCCCTTTAATAATCAATTTCGATCTTTTCATAACCTGAGGGCATTAGAGCCGCGCTTTTTGCACGAAGCTCACGCGCTTCGCGCCGCGACGACTATGATCGAGCCACCCATCCTCAGCACAGGCCGCCGCCATGCAGACTTCTCCGAGCCACACCGTGCGCGCGAGCGCCGGCAGTCTCAATAAAGATGTGCCGCAGCGCGGGTCGGTGACGACCGGCGATGGCATCGAATTGCCGCTGTATCGCTGGCGGCCGAACGGGCCCATACGCGCGACGGTAGCGCTGCTGCACGGCCTCGCCGAACACGCCGGCCGTTACGCCGCCGTTGCGGGCCGGCTCAACGCGGCGGGCATCGAACTCGTCGCGATCGATCTGCGCGGCCACGGCCACGCGCCCGGCAAGCGCGCCTATGTGAAACGCTTCGACGACTATCTGCTCGATGCGCAAGCGCTGCTCGACGCCGCCGCGCAAAGCTGTGCGCCGTTATTCCTGATGGGTCACAGCATGGGTGGCGCGGTGGCGGCGCTGTATGCGATAGAGCGCCTCGACGCGAGCGGGCGGCGCCTCGCCGGTCTGATCCTGTCGAGCCCCGCGCTCGCGCCGGGCCGCGACGTGCCGAAGTGGATGCTCGCGCTAAGTCAGGTGATCAGCCGCGTCTACCCAACCTTCCCGGCGATGAAGATCGACCCTGCGCTGCTCTCGCGCCTTCAGCCGGTGGTCAAAGCCAACCTCAACGATCCGCTCGTGCATCACGACGCGATTCCGGCGCGCACGGGCGCCGAGCTGCTGCTCGCGATGGCGCGCATCGAACGCGGACGCGCGAGGCTGCGCATGCCGCTGCTCGTGTTTCATGGCACCGACGACAAAGTGACCGAGCCCGACGGCAGCCGCGCATTCGGCGAGCACGCCGGCTCGCCGGACAAGACGCTCACGCTGCACGAGGGTAGCTACCACGAGACGATGAACGACCTCGATCGCGATCGGGTGATCGAGGCGTTGGTCGAGTGGATCGAAAGGCGGGCGGTGGGACCGAGTTGACAAGACGCGGCGCTTGCTGGCCGTCGACTACCGCTTCCACTCCGGCGCGCGTTTGTCGATGAAAGCCTGCACGCCTTCGAGCGCCGAGTCGTCCATCATGTTGCAGGCCATCGTCTGCCCCGCGAGCTGGTACGCGGCTTCGATACCCATTTCGAGCTGCCGGTAGAACAGGCCCTTGCCCGCGCTGACAGCTTCGACCGGCTTCGCGCAGATGCTCGCGGCGAGCCGCGCGACTTCGTCGTCGAGCGCATCGGCTGGGGCGACGCGGTTCACGAGCCCCTGCTTGCGCGCTTCGGCGGCGTCGATGAAATCGCCGGTCAGCAGCATTTCTAGCGCGGCCTTGCGCGACAGGTTGCGCGACAGCGGCACCGACGGTGTCGCGCAGAACAATCCGAGGTTCACGCCCGATACGGCGAAGCGCGCGGTATCGGCGGCGACCGCGAGATCGCACATTGCGACCAGTTGGCAGCCGGCGGCGGTCGCGATGCCATGCACGCGCGCGATCACCGGCTGCGGCATGCGCTGTATCGTCAGCATCAGCTTCGTGCAGCGCGCGAACAGCTGCTGGTAATAAGCTAGCGATGGCGCCGCGCGCATTTCCTTCAGGTCGTGCCCCGCGCAGAACGCGCGGCCAGCGCCGGCGATCACGACCACGCGGGCATCGGTCTTCGCGATCCCGGTCAGCGTCTGCTGCAGTCCGTCGAGCAACGCTTCGGATAGCGCGTTGAACGCATCGGGCCGGTTCATCGTCACGCGCACGACGCCCGCTACGCGATATGCGTCGTGTTCGATCGTGACCAGCGACGCGTCGCCGGTGCTGGCGGGACTGGCGTTCATGGCTCGCTCCTCGGTGCGTGAATGTCGATTTTCGCTCGCTGGCTTTCGAGCCACTGTCGCCGCGTGCAGTCGGGCAACCTCAGATCTCCGCCAGCGACCGCACGTGCGCGACCACGCTGCGCCCGAGCGCCGACAGGTTGTAGCCGCCCTCGAGACAACTGACGATGCGCCCACGCGCATAACGCCGCGCGATCTCGCGCATCTGGTCGGTGATCCACGCGTAATCGTCTTCGACGAGGCCCATGTTGCCGAGGTCGTCCTCGCGATGCGCGTCGAAACCGGCCGAGATGAACAGCATCTCCGGCCTGAATTCGTGCAGGCGCGGCAACCACAGCATATCGACCGCTTCGCGCACGGCCATGCCGTTCGAACGCGCCGGCATCGGCACGTTGCACATGTTGGACGCCTGGTTGTCGGCGCCCGTGAACGGATAGAACGGGTGCTGGAAGATACTGCACATCAGCACACGCGGGTCGCCCGAGAACGCGGCCTCGGTGCCGTTGCCGTGATGCACGTCGAAGTCGATGATGGCGACGCGCGCGAGACCATGCACGTCGAGCGCGTGGCGCGCGGCGATCGCGATGTTGTTGAAAAAGCAGAAGCCCATCGCACGCGCCGGCTCCGCGTGATGGCCCGGCGGCCGCACGCTGCAGAACGCGTTGTCGTAGCGGCCTTCGATCACCGCGTCGGTGGCGGCGACCGCCGCGCCCGCCGCGCGCAGCGCGGCCTGCCACGTGTGCGGATTCATCGTCGTGTCGGGATCGATCTCGGCGACGCCCTCGACGGGCGAGCGACCGCGGATGTAGTCGACGTGCGCCTGCGTGTGCACTCGCAGCAGCGCGGCCTCGTCGACGAGCGGCGGCGATTCGCGCTCGATCAGCGCGTCGATGCGGCTTGCGATCAGTTGATCCTCGATCGCCTGCAGGCGCGCGGGACACTCGGGATGCCACTGCCCCATGTCGTGCAGCAGACAGTCGGGGTGGGAATAGAAGCCTGTTGCCATAGTTCGTGTTGTGCGTCTCTTCTACGGCGCGACGCATGAACTGCGCGCGCGGCGTGTCTCCGTCGAGCGGCGCGCGCCCCCGCGCGCCTCCATTCGTCAAGTTACCACACGACGCCGCTGTCACCGATTCAGCACGGTTTTGCAGGAGTCGTCGGATATACTTCCCCGACCCGTTATTCGCCGTTTCGTTCCTGCCGCTTTCCGACTGCTTCCAGCCTTTCACGCATCGCGCTCACTGCTCACCATGACCGTCAAGCTTGCTCTGTCCGCAGGATCCCCACGCCACCGTCTTCGCTTCGGCACCCACGCCGCCTCACTGATCGTCGCATCGTGCATGTTCATCGCAGCAAGTCCCGCGAGCGCGCAAAGCGCCACGAGGAAAGCGCCGGTGCAACTCGCGCAGAGCCAGCCGCAGCAGCCGGTACCACAAGGGCAGACGTTCGAGGAAGAGATCATTCCGCAGCGCTATGCGCACAACGCGAACGTCGATGCGTTCATCAACGAGATGGTCGCGCGCTACGATTTCGACGAAGCGTCGCTGCACGCGCTGTTCACCGGCGTCAGCTACTCGGCGACCGCGGTGAAGCTGGTCACCCCGTCACCGACGCCGTCGGTCAAGAACTGGCGCTCGTATCAGGCGCGCTTCCTCGACCCGGTGCGCGTCAATGCCGGCGTGCAGTTCTGGCGCGAGAACCGGGCCACGCTGCAGCGCGCGTATCAGGAGTTCGGCGTGCCGCCGGAGATGATCGTCGGCATCATCGGCGTCGAGACGATCTACGGTCGCTACATGGGTAATTTCCGCGTGCTCGATGCGCTGACCACGCTGAGCTTCGATTATCCAAACACCGCGAATCGCGCGGACCGCCAAGCGACCTTCCGCAAGAATCTCGAAGACTACCTGGTGTGGACGCGCGACGCGCAGATCGACCCGAACACGGTGCTCGGCTCGTACACCGGCGCGATCGGCATTCCGCAGTTCCTGCCGAGCAGCATCGTCCAATACGCGGTCGACTACGAAGGCAACAAGCGCATCGATCTGCGCACGAGCGATGCGGATGCGATCGGCAGCGTCGCGAATTATCTGCGCCAGAACGGCTGGGAAAGCGGGCGGCCGGTGGTATGGCGAATCGGCTCGGACGCGGGCAGCCTCGGTGTCGCGCAGGCCGCGGCCAATGGGCAGCCGGAGCCGCACTGGCCGCTCGACCAGTTGCTGCGTGCCGGCCTCGTGCTGAACGAGCCGAACGTCGACATTGCTTCCGAAGCGGGCACCCCGGTCACGGTGGTCGATCTGCCGACACCGGGACGCGGCACCGAGTTCGTGCTCGGCCTGAAGAATTTCTACGTGCTCACGCGCTACAACCGCAGCTTCTTCTATGCGCTCGCGGTGTATCAGCTGGGTCAGAAGGTCAAGGCGCAGATGCAAGCGATCGACGCGGCGAATGCCGCAAAAGCGGCCAACAACGGCAGCGCGTCGCAAGGCCAGGCGGATCAGTCGAACTCTGATTCGCAGTGAGTCGCGCCGCGAGTCGCCGCGGGCGCCTCGCGTTGAAAGACGCAAAAAAAGCGCCGGCTCGACCGGCGCTTTTTATTAGCTCGTGTGCCCGCGAAGGCGCCCGGCGACCCGCTTACGCGGGAAATACCCCCGTGGACAGGTAACGGTCGCCGCGATCGCAGACGATGAACACGATCGTCGCGTTCTCGACCTGACGCGCGATGCGCAGCGCGACTTCGCACGCGCCACCCGACGAAATGCCCGCGAAGATGCCTTCGACCGACGCCAGGCGGCGCGCCATCGCCTCGGCCGCGGATTGACTGACGTTCTCCACGCGGTCGACGCGGCTGCGGTCGAAGATTTTCGGCAGATACGCTTCCGGCCATTTGCGAATACCCGGAATACGCGAGCCCTCTTCCGGCTGCGCGCCGATGATTTCGATCTGCTGGTTCTGCGTTTTCAGATACGTCGACACGCCCATGATCGTGCCGGTCGTGCCCATCGACGACACGAAGTGCGTGATGCGCCCTTCCGTGTCGCGCCAGATTTCCGGGCCCGTGCCTTCGATGTGCGAGGCCGGATTGTCCGGGTTCGCGAACTGATCGAGGATGATGCCCTTCCCCTCGCGCTGCATCTGCTCGGCGAGATCGCGCGCGTACTCCATGCCGCCTTTGACCGGCGTCAGGATGATTTCCGCGCCGTAAGCGGCCATGCTCTGGCGGCGCTCGACCGACAGATCTTCCGGCATGATCAGCACCATCTTGTAGCCGCGGACTGCGGCGGCCATCGCGAGCGCGATGCCGGTGTTGCCGCTCGTCGATTCGATCAGCGTGTCGCCCGGCTTGATGCGTCCGCGCGCTTCGGCCTTCTTGATCATCGACAACGCCGGCCGGTCTTTCACCGACCCCGCAGGATTGTTGCCCTCGAGCTTCGCGAGGATCACATTGTTGCGGCTACGGATCTCGTCGTCGGGAAGCCGGACGAGTTGTACGAGCGGCGTATTGCCGACCGTGTCTTCAATCGTTTGGTATGCCATATGGGGTCTAGCGATCGATGCGCGAAAGAGTGTCTTCAATCCATCGATTCTAAACCACGATCTCCGGCGCTGCCCTGCAGCCCTTCTGTCCGCATGGATGCATGGTGTTGCTACGCGAAAAGCCCGCGGCTGCGAGCCGCGGGAAAACGTGTGTACCAATCGATGCAATGGAACGTTCGCGAACCGTGCGCGCCGCAAGCCGCTCGTCAGCATGGCACGCGCAAGGCTCGCGGCCGCTTACTTCTTCACCGCCACTGCGGCGGCGCCCTTCTGCGTGGCGGCGGACGCGGCCGTAGCGGCCGGCTCCTTGCCCGCCGCAGTTGCCGCAACCTGCGTGCTAGCAGCCGCGCCAGCCGGTCCGACAGCGAGACCCTCCGCCTGCAGGCGCTCGATGGTGTGCCCGCCCATGCCCTTGACGCGCTTGCCGAAATCCGCCGCGTCCTTGAACGGGCCGTGCGCATTACGTTCCTCGACAATCGCTTTGGCTTTTGCCGGACCGATGCCCTTGATGCCGCGCAGCGCGTCTTCGTTAGCCGTGTTGACGTCGACCGCCGCATACGCGTGGCCGAAAGCGGCGAGCATCGCCGCGGTAACCAGTACTTTTCGAAACATATTGGAATCTCCCTGTTGCCACTGGCCGGCGACCATCACCGGCCAGGAGATTCCAGTTTAAAGAGGATGACGTACGAATCACACCTGGCCGAACAGCCAACGCACGTAACGATCGACGCCTTCCTGCACGCTCAGAAACGGCGCATCGTAGCCGGCCGTGCGCAGTTTCGACTGATCGGCCTGCGTGAAGCACTGGTACTTGCCGCGCAGCGCGTCGGGGAACGGAATGTATTCGATCAGCCCGCGTTGCACCTGATCCGCGAGCGACAGCGCCGGCTCGTTGTTCAGCGCGCGCAGCGTGTTGACCACGGTGCTCGCGATATCGTTGAACGGCTGCGCGCGGCCGGTGCCGAGATTGAAAATGCCTGACTTCTCCGGATGATCGAAGAAGAACAGGTTGACCTTGACGACGTCTTCGACCGAGATGAAATCGCGCGTCTGCTCGCCGGCCGCATAGCCGTTGTACTCGCCGAACAGCTTGACCTTGCCCTCGGCGCGGAACTGGTTGAAGTTGTGAAACGCGACCGACGCCATGCGCGCCTTGTGCGTTTCGCGCGGACCGTAGACGTTGAAATAACGGAAGCCCACGATCTGGCTCTTCGCGGTGGGCAGCACGCGGCGAATCACCTGATCGAACAGAAACTTCGAATAGCCGTACACGTTCAGCGGCTGCTCGACCTCGCGCTCCTCGACGAAGCGGCTCGAGCCGCCATACGTCGCCGCCGACGACGCGTACAGGAACTGAACGTTCTGCGCGAGGCAGATGTCCAGCACGTCGCGGCTATAGCGGTAGTTGTTGTCCATCATGTAGCGGCCGTCGGTTTCCATCGTGTCCGAGCAGGCGCCTTCGTGGAATATCGCGCGCACCTTGCCGAAGTCGCCACGCCTGAAGCGCTCGACGAATTCGGTTTTGTCGAGATAGTCGTCGATTTCGCAGTCGACCAGATTCCTGAACTTGTCCGCACGCGTGAGGTTATCGACGGCGATGATGCGCTGTTCGCCGCGCTCGTTGAGCGCCTTCACGAGATTGCTGCCGATAAAACCGGCCGCGCCGGTGACGATGACGGTCATGGTGATCCTGCGGTAGTGAGCTTCGTTCAGTCAACGCCGCGCGGGGTCCGCTGGTCCGTCGGACGACGGCGCCCCGCGGGCTGCATCAGGAAAAGAGTTCGTCGTAGTCGACGGTGGCGGTGCCCAGTTTGCCGACCACGATGCCGGCCGCGCGATTCGCGAGTCCGACCGCGTCAACGAGCGAAAGACCCGCGCCGAGCATCGCGGCGAGTGTCGCGATCACGGTGTCGCCCGCGCCCGACACATCATACACTTCGCGCGCAACGGCCGACGCGTGCAGGATGCCATCGTCGGAGAACAGCGTCATGCCCT
Organism: Paraburkholderia sp. UCT2; assembly: GCF_014397665.1. Lineage (NCBI taxonomy): Bacteria > Pseudomonadati > Pseudomonadota > Betaproteobacteria > Burkholderiales > Burkholderiaceae > Paraburkholderia > Paraburkholderia sp. UCT2. The sequence goes on from NZ_VZQO01000015.1 coordinate 10,999, forward strand.
CCTCCGAGCGCGTCAGCAGCAGCGCCTCGAACTGGAGCTCGGCGCGCAGCTTCGTGACGCGCGCGATCAGATCTTCCTCGGACTTCCACTGTCCGACGACCTCACGCAATTCCGCGCGATTCGGCGTGATCAGCGTCGCGCCGCGATAGCGCTCCCAGTCGTCGCCCTTCGGATCGACGAGCACCGGTTTGCCGGCCGCGTGCGCCTTCGCGATCATTTGCGTGACGTGCGTGAGGCCGCCCTTCGCGTAGTCGGACATCAGGATCACGTCGTACGATGGCAGCAGCTCGTCGAAACGCGCGAGGCCCGCGAGCAGCACCTCGTGTGCCGGCGAGTTTTCGAAATCGACGCGCAGCAACTGTTGCTGACGCGACAGCACGCGCAGCTTGATCGTCGTCAGCAAGGCCGGATCGCGTTCCAGATGCGGCGTGACGCCGCTTTCGCCGAGCAGCTGCACGATGCGCTCGCCGGGCTCGTCATGACCGACCACGCACAAAAGGCCCGCCTGCGCGCTGAGCGCGACCGCGTTGCGCGCGACGTTCGCCGCGCCGCCCAGCCGATCTTCCTGGCGCTGCACGTGCACGACCGGCACGGGCGCCTCCGGAGAAATGCGGTTGACGTCGCCGAACCAGTATCGGTCGAGCATCACGTCGCCGACCACCAGCACGCGCGCCGCGTTGAGCTGCGCGCGCGGCACGACCGTGAGCTTGTGCGCCGTCGTGGACGCGGGCGCCGCGGGCATGGCCTCAGGCATCGACCGGAAGTTCAGAGGGTTGGGCATAGGGGCGTCCAATGGCGTGGTAGTCGATACCGAGCTCGGTCATCGCGTCCGGTTCGTACAGATTGCGGCCGTCGAAAATCAGCGGTGTCTTCAGCACCGATTTCAGATGCACGAAATCAGGACTCTTGAACTCCTTCCATTCGGTCACGATCACGAGCGCGTCGGCGCCGATCAGCGTTTCGTCCTGAGTGCTCGTGAACGTGAGACGCGCCAGCTGCTCCGGCGCAGCGTGCAGATCCATCGCGAATACGCGACGCGCCTCGGTCACGGCGACCGGATCGTACGCACGCACGTTCGCGCCGCGCGCAAGCAACTCGCCGATCACGCGACGGCTCGGCGCCTCGCGCATGTCGTCGGTATTCGGCTTGAACGCGAGACCCCACACCGCGAACGCGCGGCCGCTCAAATCCTCGCCGAGCTTTGCGGTGATCTTGTTCACGAGCACGTCCTTCTGCTGGTAGTTCACTTCCTCGACCGCCTCGAGAATCCGCAGGTTGTGGCCGCTCTCGCTCGCGGTGCGAATCAACGCCTGCACGTCCTTCGGGAAGCACGAGCCGCCATAGCCGCAGCCCGCATACAGGAAGTGATAGCCGATGCGCGGATCGGAACCGATGCCGCGGCGCACCGCTTCGATGTCGGCGCCGACCTTGTCCGCGAGATTCGACATCTCGTTCATGAACGAGATGCGCGTCGCGAGCATCGCGTTGGCCGCGTACTTGGTGAACTCGGCCGAGCGAACGTCCATATACAGCGTGCGTTCGTGATTGCGGTTGAACGGCGCGTACAGACGCTTCATCATTTCGCGCGCCCGCACGCCCGGTTCGTCTTCGTCGATACCGATCACGATACGGTCGGGGCGCATGAAGTCGTCGACGGCCGCACCTTCCTTCAGGAACTCCGGATTCGACACGACCGAGAAGCGATGCTGCGCGCTGCCGGCGAGCCCGCGTTTCGCGAGCTCTTCATTGATCACCGCGCTCACGCGCTGCGCGGTGCCGACCGGCACCGTCGATTTGTCGACGATCACCTTGAAACCATTCATCGTGCGGCCGATGTTGCGCGCGGCCTCGAGCACATATTGCAGATCGGCGGAGCCGTCTTCGTCGGGCGGCGTGCCGACCGCGATGAACTGCACGTCGCCGTGCGCGACGCTCGCGGCGACATCGGTCGAGAACGTGATGCGGCCAGCCGCGCGCGTGCGGGCGATCATCTCCTGCAAGCCCGGTTCGTGAATCGGCACGCCGCCTTTGTTGAGGATGTCGATCTTGCGCTGATCGACGTCGAGACAGAAGACGTCATTGCCGATTTCGGCGAGACAGGCGCCGGTGACAAGGCCCACATAGCCGGTGCCGATAATGGTGATTTTCATACGCTTTCCGGTGGAAGGTTCCGGTAATGAATGCCGCTCATGAGGCCGGCGATAAACTCGTTGCGAAATTCGCGGAGCGGTTGCGTCGCAATGAACGCCGACGCGGCCAAAGCCGCCCGTGCGGCGTCAACTCGACGCGGTAATCGGCTCGACGCGGCGCGGTGCATAGGTTTCCCAACCGCTGCATCCGGGGCACTGCCAGTAGAAAAGCCGCGCCCGGAAACCACAATTCTGGCACGTATAGCGTGGCAGATTCTTGGTGCGCTGGCGGATCAGTGTGTGCATCAGTTCGAGCTCGCTGCGCCGCGGCTCTTCGGCGACGGCCTGCTGCGCTTCGAGCAGACGCGTCATGCCGGCCAGATTCGGCGACTTCTGCATCTGCGTGCGCGCGAGCGCATGCGCGGCATCGGCGCCGCGCAGCGACGCGACGTACTGATACGCGACGTCGAGCAGATCGTTGCTCGGATGACGGTCGACCCACGTGGTCAGCAGATCGGCGCCCTCCTGCGCGCGGCCGAGCGCTTCATACGCCTTCATGATTTTCTCGGCGACGAGCGGCAGATACGCGGGGTTCTGCTCCTCGACGCCGCGCCATTGACCGATCGCCGCTTCGGACGCGCCGCCGGCCGCGTCGACGTCGCCGAACAGGATCGTCGCGCGCACGTTGGTCGGGTTCGCCTTCAGCGCGAGACCGAGCTGATGACGCGCTTCGTCCGGTTTCTTCTGCTGCAGCGCTTCCTGAGCAAGTTCGCAATGGAACTGCGCGATTTCCTTCTCGAGCGACGGTGCGCCCATCGTTTCGAGATGTCGCGCGGTATCGATCGACTTGACCCAGTCCTTCTCGATCTCGTAGATCGTCAACAGCGCGCGTTGAGCGCCGAGTGCGTAATCGCCCGCCTGCAGCGAGCGGAAGGTTTCCTCGGCACGGTCGAGCAGACCCGCTTTCAGGAAGTCCTGGCCGAGTTCGTACAGCGCGTGATCGCGCTCACTGACAGGCAGGTCCGCGCGGCTCAGCAGATTTTGATGCACGCGGATCGCTCGATCCGTTTCGCCGCGCCGGCGGAACAGATTGCCGAGCGCGAAATGCAATTCGACCGTTTCAGGGTCGAGCTTGACGACCTCGATGAATGCGTCGATCGCCTGGTCGGGCTGCTCGTTGAGCAGGAAGTTCAGGCCGCGAAAATAGGACCGCGGCAGGTTCGCGCTTTCGGACAGCAGCGTCTTGAGGTCGTAGCGCGCCGCCATCCAGCCGAACGCGAATGCGACGGGTATGACCAGCAGCCACCAGAAGTCTAGATCCATGCGACTAATGCAAATGTGCGGGAAAGGGAAAACGAAAAGCCGCGCTCAGAGCGCGCGGCGCAACGGAGTTCAGATCAGCGGCGGCATCGGCGGCTGCTCGACGACGGCTGGAGTTTCGCGCGCCACGCGCAATTCGCGCCTGAGCCGGCCATTCTCCATGCGCAGACGTACGACGGCCGGCACCGCCGACACGAGCCCCGCAAGCAAGCCGATCACGAAAAACGCGAGACCGATCAGAATCAGAGGCGCCGACCAGACGTAGCCGGCGAGGAAATTCAGCGTAGCGGGTTGCGTGTTGGAGAGCGCCAGCACCAGCAGCAGCACGAACACCAGCACACGGATCAGCCAGACGATAAATTTCATGAATAGATCTCTTGACGGCAGTTGCGGGGTGACGCCGGCTCGATGACGCGTCGCGCCACGGTGTTGCCCGCGCCGAAGTGACCCGTATTGTAATGGATGACCTCGGGGCTGGGCAGCAAGTGGCGGGATGGCGCACTGACGGGCGATTCGCGAAATGCAAAGGCCGCACCGGAAGGCGCCCTCTTCTCAAACGATGGTCGAAAAAAAAGCGCCCGAAGGCGCTTTTCCTGGTCTTTTGCCGACTGGCTTTGGCCGCTGACGCTAGCTATGCCACGCTGCAAGACGCACAGCGGAGTCATTAAAGGTCGTCATCCGGCTCTTCGGCCTTCAGCGGCTCGCCCGCGCGACGATCCACCCGCTCGCGCAATTCCTTGCCTGGCTTGAAGTGCGGTACGTACTTCTCAGGTACCAGCACCTTTTCGCCCGACTTCGGATTGCGTCCAACGCGGGAGGGACGGCGGTTGAGCCCGAAGCTGCCGAAGCCTCGAATTTCGATGCGATGACCTTTGGCAAGTGCCTCCGACATCGCATCGAGCATCGTCTTCACCGCGAAATCCGCATCCTTGAGAACAAGTTGCGGAAACCGCGTAGCCAGCTGGGCGACCAATTCCGATTTGGTCATACTGCAGCAGACCTCTCAGGCTTACTGGTTCTGGCCGTCGAGCTTGGCCTTCAGCAGCGCGCCGAGGTTCGTCGTGCCGGTAGCGGCTGCGCTCGAATCCGAAGCAGCGAGACCGCGGATGGCTTCCTGCTGCTCAGCCGAATCCTTCGCCTTGATCGACAGGTTGATGCCACGCGACTTGCGATCGATGTTGATGATCATCGCGTTGACCTTGTCGCCTTCCTTCAGCACGTTGCGAGCGTCTTCCACGCGGTCCTGGGCGATTTCCGAAGCACGCAGGTAGCCTTCGACTTCACCCGACAGCTGGACCACAGCACCCTTCGCGTCCACCGACTTGACAGTACCGTCGACGACCGAACCCTTGTCGTTCATTGCAACGTAGTTGCTGAACGGGTCGCCTTCGAGCTGCTTGATACCCAGCGAAATACGTTCCTTCTCGACGTCGATGCCGAGAACGATCGCTTCCACTTCGTCGCCCTTCTTGTACTTGCGAACGGCTTCCTCGCCGGTTTCGCTCCACGACAGATCCGACAGGTGAACCAGACCGTCGATGCCGCCCGGCAGACCAATGAACACGCCGAAGTCGGTGATCGACTTGATGGCGCCGCTGATCTTGTCGCCCTTCTTGAAGTTGCGGCTGAAGTCGTCCCACGGGTTCGGCTTGCACTGCTTCATGCCGAGGCTGATACGACGGCGGTCTTCGTCGATTTCGAGAACCATGACTTCGACTTCGTCGCCCAATTGGACAACCTTCGACGGAGCAACGTTCTTGTTGGTCCAGTCCATTTCCGACACGTGGACGAGGCCTTCGATGCCCGATTCCACTTCGACGAATGCGCCGTAGTCGGTGATGTTGGTGACCTTACCGAACAGACGCGTGCCCGACGGGTAACGGCGCGAGATGCCTTCCCACGGATCGTCGCCCAGTTGCTTGATACCGAGCGAAACGCGGTTCTTTTCCTGGTCGAACTTGAGGATCTTCGCGGTGACTTCCTGGCCAACCGACAGAACTTCGCTCGGGTGACGCACACGACGCCATGCGATGTCCGTGATGTGCAGCAGGCCGTCGATACCGCCGAGGTCCACGAACGCGCCGTAGTCGGTGATGTTCTTGACCACGCCTTCGACGATCGCGCCTTCCTTCAGCGTTTCGAGCAGCTTCGCGCGCTCTTCGCCTTGCGTTGCCTCGATGACAGCGCGGCGCGACAGCACGACGTTGTTACGCTTGCGGTCGAGCTTGATGACGCGGAATTCGAGCGTCTTGCCTTCGTACGGGGTGGTGTCCTTGACCGGACGCGTATCAACCAGCGAACCCGGCAGGAACGCGCGGATCCCGTTGACCATCACGGTCATACCGCCCTTGACCTTGCCCGTGATCGTGCCGGTTACGAGTTCGTTGTTGTCCAGCGCCTTTTCCAGCGACAGCCACGAAGCCAGACGCTTCGCCTTGTCACGCGACAGGATGGTGTCGCCATAGCCGTTTTCCAGCGCGTCGATCGCGACGGAAACGAAGTCGCCCGCCTGCACTTCTACCTCGCCCGCGTCGTTCAGGAACTCTTCGAGCGGGATGTAGGCTTCGGACTTCAGACCAGCGTTCACGACCACGAAGTTGTGGTCGACACGCACGACTTCCGCGGAGATCACTTCGCCAGCGCGCATGTCCTGCTTGGTCAGCGACTCTTCGAACAGAGCCGCAAAAGATTCGGTATTCGGGGTAGAGGTTTGCAGGTCGGACATAAAAATCAGAGTTTGCATGGTCTTCGCAACGCCTGGCTCACCGGACTGGTCAGCAACTGCGGCAAATACGCGAACGCCACGCGGGGTTAAAGGGTTAAAAAAACAACGCTTCGCGACCATCGCGAAGCACCTACCAACAACAGGACTGCCGCTGTCTGGCCACTACCGCATGACCGTCTCAGTTACGCATGCGGGACCAGCGCTTCATACCATTGCACCACCTGCTCGACCGCCTGGTCGACCGACAATGCGGAGGTATCAAGCAGTTTTGCATCCGCCGCGGGCTTGAGCGGCGCGGCCGCGCGCTGACTGTCACGCTCGTCGCGCTCACGCAAATCCCGGAGCAAGTCATCTATATTAGCAGAAAATCCTTTTTGGATCAATTGCTTATGCCGGCGCGTCGCGCGGGCCTCGACGCTCGCCGTCATGAACACCTTCAGCACGGCATCCTGAAAGATCACGGTGCCCATGTCGCGCCCGTCGGCGACGAGCCCCGGCTCCTTGCGAAACGCCCGCTGACGCGCCACCAGCGCGGTTCGCACCTGCGCGTGAACGGCGATCGCCGAGGCGCGGCTGCCCACTTCCTCGGCACGAATTTCGGTCGATACATCGACGCCGTCGAGCTGCGCGAGCCCCTCGCGAAACGTGATATGGAGGTCGTCGATCAGTTTGACAAGTGCGTCGACGTCGTCCGCCGCGATGCCGTAGCGCAGGCTCGCGAGTGCCGCGAGCCGGTAGAGCGCGCCGCTGTCGAGCAGGTGAAAGCCGAGGTTGGCGGCCACCATCGCGGCCACAGTGCCTTTGCCGGAGGCGCTGGGGCCGTCGATCGTAATGACGGGCGTCTGGTGAAAGGGACGGATCGGTTTCATCTAAAAATGTCGCACATCGGGCGATTCGCACGCGAATCTGGATTGCATCAGGGTTGCGCGAGCGCCGTGAAGCGCTCGAAATAATCGGGGAACGTCTTGCCGACGCACTTCGGGTCATTGATGCGGATCGGCACACCGCCCAAGCTCACGAGCGAGAAGCACATCGCCATACGGTGGTCGTCGTAGGTGTCGATCGCGGCATTCGGGATGAGCTTTTCGGGCGGCGTGACGACGAGGAAATCCTCGCCCTCCTGCACCTTCGCGCCGACCTTGCGCAGCTCGGTCGCCATCGCGGCGATGCGGTCGGTTTCCTTGACGCGCCAGCTTGCGATGTTGCGCAGCGTGGTCGTGCCGTCCGCGAACAGCGCGGCGACCGCGATCGTCATCGCGGCGTCGGGGATCAGGTTGAAGTCCATGTCGATCGGATCGAGCTTGCCATGGTCGTTGCCGACGCCGCGCACTTCGATCCAGTCCTCGCCCATCTGCAGGTTCGCGCCCATCTTGATCAGCGCATCGGCAAAGCCGACGTCGCCCTGGATGCTCGCGCGGCCCACCCCTTCCACTCTCAGCGGGCCGCCGCCGAGCGCTCCCGCGGCGAGGAAATACGACGCCGACGACGCATCCCCTTCCACCATGATCGCGCCTGGCGACTGATAACGCTGCCCGGCCGGCACCACGAACTGGTGCCAGCCGTGACGCTCGACGTCGATGCCGAAGCGCGCCATCAGCTTGATCGTGATCTCGATGTACGGCTTCGAGATCAGCTCGCCGTCGACCTGCACGGTGGTGACGCCGCTCGCGGTGCGCAAGAGCGGCAGCGTCATCAGCAGCGAGGTCAGAAACTGGCTCGACACGTCGCCGCGCACGCGGATCGGCGCGTCGGCCGTGATCTGGGCGGGACGGATGCGTAGCGGCGGATAGCCTTCGTTCTGTTCGTAGTCGATCTTCGCGCCGATCTGGCGCAGGCCGTCGACGAGATCGCCGATCGGCCGCTCGTGCATGCGCGGCACGCCGTGGATCCGGTAATCGCCGCCGTTCACGGAGAGGGCCGCGGTCAGCGGACGCACCGCCGTACCCGCGTTGCCGAGGAACAGGTCGGCCGTTCGCGCGGTGAACGCGCCGCGCGTGCCGGTCACCACGCAGGTGTCACCGTCACGCTTCAGACGTACGCCAAGCTTTTCGAGCGCGGCGAGCATCACTCGGGTGTCATCGGAATCGAGCAGGTTCGTGATCGTCGTCTCGCCTTCGGCGAGCGCGGCGAGCAGCAGCACGCGGTTCGAGATGCTCTTCGAGCCGGGCAGACGGATCGTGCCGGACGCACGGGAAAAAGGTCCGAGATCGAGGAATTCCATGATGTGTCCAGTTTCCGGTTATTTGGACGCGTCGCTGGCGGCCACGCCAGCCGCGCGCTGCTCCTGCCACTGACTGCGCGCGACGCGCGAGCGCGCGAACACCGCCTCGAGCGCGGCGCCGTCGCCGGCCTCGATCGCCGTGCGCAGGCGCGCGAGCACCGCGGTATACGCGTCGAGTTCGTCGAGCAGCGCCGCGCGATTGGCGACGCAGACGTCGCGCCACATCTCCGGACTCGACGCGGCGATGCGCGTGAAGTCGCGGAATCCGCCCGCCGCGAACGAGAACTTCAAAGCGGCGTCGGGCGAACTGAGGATCTGTTCGACGAGCGCGAACGACAGCACGTGCGGTAGATGACTGACCGACGCGAACACGCGGTCGTGCTGCTGCGGCGTCATGTCCCGCACCAAGGCGCCGGTGGCGCGCCACATCGCCGCGACGCGCTCGACCGCTTCCGGCGCGTTCTCCGGCAGCGGGCACAGCACGACGTTGCGGTTCACGTACAGATCGGGCAACGCGGCGTCGACGCCGCTCGACTCGCGGCCGGCGATCGGATGGCCCGGCACGAACTGGCCGATCCGTGCACCGAGCGCCGCGCGCGCGGCGGCGACCACGTCGGACTTGGTGCTGCCCGCATCGGTGACGATCGTGTTGGCGTCGAGATGCAGCGCGATGCGTTCGAGCAGCGGCTGTGTCTGCGCGACCGGCGCCGCGAGCAGCACGAAGTCCGCGCCCGCTAGCGCGTCGCGCAGCGCGGCGTCGTCGGTGAGCGCCGCGGCGCCGTCGATCACCCCGAGCGCCAACGCGCGCTCGCTCGACGCGGACGTCCGTCCCACCCCAACCACCGTGCGTGCCCCGCCGGCCTCGCCGCGTTCACGCAACGCGCGCGCGAGCGATCCGCCGATCAGGCCGACACCGAAAATCACCAGCTTGTTAAAAGAAAACGCGGCCACGTCGCTCACACAATACGGACAATAAGCGCGCCGCTCCTGCCGGCCGGCGCGCGGGATCAAGGAGCAATGCTTACGCAGCGGCAGGCTCGGCAAGCGTCTTTTCGAGCGCCGCGAGGAACGCTCCGTTTTCCTCCGGCAGGCCGATCGTGATGCGTAGCCACTGCGGCAAACCGTAGTTGCCGACCGGTCGCACGATCACAGCCTGTTTCAGCAGCGCGAGATTCACCCGGGCGCCGGCTTCGTCGTCACCGCCGACGCGCACGAGCACGAAGTTACCTTCGGATGGCACGTATTCGAGACCGAGCTTGTCGAACGCCTCGGTCAGAAGCTTATAGCCCTGCGCGTTCAGCGCTGCGCTCTTTTCCAGAAATGCGCTGTCGCTCAGTGCCGCAATCGCCGCGGCCTGCGCGAGCGTATTGACGTTAAACGGCTGACGCAGTCGATTCAGCAGATCGGTCAAGCTGGGCTGCGCGATCGCGAAGCCAATACGCAGGCCCGCCAGGCCGAACGCCTTCGAGAAAGTGCGCGACACCAGCAGGTTCGGATAGCGGCGCACCCAGTCGATCGAGTTATAGCGCTTGTCCGCCGACAGATACTCGGTGTACGCCTCGTCGAGCACGACGACCACATGGCGCGGCACTTTGCCGAGAAACGCCTCGAGCGTCGGACCGTCGACGAACGTACCGGTCGGATTGTTCGGATTGGCGACGAACACGAGACGCGTGTCGTCGTCGATCGCGGCAAGCATCGCGTCGAGGTCGTGACCATAGTGCACGGCCGGCACGACGATCGCGCGCGCGCCGACGCCTTGCGTTGCGAGCGCATAGACCGCGAACGAATACTCCGAGAACACTACCGCCTGGCCCTTCTCGACGAACGCGTGCGCGGCGAGTTCGAGGATGTCATTGCTGCCGTTGCCGAGCGTGATCCACTCGGCCGGCACGCCGTAGCGCGCGGCGAGTGCCGCCTTCAGTTCGAAACCGTTCGAGTCCGGATAGCGGCCGAGGTCGGCGATCGCCTGCGCCATCGCGCGCTGCGCGGATTCCGGCATGCCGAGCGGATTCTCGTTCGATGCCAGCTTCACGATGCTCGCCTCGTCGAGACCAAACTCGCGGGCCACTTCCGAAATCGGCTTGCCGGCGATGTACGGCGCGATCGCACGCACATAGGAAGGGCCGAAAGACGCTGTCATGAAAATCTCCGAACGACGATGGATAGTGAAATATGCGTTCGGGCAGTGCACTTGGCGCCGCCCGGACTGCGCTGCCAGCCCTTACCGGGCGCGCGGATACGAGCCGAGTATTTTCAGGAACGCGGCCTTCTCGCCGAGCCCGGCGAGCGCGGCGGCCACGGCCGGGTCGTCGCGATGGCCTTCGACGTCGATATAGAAGTAGTACTCCCACGTGCCGACGCGCGCCGGGCGCGATTCGAAACGCGTCATCGACACGCCGTGGCGCGCCAGCGGCTCGAGCAGCTTGACCATCGCACCCGGTTCGTTCACGACCGACACAATCAGCGAGGTCTGGTCGTAGCCGCTCGGACCGGTCGGCTGCTTGCCGATCATCACGAAGCGTGTGCGGTTGTGCGGATCGTCCTGGATCAGCGCGTTGGTGACCTGCAGGCCGTAGTGGATCGCGGCGCGGTCGCCGGCGATGGCCGCGACGGTCGGATCTTCGGCTGCCATCCGTGCAGCTTCCGCGTTGCTCGACACCGCCTGGCGCTCGAGATGCGGCGCGTTGGTCGACAGCCAGCGCTGGCACTGCGCGAGCGCCTGGGCGTGCGCGCACACGCGCGTGACGCCGGCGAGCCCGTTTTGCGTGAGCAGGTTGTGATGAATCGGCAATGCGAGTTCGCCGCCGATGGTCAGCTGCGTTTGCAGCAGCAGATCCAGCGTGCGCGACACCGCGCCTTCGGTCGAATTCTCGACCGGCACGACGCCGTAGTCGGCGGCGCCCGCCTCGACGGAGCGGAACACTTCATCGATCGACGGGCACGGCAGCCCTTCGATCGACTGACCGAAGTACTCATGCATCGCCTGTTCGCTATAGGTGCCGACGGGCCCGAGGTACGCGGCCTTGATGGTCTTTTCGAGCGCGCGGCTTGCGGCCATGATCTCGCGCCAGATCGCGCTGATGTGTTCGTCCGCAAGCGGCCCCGCGCTCATCTCCTGCAGGCGCGCGATCACCTGCATCTCGCGCTCGGGTCGGAACACCGGTGCGTTGAAATGCTTCTTGACCTCCCCGACTTCGAGCGCGACCGACGCGCGCTGGTTCAGGAGCGCGATCAGCTGCGCGTCGAGCGCGTCGATGCGATCGCGCAGAGGTTTGAGTCGTGTATTGAGTTCGTCGTCCATGCGTAAAACGGCTTTGCCGGGTAACTGCTGGAAAAGATGCGCACGCCTGCCGGTCAGTGTGACTCAGGCACTGCGCTGTTCGAATTCCTTCATGTATTCGACAAGCGCTTTGACGCCTTCGAGCGGGACGGCGTTATAAATCGACGCCCGCATGCCGCCGACGGACTTGTGGCCCTTTAGCTGCACCAATCCCCGCGCTTTCGCGCCGGACAGGAAATCTTCGTTGCGCGACTCGTCGACGAGAAAGAACGGTACGTTCATCCGGGAGCGCGAGCCACGCTCGACCTTGTTCAGATAGAAGCTGCTCGAGTCGATCGTGTCGTACAGCAGCTTCGATTTTTCGAGGTTGCGTGCCTCCATCGCCAGGAGGCCGCCCTGCTTCTTCAACCACTTGAACACGAGCCCGGCGATATAGATCGCGTAGGTGGGCGGAGTGTTGTACATCGAATTGTTCTCGGCGACGGTCTTCCATTCGAACGCCGACGGGCAGATCGGCATCGCGCGATCGAGCATGTCCTCACGCACGATCACGACCGTCACGCCGGCCATGCCGATGTTCTTCTGCGCACCGCCGAACAGCACGCCGTATTTGGCGATGTCCATCGGGCGCGACAGGATATGCGACGACGCGTCCGCGACGAGCGGAGTATCGCCGAGGTCGGGAATCTCGAACGTTTCGACGCCGTGAATGGTCTCGTTGGTGCACAAGTGCACGTAAGCCGGATCGTCCGACAGCTGCCATTCAGAGCGCGCCGGCGCGCGGGTGAAGCCCTCGGCTGTCTTGCCGGTCGCGGCGAGATGCACGCTGCCGTATTTCTGCGCTTCCTTGAACGATTTCTCCGACCACGAGCCGGTGATGACGAAATCCGCGCGCGGTTTCGAGCCGAGCAGGTTCATCGGCACGATCGCGTTTTCGCCGAGTCCGCCGCCCTGCAGAAACAGGATGCGGTGGCTTGCCGGCACCTGCAGCAACTCGCGCAGATCGGTCAGCGCTTCCTCGTGGATCAACATGAATTCCTTGCCGCGATGGCTCATTTCCATCACGCTCATACCACTGCCTTGCCAATTCAGCATCTCGTCGGCTGCCTGGCGCAGCACTTCTTCGGGCATGGCCGCCGGGCCGGCAGAGAAATTAAAGACGCGCATGTGAGGTCCTGGAAGCGGGTGCGAAATAACGAAGTCGCGCGGGAATCGGCGAAAAGAACAGCGAAATGGCTCGCCGAAAAAGAAAATGGCCGTCTGCGCCAGTGCGCAAACGGCCATTATCGCATTGTCGCCGCCAACCCGCCACGCCGGGTGGCCCAGCGGGCGCGACGACAGGCCGGCTGATCAGCGCAGCCTGCGAGCGGAATTTACTTGGCAGCCGGCTTGACCGATGCGACTTCCTTGTCGGCCTGCTCACGCGTTGCCTTGATCGATTCCGGCATGTACTTCTGCATCAGACCGTTCACGACGTCGCGGCCAACCTGGTCTTGCACCTGGATGAACTTGCGACCGGTCGGGCTCTTGTAGAACGTGGTCAGATCCTTGATTTCCGACGTGCTGTAGTACTTCGCGTACGCGTCGTACTGAGATTGCATCGCGTCCTGACGGAAAGAGTCGGTCGCGAACACCTGGCCCGCGCTGTCCACCAGCTTCGGCACCGCGTTCTTTTGCAGCGTCGGCACGGCGGCTTGCTTCTGCTTGTCCGTCATCGTCTTGTTCTCGGTCAGCGCGTCCGACAGGATTGCCGGAACGAGCTGCTTGGCCTGCATCTGCGCGCTGTTGCCGATTGCGCCAACCAGCTTCTGCGCATCGATGGCGTCGAGCAGCTCCTTGATGGCAGCTTGCTTGGCCGGATCAACCGGTGCTGCTGCGGCAGCCGGAGCCGCAGGCGCCTGGTTCTGCAGCGCTTGAGCCATGGCGAAGGTCGGCACGATGGCAGCCAGCAACATCAGTTGTTTGAATCGTTTTTGCATCACTACTCCCTAAGAGAAATTAACTTGAACTGCACGCCACACGGGAAAGCGTACCGGCCCGATACGCGGTGACCCGCAGCGTAGCTTCAACGTATTAACTGAGACTGAAAGCCGCTGGCACGGATCAAGCCGCGCCGCCGCCCTCACCGCCGTTATCACCTTCAGCGGAGCCGTCGGAATCGCTTTCCGACTCGCCCTCGGCCTCCGCTACCTGTTGCAGACCGGACAGCTTGGTCCCTTCGTCAAGGCTGATGAGTGTAACACCTTGCGTTGCGCGTCCCATTTCGCGAATTTCCGACACGCGCGTGCGAATCAGCACGCCCGTCGTGGTAATCAGCATGATCTGCGCTTCCGGGTCCACGAGCGTCGCGGCAACGACCTTGCCGTTACGCTCCGACGTCTGGATTGCGATCATGCCCTTCGTGCCGCGGCCGTGACGCGTGTACTCGCTGATTGGGGTGCGCTTGCCGTAGCCGTTCTCGGTTGCGGTGAGCACCGACTGCTGCTCGTCGCCGGCCACCAGCAACGCGATCACGTTCTGGCCGTCCTCGAGTTGCATGCCGCGCACGCCGCGCGCCTCGCGGCCCATCGGACGCACGTCGTTTTCGTCGAAGCGCACTGCCTTGCCCGAATCCGAGAACAGCATCACGTCGTGCTGGCCGTCGGTGATCGCGGCGCCGATCAGGTAATCGCCCTCATCGAGACCGACCGCAATAATACCCTTGCGCAACGGCCGGCTAAATGCTTCCAGCGGCGTCTTTTTTACCGTTCCCAACGCGGTCGCCATGAACACGAACTTGTCGGCCGAGAACTCCTTGACCGGCAGCACGACCGTGATCTTTTCGCCTTCTTGCAGCGGGAACATATTGACGATCGGCCGGCCGCGCGAATTGCGCGAACCCTGCGGCACTTCGTAGACCTTGACCCAGTACACACGGCCGCGGTTCGAGAAGCACAGGATGTGGTCGTGCGTATTGGCAATGAACAGCGTGTCGATCCAGTCGTCTTCCTTCATGGAAGTGGCCTGCTTGCCACGACCACCGCGCTTCTGGGCTCGATATTCGGACAACGGTTGCGATTTCACGTAGCCCGCGTGCGACATCGTCACGACCATTTCCTGCGGCGTGATCAGGTCTTCGGTGTTCAGCTCGGTCGCGTTCAATTCGATCTTCGAGCGACGCGCATCGCCGAATTCGGCCTTGATGGACGTGAGTTCGTCGACGATGATTGCCGAAATGCGTTCCGGGCGAGCGAGAATGTCCAGCAGGTCAGCGATCTGCGCCATCACGTCGCGGTATTCGCCGATGATCTTGTCTTGCTCGAGACCGGTCAGTCGCTGCAGGCGCATCTGCAGGATTTCCTGCGCCTGCGTATCGGACAGACGGTAAAGGCCGTCGGTCTGCATGCCGAACGACGGGTTCAGTCCCTCCGGACGATAAGCTTCGCGACCGCCCGCCGACCCGTTTTCCGACTCTGCGCGTGACAGCATATCGCGCACGAGCGACGAATCCCACGCGCGCGACATCAGTTCCTGCTTGGCGATCGGCGGTGTCGGCGCGGCCTTGATGAGCGCGATGAATTCGTCGATGTTCGCGAGCGCAACCGCGAGACCTTCGAGCACGTGACCACGTTCGCGCGCCTTGCGCAGTTCGTAGACGGTGCGCCGCGTCAGCACTTCCCGGCGATGCGACAGGAAGCACGTCAGCATTTCCTTCAGATTCAGGAGCTTCGGCTGGCCGTCGACGAGCGCGACCATGTTCATACCGAACGTGTCCTGAAGCTGGGTCGCCTTGTACAGATTGTTCAGCACGACCTCGGGCACTTCGCCGCGCTTCAGCTCGATCACGACGCGCATCCCGCTCTTGTCGGATTCGTCGCGGATGTCGGAAATGCCTTCGAGCTTCTTCTCGTTGACGAGCTCGGCGATGCGCTCGAGCAGCGAGCGCTTGTTCACCTGATAGGGCAGCTCGTCGACAATGATCGCCATGCGCTGGCCACGGTCGATTTCCTCGAAGTGCGTCAGCGCGCGCATCACGACGCGGCCGCGGCCGGTGCGATAGCCGTCGCGCACGCCGGCCACGCCGTAGATGATGCCGGCGGTCGGGAAGTCGGGCGCGGGGATGATCTCGATCAGCTCGTCGATCGTCGCTTCCGGGTTTTTCAGCAGATGCTGACACGCGTCGACGACTTCATTGAGGTTGTGCGGCGGGATATTGGTCGCCATGCCGACCGCGATGCCGGACGAGCCATTGATAAGCAGATTAGGGATGCGCGCGGGCAGGATGGCCGGCTCGTTCTCGCTGCCGTCGTAGTTCGGCACGAAGTCGACCGTTTCCTTGTCGATGTCGGCCAGCAGTTCGTGGCCGATCTTCGCCATGCGGATTTCGGTGTAACGCATCGCCGCGGCGTTGTCGCCGTCGACGGAACCGAAGTTCCCCTGGCCGTCGACGAGCATGTAGCGCAGCGAGAAGTCCTGCGCCATCCGTACGATCGTGTCGTATACAGCGGTGTCGCCGTGCGGATGGTATTTACCGATGACGTCGCCGACGATACGCGCCGACTTCTTGTAGGCGCGGTTCCAGTCGTTGTTCAGTTCGTGCATCGCGTACAGCACGCGCCGGTGCACCGGCTTCAGGCCATCGCGGACATCGGGAAGCGCTCGCCCTACGATCACGCTCATCGCGTAATCGAGATACGAACGGCGCATTTCCTCCTCAAGGGAGATTGGCAGAGTCTCTTTGGCGAATTGATCCATTATCCGTATCTTTTACGTGCGAAGGCGGGGTTTCGCCGCTTCTTCGCGTAAGCATTGCAGGCGCAACGCATCACGCGATTCTAACATGCCACGAATCCACGCCCGACGAAGGTACGTATACATATTAGAGGGGCACCCGCCAACACCTCGCCGATCACACAATTTCAGTCTCGTCAGGCTCGATTCCTGCGTGGGACCAATTCGCCGCTCAGCCAGAGCCGGCGGACCGCTCAGACGAAAACATTTGTTGCGCATGCACCACAATTGGAGGGGGATTTGATCGGGGGCGGATTTTTTTTTCGTCGGAAGGGAACGATATGGCAAAATGCCAACGCACAAAGAGTCAGACACTGCTCGAAGTCTACACAGACGGTTTTTGTTCCGCACCAATGTTATACTTCGAGCAATGTATGACTGGTCTTCGTCAACAGGCTCGCAGTAAACCTGCGGTAATCTCAATTTCGAGAGGAGAAATATGAATAAACTTTCAAAGCTCGCGTTCATTGCAGCTACCGCAGTTATGGCTGCATCCGCCATGGCGCAGTCGGTGCCGGCGTCGCGACAAGCTACCAACGACAACTGGGTGAATGGTACTGGCGAATACGTGTGGATGAACGGCACGAACGAGCTTTGCTGGCGCGATGCATTCTGGACGCCCGCAACGGCTAACGCCAAGTGCGACGGCGCTCTGGTTGCTCAGGCTCCGACCCCGCCGGCACCGGTCCCTCCGCCTCCGGCTATCTCCAGCGAAAAGATTACGTATCAAGCTGATGCGCTGTTCGACTTCGACAAGGCAATCCTGAAGCCGGCCGGCAAGGAACGTCTGAGCGAACTGGCATCGAAGATCCAAGGCATCAACCTCGAAGTCGTCGTCGCTACGGGCCACACCGACCGTATCGGTTCCGTCGCCTACAACGACCGTCTGTCGCTGCGTCGTGCTCAAGCTGTGAAGGCCTTCCTGGTCAGCAAGGGCGTCGAAGCCAACCGTATCTACACGGAAGGCAAGGGTCCGCGCAACCCGGTTACCACCGGTTGCAACCAGAAGAACCGCAAGCAACTCATCGCCTGCCTCGCACCGGACCGCCGCGTGGAAGTCGAAGTTGTCGGTACGCCGAAGCAGTAAGCTGGAAAATTACCGCAGTATCGAAAGCCCCGCTTCGGCGGGGCTTTTTTTATGCGCGGGTACCGCGGCCTGGCGTGATGCGCGACGCAGGAGGGCCCCGCTCAGCTACCAGCGGCTCGCAGCTTGCATCAGCGCCCGCTACCCGACGCGCTTTTGCCGCTCTTTCTCTCGCCCTATATACTCAGGGTTTATCCTCGAGCGTCCGCTCACCGCTTTCATCGAGGCAGCCTTCACCATGACCAACGCCGATCCTCACGAACTACAGAAATTCAGCGACCTCGCGCATCGTTGGTGGGACCCGAACGCCGAATTCAAGCCGCTGCACGAACTGAATCCGATTCGTCTAAGCTGGATCGACGCCCACGCCCATCTCGCCGGCAAAAAGGTGCTCGATATCGGCTGCGGCGGCGGCATCCTGTCGGAATCGATGGCAGGTTTGGGCGCTCATGTGAAGGGCATCGATCTGTCGACGCAGGCACTCGGTGTCGCCGATCTTCACAGTCTTGAAAGCGGCGTAACCGTCGATTACGAAGAAATCGCGGCTGAGGCGCTGGCCGCACGCGAACCGGGCACCTATGACGTGGTCACCTGCATGGAAATGCTCGAGCACGTGCCCAGGCCGGCCGCGATCGTCGAGGCCTGCAAGAATCTCGTGAAGCCGGGCGGCTGGGTGTTTTTCTCCACGCTGAACCGCAATGTCAAGTCGTATCTGTTCGCGGTGATCGGCGCCGAATACATCGCGCGAATGCTGCCGATGGGCACGCACGACTACGCGCGCTTCATCCGCCCGTCGGAGCTCGCCGGCTTCGTGCGCGCCGCCGAGCTGCGCACGGCGGACATCAAGGGCATCGTGTACAACCCGCTCAGCAAGCTTTTCGCGCTGTCGTCCGACACGAGCGTCAACTATATGCTCGCCTGTCGCCGCGACGCCTGAATTGCCCGAACCGCCCCGATCCGCCGTATCCGAAACGAACAATGAGCGACCCGACTCCCCTGCCGCAACGCGAAGACAACGACGACGCGCTTGGCTTTTGCCTCGCCGTGCTTTTCGACCTCGACGGCACGCTTGCCGACACGGCGCCCGACCTCGCGGCCGCCGTCAACAAGATGCGCCACGACCGGGGGCTCGAGATGGTGCCGCTCGAGAAGCTGCGACCGCTGGCTTCAGCCGGAGCGCGCGGACTGATCTGCGGGGCGTTCGGCATCGGGCCCGATCATCACGAATTCGCATCGATGCGCGAGGAGTTTCTCGCGAACTACGAAGCAGATCTGTGCATCGAGACGACGCTCTTTCCGGGTATCGCGGAAGTGCTCGACGAACTCGACGCGCGCGGCGTGCGCTGGGGCATCGTCACGAACAAGGTCGCGCGGCTTACCGAGCCGCTCGTCGCGCAACTCGGGCTCGAGGAGCGCGCCGGCTGCGTGGTGAGCGGCGACACGACCCCGCATTCGAAGCCGCACCCCGCGCCGTTGCTGCACGCGGCGCGTGAACTGGACATCGCGCCGGAGCGCGTCGTCTATATCGGCGACGATCTGCGCGACGTGCAGGCCGGTTTTGCCGCCGGCATGAAGACCGTCGCCGCGGCGTACGGCTATTGCGGCAACGACATTCCGCCGACACGGTGGCACGCGCAACACGTCGTAGAATCGACGGCCGAGTTGCAAACCCTGCTGCGCGACATCGGCTGACAAAGTCAGACAGATCGGCTGAAGGTCCCGTCCCGCACTGTTGTTAACCATGTTGCACCATTCAGCGGCCACCAAAGACGCACGACGCGGCCCTCGATCTATTGTAAAATCTCCTTTGGCTCACATATGTGAGCAACGAACCGCGGGGGCGACCTGGTTTCGACAGGGGTTGCGAAGCGGCTAGGGCATGTCGAGGACCCGTCACCTCGTTAATCAATGGGAAAAACGTAACTGCAAACGACGATACGTTCGCACTGGCAGCCTAAGGGCCGCCGTCCTCTGCCTAGTTCACTGACGGGCTAGTGTCGCAAGACCGGTAGCAATACCGACAGAGGTCATATACGTCAGTTAAGCCTTGGCGGCGTCACGACGTCCGGGTCGAAAATTTAGTGAATCGCCGTAGCGCAGCGTGTTCGTCCGCGTCGCTGCGGTTAAATCAAAAGACAGAACTAAACATGTAGAACTGGTCGTAGAGGACTTCTGGACGCGGGTTCGATTCCCGCCGCCTCCACCAAATACCTGGAACGTTCGCGATGAACGGCCCCAAAAAACCCCGGTAGCGTAACGCTGCCGGGGTTTTTTATTTTCGGCACCGTCCGCGACGCTTTGCGGGCCGGCCACACATCTCCCCTTCACTCAGCGGGGACGCACAACACGCCCCGGTAAATCCGCGGCCGCTGCCTATACTCGTAGCTCGAAGCGAGTCGTCACTCGTCAACCACGTCGCCAAAACAGGAGCCTGCGTCATGCGCAAGACCATCGCTCTGCTGGCCCCGCTCGCACTCGCCGTGCTACACGCCCGGTGCCTTTGCCGATCCGCCCAAACTGTCCGACGGCCGCTTCGTCACCGCTGACGGCATGACGCTCTACACGTTCGACAAGGACACCAGGCCCGGCGTCAGCGCCTGCACCGGCGGCTGCATGAGCAACTGGCCGGCGGCCACGGCGGCGCCGACCGACAAGCCGTCGGGCGATGCAAAGGGGGACGGTTTCAAGGCAATCTGGCACATCGCCAGGCCATAAGAAGTCACTCCAGCCGGCAACTGGGCCGCCATCGCCCCCACCACAAAGCACAACGCCGACCCAAGGGCCGGCGTTGCGTCAAACCTCGAAGCCCGAGCCAATTCTTATTCGTCTTTCGGGCACTGCAGATTGCAGCCATTCGGATCGCCCATGTCGCCGCGCTTGCGCGCCTGCGAACGTTGGCCGTGCTGATACTTGTCCGACGGGGCTGACGCGGCGAATGGCATCTGCGGATGCTCGTTAATGCGGAATTCGTCGGTCAGGATGCCACCCGGCACGCCAGGCGAATTTTGCGCGTAAGCAACGGAGACGGTGGCACAGAGCACACCAGCCGCGGCAGCGGCGGCACATGCATGGAGAAGAGCTTTCATGTCGGTTCAGCGCAGCTTGGCGCGCGGTAAAGGCGGATACGAAGCCAAGAGAGTAGCCGAAACCGGCGCGCTGCGCAGCCGCGCACGCCGAGCGCCACCGCTTTTCTGGTTACAGGCTCTTACTCCGCCGTTACGCGAGCGCGCCGCCGAGCCCCTCGTCCAGATCGACGAGCCTGCCGCAGTCGCACGGATCGTAGCCAGCGAGCTGCTCGACGCGTTGGTGAAACGCGCTGCCGCGCAACAGGTTGATCACCGTCGCGAGCGGCGCGCGAGAGAGGTGCGCGCGATCGCACGCGAAGTAATAGTCCTCGTCGACGATCGGAATGAAGTCGAGCCCGAAATGATGCGCGGCCGGTTCGACGCCGAAGCCTATGTCCACCATGCCGCTCGCGACGAACGCCGCGATCGCCGAGTGCGTCAGCTCGGTCGACGCATAGCCGTTGACGCGGTCCGGGTCCACACCGACCTGTCGCAGCGCGAGATCGAGCAGCATCCGCGTACCCGAGCCCGGCTGGCGGTTGACGAAACGGATGTCGTCGCGCGCCAGATCGCCGAGCCCGCCGATCCGCTTCGGATTGCCCTTGCCGACGAACAGACCCTGCTTGCGTCGGGTCAGATGCACGAGCACATGACGTTGCGGATCGAGCCAGCGCCGGTAGGTATCGGCGCACACCGCGCGGAACTCGCCGAGCGGCAGATGAAAGCCCGCCAGATCGCACTCGCCGCGCGCGAGCGCACTGACCGCCTCGGCGCTGTCGCGGTACTTGATCTCGACCGGCAGATCGTTGGCGACCAGCACCGTCACAAGCGCGGCCACCGCGTAACCGTGCGACGCGTGGATGCGCACGTCATCGGCGGGGGGCGCAAGCCAGCGGTTCAGATCGCTCGCCACTTCGCTCGCGAGCGCCTGCAAATTGCCGTCGAGCCGCTCGCCGCAGAGCCGCTGCCCGCGCAGCACCGCGTGACCGAGCTCGGACAACACCGAGCCGCGCCCACGCTCTTTCGCAATCAAAGGACCACCAAACCGCTCCTCGATGCTGCGCAGCAAGCCCCATGCATGCCGATAGGACAAACCCTTAAGCGCCGCGGCCTGCGCAATGCTGCCAGATTCATCGACGAGCGCGAGCAGCGGCACCACGTCAGACAGGCTGGCCTCGCGACCGTCCGCGCCCTTCACCACCAGCTCGACCTGACATTCGATCCTGACCATATATGTTTGACTGTTTCCTATTGCGCGCGCCGGTCGGCCCGCCTATCTTTCGGCTATACCGTATCGAATAAGCGAAGCATACGTGCATGCATTATGAATAACAAGTGCATATATTGCTTCGGAGGAGCCCCCTTTGGACGATTCTCTCGCCACGGCGCCGGATCAGCTCGTGCAACGTCACGCGCAGCCGGGCCGCACACTCATCACGATCCTGCACGCGATCCAGGACGAACTCGGCTTTGTGCCACCCGCGGCGGTCGGACCGCTCGCCCGCGCGCTGAACCTGTCGCGAGCGGAAGTGCACGGCGTCATCACTTACTACCATCACTTTCGCACCTCACCCGCCGCGCCCGTCACGGTGCAGCTGTGCCGCGCCGAAGCGTGCCGCAGCATGGGCACCGAGGCGCTTGCCCAGCACATCGAGGCGCACACCGGATGCCGCTTCGACGCCGGTCACCATGACGGCGCAACGGTGGAACTCGAATCGGTGTACTGCCTCGGCCAATGCGCGCTGTCGCCGGCGATGATGCTCAACGGCACGCTGCACGCGCGCGTGTCGCCGCAAAAATTCGACGCACTGTTCGCCGCTGCCCGCAAATGCGTGGAGGTGCCGGCATGACGCGCATCTATGTTCCGCGAGATTCCTCGGCGCTCGCGCTCGGCGCCGATGCGCTGGCCGAAGCCATCGCCAGCGAAGCCGCGCGCCGCGACATTGCGATCGAACTGATCCGCAACGGTTCGCGCGGGTTGCTGTGGCTCGAACCGCTCGTCGAAGTTGCGACGCCCGAAGGCCGCATCGGCTATGCGAATGTCGACGTGGAAGACGTCGCCGCGTTGTTCGACGCGGGCTTCGTCGGCGGCGGCGAGCATGCGCGGCGCGTCGGCGTGGTCGACGAGATTCCGTATCTGAAGAAGCAGCAGCGCCTGACCTTCGCGCGGATCGGCATCACCGACCCGCTGTCCATCGACGATTACGTCGCGCACGGCGGCCTCGAAGGCCTACGCAACGCCCTGCAAACCGACGCCGATGCCGCCTGCGAAGCGCTGATCGAATCCGGTCTGCGCGGCCGCGGCGGCGCGGCCTTTCCGGCCGGCATCAAGTGGCGCACGGTGCGCGGCGCGAAAGCCGCGCAGAAGTACGTCGTCTGCAATGCCGACGAAGGCGATTCCGGCACCTTCTCCGATCGTCTCGTGATGGAAAGCGATCCGTACGTGCTCATCGAAGGCATGATCATCGCCGGCGTCGTGACCGGCGCGACCGTCGGCTACATCTATGTGCGCAGCGAATACCCGCACTCGATCGCGACGCTCGAAGCTGCCATCGCCCGTGCGCGCACAGCCGGCTGGCTCGGCGACAGCGTGCTCTCGAGCGGGCAGCGTTTCGAGCTGTTCGTCGCGAAAGGCGCGGGCTCGTATGTGTGCGGCGAGGAAACCGCGATGCTGGAATCGCTCGAAGGCAAGCGCGGCATCGTCCGCGCCAAGCCGCCGGTGCCCGCACTCGTGGGTCTCTATGGCCAGCCCACCGTGATCAACAACGCGATCACGCTCGCCACCGTGCCGATCATCTTCGCGCGCGGCGCCGCGTTCTATAAAGACTTCGGCATGGGCCGCTCGCGTGGCACGCTGCCGTTCCAACTGGCCGGCAACATCAAGCGAGGCGGCCTCGTCGAACTCGCGTTCGGCGTGACATTGCGCCAACTGCTCGACGACTTCGGCGGCGGCACCGCGAGCGGCCGGCCGGCGCGCGCGGTGCAGGTCGGCGGTCCGCTCGGCACCTATCTGCCGCCAAGCCAGTGGGACATTCCGATGGACTACGAGGCGTATGCGGCGATCGGCGCGGTGATCGGCCACGGCGGTCTCGTCGTGCATGACGACACCTCGAACCTTGCCGAACTCGCGCAATACGCGATGCACTTCTGCGCGCTCGAATCGTGCGGCAAATGCACACCGTGCCGGATCGGCTCGACGCGCGGCGTCGAGGTGATCGCGCGGATTCGCAACGGCGACACGTCGACGCGTCAAGTGCAATTGCTGCGCGATCTGTGCGACACGATGGTAGCCGGCTCGCTGTGCGCGATGGGTGGCATGACGCCGTATCCGGTGCTGTCCGCGCTCGATCATTTCCCTGAAGACTTCGGTCTCGCCGCCGATCCCACTGCCGAGCACGCCACCAAAGCGGCCGCGGCCTGACTCCAGGAGTTCACCATGTCCGACCAGTTCAACTCCCCTGCCGGCGCCCCGAAGGAAGTCCCCCTGGGGGGCGGCTGCGGCTCAGGCAACTGCGCGTGCAAGTCGCAAGCCCAGGCACGCGCCGCCAACGCGTTCGCCGACGACACCGACTACGGCACCCCCGCCCGTCACTCGGACGTCGACGTGACGCTCGAAATCGACGGCCAGGCGGTGACCGTACCGGCGGGCACGTCGGTGATGCGCGCGGCGGCTGAAGCTGGCGTCAACGTGCCGAAGCTGTGCGCGACCGATTCGCTCGAACCGTTTGGCTCATGCCGCCTGTGTCTGGTCGAAATCGAAGGACGGCGCGGCTATCCGGCCTCGTGCACGACGCCGGTCGAAGCCGGCATGAAGGTGCGCACGCAGACCGACCGTCTGCAGTCGCTGCGTCGCAACGTGATGGAGCTGTACATCTCCGACCATCCGCTCGATTGCCTGACCTGCCCCGCCAACGGCGACTGCGAACTGCAGGACATGGCGGGCGTGACCGGCCTGCGCGAAGTGCGCTACGGCTTCGACGGCGCGAATCATCTGAAGGACCAGAAGGACGAATCGAATCCGTACTTCACGTACGACCCGGCGAAGTGCATCGTCTGCAATCGCTGCGTGCGCGCGTGCGAGGAAACCCAGGGCACGTTCGCGCTGACGATCACCGGACGCGGCTTCGAATCTCGCGTCGCGGCCAGCGAGAACCAGCCGTTCATGGAATCGGAGTGCGTGTCGTGCGGCGCCTGCGTGGCCGCGTGCCCGACCGCGACCTTGCAGGAAAAGACCGTCGTGATGCTCGGCCAGCCCGAGCACTCGGTCGTCACCACCTGTGCCTATTGCGGCGTCGGCTGCTCGTTCAAGGCAGAGATGAAGGGCAACCAGGTCGTGCGGATGGTGCCGTACAAGAACGGCCAGGCCAACGAAGGCCATGCATGCGTGAAGGGCCGCTTCGCGTGGGGCTACGCGACGCACAAGGACCGCATCAAAAAGCCGATGATCCGCGCGACGATCACCGACCCGTGGCGCGAAGTCAGCTGGGACGAAGCGATCTCGTACGCGGCATCGGAATTCCGTCGCATCCAGGCGAAGCATGGGCGCGATTCGATCGGCGGCATCACGTCGTCGCGCTGCACGAACGAAGAGACTTACCTCGTGCAGAAGCTCGTGCGCGCCGCGTTCGGTAACAACAACGTCGACACCTGCGCGCGCGTCTGCCACTCGCCGACCGGCTATGGTCTGAAGACGACGCTCGGCGAATCGGCCGGCACGCAGACGTTCGCCTCCGTCGACAAAGCCGACGTGATCATGGTGATCGGCGCGAATCCGACCGATGGCCACCCGGTGTTCGCCTCGCGCCTGAAGCGGCGCGTGCGCGAGGGTGCGAAGCTGATCGTCGTCGATCCGCGGCGGATCGACATCGTCGATACGCCGCACGTGAAAGCGTCGCACCATCTGCAATTGCGGCCCGGCACCAACGTCGCGATCGTCAACGCGCTCGCGCACGTGATCGTCACCGAAGGCCTGGTCGACGAAGCGTTCGTCGCCGAGCGCTGCGAAACCCGCGCGTTCGAACAGTGGCGCGATTTCGTCGCGCTGCCGGAGAACTCGCCGGAAGCGACCGAAGCGGCGACCGGCGTGCCCGCGCAACAGGTACGCGAAGCCGCGCGCAGCTACGCGAGCGCCGGCAACGCCGCGATCTACTACGGCCTCGGCGTCACCGAACACGCGCAAGGCTCGACGATGGTGATCGGCATCGCGAACCTGGCGATGGCGACCGGCAACATCGGCCGCGAAGGTGTCGGCGTGAATCCGCTGCGCGGCCAGAACAACGTGCAGGGTTCGTGCGACATGGGCTCGTTCCCGCACGAGCTGCCCGGCTATCGTCACATCGGCGATCCGCTCGTGCGCACGCAGTTCGAAAACGCCTGGGCCGTCACACTGCAACCGGAACCTGGCCTGCGCATTCCGAACATGTTCGACGCCGCGCTGCACGGCAGTTTCAAAGGTCTGTACTGCCAGGGCGAGGACATCGTGCAGTCGGACCCGAACACGCATCATGTGGCGGCGGCGCTGTCGTCGATGGAATGCATCGTCGTGCAGGACATCTTCCTGAACGAGACCGCCAAGTATGCACACGTGCTGCTGCCCGGCTCGTCGTTCCTCGAAAAGGACGGCACGTTCACCAATGCCGAGCGCCGCATCTCGCGCGTGCGCAAGGTGATGCCGCCGCTCGCCGGCTACGCGGACTGGGAAGTCACGCAGCTGCTGTCGCGCGCGCTCGGCTACGAGATGGACTACACGCATCCGTCCGAGATCATGGACGAAATCGCGCGGCTCACACCGACCTTCCACGGCGTGTCGTACCAGAAGATCGACGAAATGGGCAGCATCCAGTGGCCATGCAACGAGGACGCGCCCGACGGCACGCCGACGATGCACGTCGACACCTTCGTGCGCGGCAAGGGCAGGTTCGTGATCACGAAGTTCATCGCATCGCCGGAGAAGGTCACGCGCAAGTATCCGTTGCTGCTGACGACCGGGCGCATTCTGTCGCAGTACAACGTCGGCGCGCAGACGCGCCGCACCGAGAATTCGCGCTGGCATGACGAAGACCGGCTCGAACTGCATCCGCACGATGCCGAGGAACGCGGCATCAAAACCGGCGACTGGGTCGGCATCGAATCGCGCGCGGGGCAGACCGTGTTGCGCGCGAAGGTGACGGAGCGGATGCAGCCGGGCGTCGTCTATACGACGTTCCACTTCCCCGAATCGGGCGCGAACGTGATCACGACCGACAGCTCCGACTGGGCGACCAACTGCCCCGAATACAAGGTGACCGCGGTGCAGGTGATGCCGGTCGAGCAGCCGTCGCAATGGCAGAAGGACTATTCGCGCTTCAATAGCGAACAGCTCGAACTGCTGAAGCAGCGCGAGCTGGCCAATGCGGCCGCGGCCGTCACCGCGGGCAAGTGAGACGAGCCATGGACAATCGGAATCTGATCGACATGGCGAACCGGATCGGCGACTTCTTCGAGTCGATGCCCGACCACGAGGAAGCGCTGACCGGCGTCGCCGAACACATCCGCCGCTTCTGGGAGCCGCGCATGCGGCGCGCGCTGCTCGCGACGCTCGACGAAGCGCCGAACACATATGACATCGCGCTATCGGACTTCACGCGCGAGGCGATCGTCAGGTATCGCGAGAAGTTGACGCCGGCGCCGGCCCAGGCGCCGGCGGCTTAGGCTCGGTCGGTTTCCCCAATCAACCAGGCGCGGCGGCGCGATCCGCTGCCGCGTTCGTGCCCATGCCACGCGACAGGCGGCGCCAATCACAACGTCGCCTGTTCCGATATCTCTCCCCCAACCGTAAACCACGCTTCGCAGTGCCGTACGAGACCGTGCAGGTCCGAGCCGGTGCGTCCGCGCGCGCTGATGTAGCCGTCGGGCCGCACCAGATAAAACGACGGCCGCGTGCGCCCATACGATTCGGACAACGCCGGGCCGCCGTCGCCGCTCGTATCGGTGACGCGCCAGATTCGCACCGCGTTCGGCAGCAACCGCTCGACCTCGGCGGCGAGCTTTTCTACTTCGGGGTCCGGCGGCGGTGCATGTTTCGCGGCGGGATCGAGCGGCGTGCCATCGACGGGCAGCGGCGGCAACAGCAGAAACAGCGAGAAGAACGCCGGATCGTGCAGATCGAAAATGCAGCCGACGCCCGGCGCGCGCCCCAGCGGACCGTCGACGACGTGCACGAGCGCATCGGGTGCGCGCTCGCCCGCGCGCGGGCCGCCGTCGAGCACGCGTTCGAGCGTCAGCGGACTGCGCCGGTATTGGATCGACAGCTCGCTGATCGTCGCGCGTGCGGCATCGCGCAGCGGACCGAACGCGGCCAGCACCGGCATCACACGCTCGCGCAGCAGCTTCATCGGTCCGTGATCGGCCTCGGCCATCTGCGTGATGAAACCGGTCTGCCGCAGCAACTCGCGCTCGATCGGATGTCGCTCGGCGTGATACGTGTCGAGCAGGCGATCCGGCGCCGCGCCGCCGATCACGCGCGCGAGCTTCCAGCCGAGATTGAGCGCTTCCTGGATGCCGGTGTTCATGCCTTGTGCGGCCGCGGGGCTGTGTACGTGCGCGGCATCGCCGGCGAGGAAGATGCGGCCCACGCGCAGCCGATCGACCATCCGGCTGTTCACGTGGAAGTACGCCGACCACGCCAGCTCCGACACGTCGACGCGCTCGCCCACGCGTCGCGCGATCAGCGCCTTGCATTGTTCGAGCGACGGCGCCGGCGCCCGCTCCAGCGGCGGCTCGCCGAGCACCGCGGGGTCCGGCGGCGCGGCGCTGCCGGACGGCTCGACCGCATGATCGGCGATCAGACGATGGCGGCCGTGGCCCATCGGAAACAGCGCGACGAGACCATCGCCCGACGCGAAGATATGGAACTCGTCGTCGGGCCAGTCGGTTTCGGCATGCAGGTCGGCGAGCAGAAAGGTCTGGTCGAAGGTCTTGCCCTCGAAGTTCAGGTCGAGGCGATGGCGAATCGAACTGTGCGCGCCATCGGCCGCGATCAGATACGACGGGCGCATGGCTTCCGTGCGGCCGTCCGCGCGGCGCAAGGTCGCCTGAACGCTCGCGGAGCCTTGCATGAACGCCACGAGCTCGACGCCGCGTTCGACCTTCACGCCGAGCGTCGCCAGATGCTCGGTCAGGAGCCGCTCGGTCACCGACTGGTCGAGAAACAGCAGATAGGGATAGCGCGTGTGCAACGGGTCGAAATCGAGCTGCGCAAGCCGCATGCCGTTCGAAAACAGATTCGCCACGCGCGCGCGATGGCCGAGCTCGAGAAACGGTTCGATCAGTCGATGCTGCTCGAGCAGTTCGAGCGTGCGTGCCTGAATGCCGATCGCGCGCGAGTAAGGGTTCGGCTGGGGCGCCTTGTCGATCAGGCGCACGGGGATGTGGGCGCGCGCGAGACTCATCGCTGCGGCAAGTCCGGTGGGACCGGCCCCGACGATCAGCACCGGCGACGCGTCGTAGGCGGCAGCGTCCATGCGGAACTCCGGAGGCAACAATGCGTTCTAGTGTACGCCGCCGCTCTTGCGCACACGGGTGCGCTGCATCAATCGCGCGTCGGCAAGACGGGTCGCGCGGGGGTTCCATCCGTCGTTGCCCATGAACTCACGCTCCGCGCAAATCCGGGCCGCTTGCGCAAGTATGGGAAAATGCGCCCTCAGTCTGATTGATCCAAATGCCCTCCCCGTCATGCAACCTGTATTTGACCGCGCGTTCGCGGCGCATCGTGACGGCCGCCTCGACGACGCCGAACGCGGCTACCGCGCCACGCTCGACCACGACCCCAGCCACGTCGACGCGCTGCATCTGCTCGGCGTGCTGCGCCACCAGCAGGGCCAGCACGCCGAAGCCGCGGCGCTGGTGCGGCGCGCGGTCGATCTGCGCCCCGAAGACGCGGCGCTGCAGCTGAACCTCGGCAATGCGCTGAAGGCGCTCGGCCAGATCGACGCCGCGATCGAGCAGTTCCGCAACGCGCTGACGCTCGCGCCGACCTTCCCGATGGCGCACTACAACCTCGGCAACGCGTACGCGTCGCAAGGCCGTCACGAAGACGCCGCCGATGCGTTCGAACGTTCGCTGCGCCTGCAGCCGAACGACGCGTCGTCGCACAACAATCTCGGCAACGCGCTGCACGCGCTCGGCCGTCACGCGGACGCGATCGCGTCGTTCCGGCGCGCGCTCGAGCTGCGCCCCGGTCACGCGGGCGCGCTGAACAACATGGGCATGTCGCTGAACGCGCTCGATCGACCGAACGAGGCGGTGCCCTGCTTCGAGGCCGCGCTCGCCGCCGAGCCGCGCTTCGTCGCCGCGCATTTCAATCTCGCGAATACGTTCGATGCGACCGGCCGCCATGCGCGGGCAGTCGCGTCATTTGAAGCGGCGCTGCGTCTGCAGCCGAACCTGCCGCCCGCGATCTATGGCATGGGCAACGCGCTCGCGGCGCTCGGCCGTGCCGAACAGGCGCTGCCGTATCTGGAGCGCGCGGTCGGGCTCGATCCGCAATTCGCACTCGCGTGGCTTGCGCTCGGCACCGCGCACCAGGCGCTCGGCGCGCACGCGGCCGCGGTGCGCGCGCTCGATCAGGCGTTGCGGCTGCGCCCGGATCTCGCGTCCGCGCATATGAACCGTGCGCTCGCGTGGCTCGCGATGCGCGACTTCGAGCGCGGGCTGCCCGAATACGAATGGCGCTTGCAAACCGTCGCGCAACCGGTGATCCAGACGTTGCCGCGCTGGCACGGCGAGTCGATCGAAAAATACACGCTGCTGATCCATGCCGAACAGGGTTTCGGCGACACGCTGCAGTTCGTGCGCTTCGTACCGCTCGCAGCGCTTCGCGCCGCGCGCGTCGTGCTGGAAGTGCAGCCGCAGTTGGTGCCGCTCTTCGCGCCCGTCGCGCAGGCATGGCGCGTCTCGCTGATCGCGCAGGGCCAGCCGCGCCCCGCCGCCGATCTGCAGATTCCGCTCTTGAGCCTGCCGCTAGCGCTCGGCACGCGCTACGACACGATTGACGCGCGCACGCCCTATCTGAGCGTGCCGCCGGCCTATGGCCGCAAATGGCGCGGCTCGCTCGGCGGTCAGGCGAAGCGCAAGATCGGGCTCGCATGGTCGGGGCGCATCCAGCGCAACGAAAACCGCACGATGCCGCTCGCCGCGCTGGAGCCGCTGTTCGCACTGGATGGCATCGACTGGATCGTGTTGCAACCCGATCTGTCCGAGGACGACCGCGCGGCGCTCGACGCGCATCCGCGCGCGGCCGCGATCCATCGCTTCGACCACCGCATCGGCGACTTCGCGGATACCGCGGCGATCGTCGAGCGGCTCGACGCGGTGGTGTCGATCGACACGTCGATCGCGCACCTCGCGGGCGCGCTGCGCAAGCCGCTGTGGCTGATGCTGCCGTTCGCCGCCGACTGGCGCTGGTTCGACGGCGACACGCGCAGCCCGTGGTATCCCGGCGCGACGCTCGTGCGTCAGCCGCGGCCGGGCGTGTGGGATGAAGTCGTCGAGGTGGTCGCTAACGAATTGCGGCACGGGTAGCCACAGACCACGCGCCGCAAACAAAAGACCCCGCTAGCGCGGGGTCTTTTGTTTTCAGAACACGAAGTGAGCCGTCAGGCCGCCCGATACTGATTACGTGACTCCGGCGTGCGATACAGGAACAGCGTCGCGAGCAGACCGCAGATTGCCGCCACGCCGAGGACCAGGCCCGGCGCCGCCTTGTTGCTGGTCACGTGGATCAGCAGCGTGGCGATGGCCGGCGTGAAGCCGCCGATCGTCGTCGCGAGACTGTACGCGAGCGAGAAGCCTGCGGTTCGCACTTCGACCGGCATCACTTCGGTCAGCGCGACGACCATCGCGCCGTTGTAGCAGCCGTACAGGAACGACAACCACAGCTGCACGGCGAGCAGACGCGCGAACGACGGTTCGGCGACGAGCCATTGCAGCGCCGGATACGCGGTGAGGATCGTCAGGATCGTGAACGCGAGCAGCACCGGACGGCGGCCGATGCGGTCCGACAACGCGCCGGACAACGGCAGCCAGATCAGATTCGAGATACCGACGCAGACGGTGACGACGAGCGCGTCGATCGCCGACAGCTTCAGCACTTCCCTGCCGAAGGTCGGCGTGTAAGCGGTGATCATGTAGAACGACACGGTCGTCATGACGACCATGCCCATGCCGCCCAGCACGATCGGGTAGTTCGCGAGCATCGACTTCAGGATCTCGCCCACGCTCGGACGATGCTTGCGCGCCGTGAACTCCTCGGTTTCCTGCAGCGAGCGGCGGATGATGAACAGGAACGGCACGATCAGACAGCCGATCAGGAACGGCACGCGCCAGCCCCACGCGAACATCTGCTCGGCGGGCAGAATCTTGTTGAGCCCCACCCCGATCAGCGCGGCGAATACCACCGCGACCTGCTGGCTGCCCGACTGCCACGAGCAATAGAAGCCCTTGTTGCCCTTCGTCGCGATCTCCGACAGATACACCGACACGCCGCCGAGCTCGGCGCCGGCGGAGAAGCCTTGCAGCAACCGGCCGAGCAGCACCAGCACGGGCGCCACGAGCCCGATGGTCGCGTAGCCCGGTATCGTCGCGACCGTCAGCGTGCCGAGCGCCATCAGGCTCAGTGTGAGGATCAGGCCTTTGCGACGGCCGTGATGGTCGATGTAGGCGCCGAGCACGATCGCGCCGAGCGGACGCATCAGGAAGCCCGCGCCGAACACGGACAGCGACAGCATCAGCGACGCGAAATCGCTGCCGCCAGGAAAGTAGGTCTTGGCGATCGCGGAAGCGTAGTAGCCATAGACCATGAAGTCGTACATTTCAAGAAAGTTGCCGCTGACAACGCGGAACACTGTCTTGACCTTGGATTCTTCGGTGGTGGAAGCGGCGTGGGTCGCTGTAGACATGACACTCTCGGATAGGCCCGCCGCCCTGTCGGACGGATCGACGCGGAGGTGACGAGCGGGCAGTTGAAACGATCCACCGCGTTTGGCGAGCGGATGCCGCAGGCGGACGCACAGGTATAAGCAAAGTGCGCCCGCGGGCGCCGCATTCTGCTGCTCACGGCGCTCATCCGATATGAGGGTAAACGCTGAGCTCGATGTCGGGCCGATGCCACGTAATGTTACTGCTGATAGGGTCGACGCGAAACGCATACAGTTTGCTTACGCGCGACACCCGCGGGCGGCCGTAGACTGTCCGCGCGAGGCCATTCAGTCGATTACGCCGATGCGAACCACCCCTGCTCTTTCCCTGCGCCCCGCCACGCTCGAGGACGCCGCGCTGATTGCGTCGATCCACAGCGCCAGTTGGCAGGCGACCTATCGCGGTCTGTTGCCCGACGCGTTCCTCGACGGCGAAGTCACGCGCGAACGCGCCGCCTATTGGGAAGCACGTCTCGGCGCGCCGGGCGGCGAGCGCCGCATCGTGCTGATCGCCGAGCTGGCCGGCGAGCCGGCCGGCTTCGTATGTGTCGAGCGCCAGCCCGAGTCCGCGTGGGGCGTGCTGCTCGACAACCTGCATGCGCTGCCCGGTTATCAGGGCATCGGCGTCGGCAAAACACTGATGCACGCAGCCGTAGACTGGACGCGCGCGCAAGGCGAGGCACAGCTGTATCTGTACGTGCTCGAGGGCAATACGGCGGCGATCGGCTTTTACGAGCGACACGGCTGGCAGTTGGTCGGCGCGGAGCCCGATCAGATGGGCGGCGTGGATATCACCGCGTTGCGCTACGTGTACCGGTTGAAGGCTTGAACGCCGTGGTTGAGCGTGCGTGAAGCGCGTGGCGTCGCGGGGACGGCGCGCGCCGGCGGTGTTCCTGTTTTCGGAGTCGTCTGAACGGTGGACGACGTAGTTTCGAGGCATGATTTTCTGTTGCCGATGGCTTCATCGGCCCCCTACAGATTCCGTCACTGCCACACCGGTGAGCCTGTCCGAGACACCGGAAGAAACCGATGACCAGCACGCCGCTCATCCTGATCGAAGGCGCATTCGCGCTTCCCCCTCTCCGTGCGCTCGACCAGCTGCCCGAACCGTTCGGCCGCGACTGGGCGTTGCTGTCCGGCGTTCAGCGCTGGCGAACCGGGCTCGATTCGCTGTATGCCGCGCTGCTGCGCACCGTGTGCATCAGAGATCAGCAGTTGCTGTCGTATGGGCAGTGGGTGTCGATCGACGGCGTGCTGACCGGCGTGCTGACCGACATGAAGCGGCCGGCAGAGACGCCCGTCGCGAACGCCACGCAGCCTGCCGGGGAACCGTCGAATACCGCGACGGCGGCGCATCCCGCTATGCAACGGAAGGTGCCTCAGGGTCCAATGCGAATCCCGCTCAAGGCCCGCTCGCCGCGAATCGCGCAGCGGCGCACTGTGCGGCATCGGCGAACGGTCGCGGCGAGTGCCGGCGTAATCGGCTGCGTCGCGGTGCTGGCGTGGTGGATCGTCGATCAGCCTCCGGCGCCGCGGCATATGGCCTCCGACATGCTGAAATCGGCGCAAGCTCTGATGCCCCGTCGTGATGCGCCGGCGCCGGTAGAAAAGCGTCGTGCGCAGCATCTGGTTGCGAGTCCCGAGGCACCGGTGATTGCGGAGGCCGTCACACCGGCTCCTGTCCTTCCGCCATTACCTGTCGACGTGGCCGCCGCCGCACCCGCGCGCATCGTGGCTTTGCCTCAGGGCACCGCCACGCGACATGCGCCCACCCCGCGTGACGCGATTCGCTCGTCGCCTCCGCGTCGTGCGCTTCGCGTGCAAACGCATCCGCTTCCGGTAAATCGCCCTGCCGCGAATGACCCATCGCATGAAGCGCGCGTTCGTACCCGGTTCGGCGAAGACGGATACGCTGATGTAACGACGTTCGCCATGATGTCTTTGCGCGACGTCGCGCCGCTGCCGCGCTCCACCGTGTCGAACAATCTGCCGGTAAATAGCACCGAGTGGATGAACCACATATCGCAGCGTCGCGTCACCGAAATCCCGGAACAATTCGCGCCATGAGCGCCGCCGTTACTTCGACGCAGGCAAACCCGCTTCCGTCTGCTGCTGCAAGCGCGTGACCGCGCTCTGAAGCTGACGCAATTGCGCCTGCGCGTTGTCGCGCTCCGCGCGCAGCGCGAGCGCCTCGTCGCGCGTCTGCCGCTGCCGGTCGTCGACCTTCGCCTGCTGCGTGCGGGCGACGTCGAGATCGGTCTGCAGCCGTTGCGCCTGCTGCTGCGATATCGCGATGCTGCCCTGCAGATACGCATTCTGCGCCTGCAACCGCGTGCGATGAATCTCGACGTCCGCGAGTTGCTGCGTCTGCTGCGCGAAACCGGCGTAGATCGCTTCCGCGCGCTCTGCCGAATCGCTCCTGATCACGCGCCAGAAATGCTTGTTCTGAAACAACGCGACGTAGTACGTCATCCGCGGCGGATGGAAGAACAGGCTCGCACCGTAGCTGCCGTTGTAGGTCGTGCGCAGTTCCCTGAGGTTCGCGTCGTGGATCAACTGGATCAAATCGGCGACGTCGCCGCGCGCGGCGGCGGGCGTATTCGCGGACACCTCGGGCTCAGCGACGGACTGGGGGCCAGCCTCTCGCGGCGCCAACTCCCCTGGAGCCGGCCGCGTGCCCGCCAGCGGCGCGCTCACGCTGTCCTGCTGTGCCACCGCAACACCCGTATGCCACAACGCATAGACACCGGCGAGCAACATAGCGCGCCGGATAACCAAGGAGTACTTCATATGCCTGCTCCACGCCGATCGAGAATGACGTTGGATTATCGCGCGGATTTATCGCGACGCGAAGCTCGTGGGCACTGTATGGACACGCTCGAAATCGAGATAGACGGTTGGTGCAGCGAATCACTCCATCCAAAATCACAGTCGCAAAATAAAGACGCCACCCAGCTCGCACTCCTGATTATTTCGAGAGAAGAAAACGCACTGCCACATAACGTGACAGTGCGTCAGAATGGAATGGCTCCGTCGGGCTGCGGAAAACAGCGAAAGCGCGGGACCGATGCGCAACCACGCCGCGGACTCAACCTCGACCGCGCACGCCGCGCCAACGCAAACCCGCCATGCTTAAAACCGCGTCTCCCGCGCGACCCGCAGGAACGTATCGAGCAACGGTGTGCAATCGAGCAGCTCCGGTCCGCCCGCGCGATGAAACTCCGGGTGCCACTGCACGCCCATCACGAACGGTGCGCGCCGGTAGCGCACGGCCTCGATGATGCCGTCCGACGCCGACACCGCCTCGATATTCAGATCGCGGCCCAGCGTCTTTACCGCCTGATGGTGGATCGAGTTGACGATCGCGTCGCGCCGTCCGGGGAACATGTTCAGCAGCGTCGAGCCATCCGGAAAATGCACGCCGTGCCGGTGCTGATCGTAGTTTTCGTTGACGTGGGCGTTCGCGGTGGGCACTTCGGTCGCGATGTCCTGATATAGCGTGCCGCCGAACGCGACATTGATCAGCTGACAGCCGCGGCACACGCCGAGCACCGGCTTGCCCGATTCGACGAACTCGTGCAGCAGCTCGAGCTCGTACATGTCGCGCACGCGGTCACCGGGCCATTCGTGGCTGGCCGCCGATTCCGCATACGTCTGCGGCGACACGTCGGCGCCGCCTTGCAGCAGCAGGCCATCGAGATGCTTCGCATAGTCGCGCAGACGGATGTTGCTCGGGTGCAGCATGCCCTGATGACCAACGGTCGGGATCATGAACACCAGCACGTCGCGCGACATCACCCAGTGCGCGACCGACTCCTCCAGATACTGCAGCGTCTTGCCGCGCAAGCCCTTCGCGCCCGGTTCCGGGTGGAAGATGCGCGCCGACACGCCGATGCGCAGCGTGCGCTGCGTGATCCGCTGCCCCGCGCGATCGAACAGCTGCCGCGCGCGCGCCGCGATGATGCGGCCGAACACGCTCCACGCGGAGTCGCTCTGCTTCAGATAACGCGGTGGCGACGGCGGAAGCGCGTTGGGTGGCGGCGGGTTCGTGGCGCTGAAATCGGGTGCCGCGCCGAAACCGGGCGGCGGCGAGCCGGGCGCACGCGCCGCGGGTGCGGCGGCTGCCTCGGTGGCGATTTCGTCTTCGGTGGCGAGGTCCGCGGCGCTAATGCCGCCCGCGTGCGGCTCGCCGGCGGCCGCCGTCGGTTTGACGACTGGCTCGGGTTTCACCATGGTCGCGCCGCCGGCGTACGTACCAGCGCGCCGCGCTTCGCGCTCGTGCACCTTGGCTTCCTGCCGCGCGGTCGATTCGGCGGCGGCGCTGCGCGCCTCGGCCGCGTCGCGCAGCCGCGCCGTGCGCGGATCTTTGGGCGTAAGTGCCGATGCGCTGAGCGGATCGTCGGTCGACGACCTCGCGGTCGCCTCCTCGGCCGCCGGGCTCGTGTCTTTGGCGGCCGACCGGGTGGCATCTTCATGCGACGGAGGAAGCGAGGCGGCCGGTTCGGCCGGTGCACTGCTCGGCGCGGGGGAGGCCGGCTGCGGACTGCCGGTCGTGCCGGCGTTTTCGGGTTTGTTTTCGCTCATGACTGTCGGACGGGCGCCTTACACGCGAACGAATGAATATGCCCTGATTATCCGTCAGTGCTGCAGGCCCCGCAAACCCGCACACAATTGCTCACATTGTTGCGAAGCGTTACACCGACCCCGATGAGTCAAGGATCCGGCCGCTCTTCGAAGGTTTCCCGCAACGCGATCTGCATCGACGCATGAATCTTCACGCACCAGCGCCACACGAGCGCGAGCAGCAGCGCGGCGCACACGAGCACCGCGACGAGCAGGCCAGTCGGCGGCAGGATGCTGCCCGACAGCGCGGCCACCAGCAGAAACACCCCGATCATCGACACGATCGGCATGAGATCGGCGATCGCGAGACGCAGCGCGCTCGTGAAGCGTCCCGCGGTGGTCGGCTGCACGCCGACTTCGGCGAGCAGCAGCGCGAGCGACTTGGTCTTGCGATACACGGCCACGAGAAACGGCAGCGAAACGACGAGCGCGACGCTCCACTGCACGACGCGTTGCAGCGGCTCGTCGTCGAGCCAGTGCGCGAGCAGCCGGCCGCTATGCGGCGCGCTATACGACACGGCCAGGAAAATGGCCGCGACGAGCGCGAGATTCACCGCGATCTGCAATACGATCCGCCGCGTCATGCTGATGAGCGTCGGCTCGCCGCGCGCCGTGATCAAACTGCGCAGCCATTGCCCGTACATGCCGAACACGTTGGACAACGTGGCGGGCATCGCCTGTCCGATGCGGCGCGTGAGCGGATCGGCGACGCGGATCAGATATGGCGTCGTCAGCGTCGTCAATGCCGACACGGCGACCGCGATCGGATACAGAAACCCGCTCGTCACCTTCAACGTCAGACCGAGCGTCGCGATGATGAACGAGAACTCGCCGATCTGCGACACGGTCATGCCGACGCGCATCGAGGTGCGCGCGTCCTGCCCCGACAGAAACGTGCCGAGCCCGCACGACACGATCTTGCCGACGATCACCGCGAGCGTGATCACGGCGATCGGCCATCCGTAGTCGAGCATCAAGGCCGGGTTCAGCATCAGTCCGATCGTCACGAAGAAGATCGCGGAAAACGCGTCGCGCAACGGCGCGATCAGATGCTCGATCCGATGCAGATGACGCGACTCGGCCATGATCGCGCCGATCAGGAACGCGCCGAGCGCGATGCTGTAATTGAGCTTGACGACCAGCAGACAGAAGCCGAAGCAGAAGCCGAGCACGGACACGAGCATCATCTCGTCGCTGCCCGTGCGCGCGACGTAGTTCAGCGCGCGCGGCACGAGCAGCACGCCGACCAGCAGCGACACCGTCATGAACAGCAGCAGCTTGCCGAGCGTGACGGCCGCGAGCCCGGCCGACAGCTGCCCGGTCTGCGCGATGCCGGTCAGCAGCACGAGCATCGCGATACCGAGAATGTCCTCGACGATCAGAATGCCGAACACGAGCTGCGCGAAGCTTTCGCGTTTGAGTCCGAGATCGGACAGCGCCTTCACGATGATCGTCGTCGACGAGATCGCGAGGATCGCGCCGAGGAACAGCGAGTCCATCGGAGTCCAGCCGAACGCGCTGCCGATCTCGTAGCCGATCCACAGCATCAGCACGATTTCGGACAGCGCGGCGACGATCGCCGTCGCGCCGACCTCGAACAGCTTGCGCAGGCTGAATTCGAGTCCCAGCGAAAACATCAGGAACACGACGCCCAGCTCGCCGAGCGTCTGGATCGTCTGTTCGTCGTGGATCAATTGGAACGGCGGCGTGTACGGTCCGATGATCACGCCAGCCGCGATATAGCCGAGCACCACCGGCTGCTTCAGGCGATGGAACAGCACGGTGACGACGCCGGCCAGCGCCATCACGACGGCCAGATCCTGGATGAAGCCGATGCCATGGTGCATGAGCGCTTTCCTTACAAACAGTAATCCCGGAAAGCGCAGTGTAGCAAACGAACCGACCAGCTTTTTGGCGAATTCGCGTGCCACGCCGCTCCGCCAGTAGCAGGCCGCTCGGCTGCAAAACCTTGCTCTACAATGCGGACGGACCTTTCCCTTTGGCTCCGCACTGCTTCGCTCATGCGCCCGCGCTGCGCTCAACCGGATTTCTACCGACATCATGGCCACTGAATTCGCCCCCTTCCCGCCGCTTGCCCAGCTTGCCGCCGATCTCGCCGCCGGCCGCACGACGAGCCGCGCGCTCGTCGAAACCGCACTGGACCGGATCGCCGATCCGGCCGGCCAAGGCGCCGCCGTCTTCATGCACGTCGACACCGACGCCGCGCGCGCCGCCGCCGACGCGCACGACCGCCTGCGCGCGGCCGGCACCGTGCTGTCGCCGCTCGCCGGGATTCCCGTGTCGGTCAAGGACCTGTTCGACATCGCAGGCCAGCCGACCCGCGCGGGCTCCGTCGTGCTCGCCGACGCGCCCGCCGCGAAGGCCGACGCGGTCGCGGTCGCGCGTCTGAAGCGGGCCGGCGCCGTGATCGTCGGGCGGACCAACATGAGCGAGTTCGCGTTTTCCGGACTCGGCCTGAATCCGCACTACGGCCATCCGCTGTCGCCGTACCGGCGCGGCGTGAAGGGCGACGAGCGGATTTCGGGCGGCTCGTCGTCGGGCGCGGGCGCGTCGGTCGCCGACGGCATGGCCGCGGTCGCGCTCGGCACCGACACCGGCGGCTCGATCCGCATCCCGGCCGCCTTGTGCGGGCTGACCGGCTTCAAGCCGACCGCCGCGCGCATCCCGAAGCAGGGCGGCGTGCCGCTGTCGTCGACGCTCGATTCGTTCGGGCCGATCGGCGTGTCGGTCGCATGCTGCGCGCTGGTCGACCGGATGCTCGCCGGGCTCGAGCCGCGCATCCCGGCCGCGCGGCCGCTCGAAGGCGTGCGCCTCGGCGTGCTGACCAATTTCGTGACCGACGGCGTCGAGCCCGAAGTCGCGCGCGCGATCGATACCGCGCTCAAGCATCTGGAGGCGGCCGGCGCGATCGTCAGCGAGGTGCGCTTCGCGCCGCTCGACCGGCTGCCGGAGATCAACCGCTTCGGCTTTTCGTCGATCGAGGCGTATGCGTGGCATCGTCCGCTGCTCGACAAGCATCGCGAGCAGTACGATCCGCGCGTGCTCGTGCGCATCATGAAGGGGCAGCCGGCCAGCGCGGTCGATTATCTGGACCTCGTCGCCGAGCGCGACGCGATGCTCGACGAAGCCGCGCGCACGCTGTGGCAGCGTTTCGACGCGGTCGTCGCGCCGACCGTGCCGGTCGTGCCGCCGCGCCTCGCCGATCTGCTCAACGACGACGACGCGTTCGGCCGCACCAATGCGCTGATCCTGCGCAATCCGAGCGCGTTCAACTTCCTCGATAGCTGCGCGCTGTCGCTGCCGTGCCATCTGCGCGGCGACGCGCCGGTCGGCCTGATGCTGGCGGGCGCACCGCACGCCGACGACGCGCTGCTCGCGATCGGCCGCGCGGCCGAGGCAGTGCTGAAGGCGATCCGGTAAAGCGCGCCGGGGTTGGCCGCCCGGCGCGGTCGCCGCCGCGCCAATGTTCAGGCAATAAGTGGCGCGGCCGGGGTTCGCGCTAGAATCGCGGGCACCCGCCCTTTCGTCTCCAGAGCAATCGAAGATCCATGACTAACGACTCCGCAATGCTGCGCCGCGAGCGCACCCTCCTGGTTCTGCTCGGCCTGATCTGCCTCGCCCTCGTGGGCGGTGCGTTGTATCTGCAGTTCGGCCTGCGCGAAGACCCGTGCCCGCTGTGCATCATCCAGCGCTATTTCTTCCTGCTGATCGCGATCTTCGCGTTCCTCGGCGCGCGCTTCAGGCACTGGCGCGGCGTGCGCCTGCTCGAAGTGATGGCGGCGCTGTCGGCGCTCGCCGGCATCGCGACCGCGGCGCGCCATGTGTACATCCAGGCGAATCCTGGCTTCAGCTGCGGCTTCGACGCACTGCAACCGGTGGTCGACAGCCTGCCCCCCGCGCACTGGCTGCCGAGCGTGTTCAAGGTTGCGGGCCTGTGCGAAACCGCCTATCCGCCGATTCTCGGGCTGACGCTGCCGATGTGGTCGGGCGTCGCGTTTATCGTCGCGTTCGTCGCACTAGTGCTGAGCCTGGTGCGCAATCGCCATCGGGTGTCCTGACGGCGGGCAACTTGGCCGAGCGAGCTTCGAACGCCGCCTGAAGCGCCGAACTCGCCGCCAGGGCGCTTACCGATTCGCATCGCAATGACGCCGGACTTCGTGTTGCCCATGCCGGGCACCGAAGCCCGGCGTTTTTTCTGCGCGACGTTCCGCGATCGCGCGCCGTTCCTGTCGGTCCCCGCTCCGCGCACGCAACTTCTCGCCTCGGCGCGAATCGTACCCGGATCATGACCGCCGCCGCATGAGCTTCATGCGACACGGGAAATATTTTCGGGCCGGGGTAGTGCTATCTTCGGGTATGGATGGCGATCTACGTGCGCGAGGCCGGCTTTTTGCGACCCTATGCGTAACGCGCGCCCGGTCCGCACTGTCTTCCGATTCGCCATGACAACGCAAACCATCCGCTTCTACCATCAGGGGTCCGTCCGCGAGGTCGCGGGCGTGCCGGCGACGCGCACCGTGCTGCAGCACCTGCGCGAGGACTTGCGCTGCACCGGCACCAAGGAAGGCTGCGCGGAAGGCGACTGCGGCGCATGCACGGTCGTGATCGGCGAACTCGATGCGCGCGGCGACCTCACGTTGAAGGCGGTCAACGCCTGCATCCAGTTCCTGCCGACACTCGACGGCCGCGCCCTGTTCACCGTCGAAGACCTGCGCGCCGCGAACGGCGCGCTGCATCCGGTGCAGCAGGCGTTGGTCGACTGCCACGGTTCGCAATGCGGCTTCTGCACACCCGGCTTCGTCATGTCGATGTGGGCGCTCTACGAGAACCAGCCCGTCAGCGCCGGCCTGCCGACCCGCGATGAAATCGACGCCGCGCTGTCCGGCAATCTGTGCCGCTGCACGGGCTACCGGCCGATCATCGACGCCGCGCAGAAGATGTTCGACTATGCGCAGCATCCGCGCGTTGCGCTCGATCGCGACGCGATCGCGGCCACGCTGCGCACGCTGCAACGCGAAGACACGTTCGAATACAGCGCGCCAGGCACCCGCGGCGCCGCCTTCGGCTCGCCCACCTTCCACGCCCCGCTCACGCTCGACGCGTTCGCGACGCTGCGCGCGCAGCATCCGGACGCGCGCATCGTCGCGGGCAGCACCGACGTCGGCTTGTGGGTCACCAAGCAGTTCCGCGATCTCGGCGATCTGCTGTACACCGGCAACGTCGCGGAACTGAAGACGATCGCGCGCGACGCGCAAACGCTGACCATCGGTGCGGCGGTCACGCTCGAGGACGCGTACGCGGTGCTCACCGCCGACTACCCCGAACTCGCCGAACTATGGACGCGCTTCGCATCGCTGCCGATCCGCAATGCGGGCACGCTCGGCGGCAACGTCGCGAACGGCTCGCCGATCGGCGATTCGATGCCGGCACTGCTCGCGCTCGGCGCCGACGTCGAGTTGCGCCGCGATCGCACGACCCGCACCGTGCCGCTCGACGCGTTCTACCTCGGCTATCAGAAGACCGCGCTCGCGGAAGGCGAATTCGTCAGCGCGCTGCGCGTGCCTCGCCCGGCCGGCGCGCTGCGGTTTCGCACCTACAAGGTGGCGAAGCGTTACGACCAGGACATCTCGGCGGTGTGCGCGGCGTTTGCGCTGCACGTCGCGGAAGATGGCACGATCCGCGCGGCGCGGGTCGCGTTCGGCGGCATGGCGGCGACGCCGAAGCGGGCCGCGCATGCCGAAGCCGCGCTCAACGGCGCGGCGTGGAACGAACCGACGGCCCGTCGCGCGATGGACGCGCTCGCCGCCGACTACCAGCCGCTCACCGACATGCGCGCGTCGAGCGCGTATCGGCTGAGGGTCGCGCGCAATCTGCTGTGGCGCTTCTACCTCGAAACGCGCGACGACGCGCCGCTCGCGCTCTGCGATGTGAACGCGTTCGCGTTCGAGGCCAACGCAATCGTCGTGAAGGAGTCGCCGTGATGAACCGGACCGATGCCTTTATCGAACCCGCGGGCGCGCGTGCCGATCAACGCGAGGACGCGTCGATCGGCGTACCGCTGCCGCACGAATCCGCCGCGCTGCACGTGAGCGGCGAAGCGACCTACACGGACGACATCGCCGAGCTGCACGGCACGCTGCACGCGGCGCTCGGCCTGTCGCGCCATGCGCATGCGCGCATCGTGTCGATGGATCTCGACGCGGTGAGAAACGCGCCCGGCGTGATCGCGGTGCTGAGCGCCGACGATATCCCCGGCGAAAACAATTGCGGCCCGGTGCTGCA
Source organism: Paraburkholderia sp. UCT2 (assembly GCF_014397665.1). Lineage (NCBI taxonomy): Bacteria > Pseudomonadati > Pseudomonadota > Betaproteobacteria > Burkholderiales > Burkholderiaceae > Paraburkholderia > Paraburkholderia sp. UCT2. The sequence goes on from NZ_VZQO01000015.1 coordinate 54,476, forward strand.
TGACGATCCGATCCTCGCCGACGGCGAAGTGCTCTATCTCGGCCAGCCGGTCTTCGCGGTGATCGCCGAGAGCCACGAACTCGCACGTCGCGCCGCCGCGCTCGCGAAAAGCGACGACGTGATTCGCTACGAGCCGCTCGACGCGATCCTCACCGCCGCCGATGCGAAAGCCGCGAAGCAGTTCGTGCTGCCGCCACTGCATCTGCGGCGCGGCGACCCCGACGCGAAGATCGCCGCCGCGCCGCATCGACTGGCCGGCAGGTTCGAGGTCGGCGGCCAGGAGCAGTTCTATCTCGAAGGCCAGATCGCCTATGCGGTGCCGAAGGAAATGGACGGCATGCTCGTCTACAGCTCGACGCAGCATCCGAGCGAAATGCAGCAGGTCGTCGCGCACATGCTCGACTGGCCCGCGCATAACGTCGTCTGCGAATGCCGACGCATGGGCGGCGGCTTCGGCGGCAAGGAATCGCAATCGGCGCTGTTCGCGTGCGTGGCCGCGCTTGCGGCGCAACGCCTGCGTCGCCCGGTCAAGCTGCGCGCCGATCGCGACGACGACTTTCTGATCACCGGCAAGCGCCACGATGCGGTCTACGAGTACGAAGCGGGCTTCGACGACAGCGGGCGTCTGAGCGGCGTGCGCGTCGAAATCGCATTGCGCGCCGGCTATTCCGCGGATCTGTCCGGCGCGGTCGCGACGCGCGCGGTGTGCCACTTCGACAACGCGTACTACGTGTCCGACGTCGATATCGTCGCGCTGTGCTGCAAGACCAATACGCAGTCGAACACCGCGTTTCGCGGCTTCGGCGGACCGCAGGGTGCGCTCGTGATGGAGGTGCTGCTCGACGGCATCGCGCGCGAGCTGCGGCTCGATCCGCTCGACGTGCGGCTCGCGAATTACTACGGCGTCGGCGAACGCGATACGACGCCGTACGGACAACGCGTCGAAGACAACATCATCGCGCCGCTGACCGACGCGCTGCTAGATTCGAGTGACTACCGCGCGCGTCGCGCGGCACTCGCCGAATTCAATGCGAAGAGTCCCGTGCTCAAACGCGGCCTCGCGTTTTCGCCGGTCAAGTTCGGCATCTCGTTCAACGTGCCGTTCCTGAATCAGGCCGGCGCGCTCGTGCACGTGTACAAGGACGGCTCCGTGCTCGTCAATCACGGCGGCACCGAGATGGGCCAGGGGCTCAACACGAAAGTCGCGCAGGTGGTCGCGAATCAGTTCGGCTTGCCGTTATCGCGCGTCCGGGTGACCGCGACCGATACCTCGAAGATCGCCAACACCTCCGCAACCGCGGCCTCGACCGGCAGCGACCTGAACGGCATGGCCGCCGAAGCCGCCGCGCGGACGATCCGCTCGCGGCTCGCCGAACTCGCGGCGCGCCAGCTCGGTGGCGACGCCAACGACGTGCAATTCGCGCGCGGCAGCGTGTCGGTGAACGGCGGCGCGCTGCCGTTCGAACAGCTCGTCAACGCCGCGTATCTCGCGCGCGTGCAGTTGTGGTCGGACGGCTTCTACGCGACGCCGACAGTGCATTGGGATGCGAAGTCGCTGACCGGTCATCCGTTCTATTACTTCGCGTATGGTGCGGCGGTGTCGGAGGTCGTCGTCGATACGCTGACCGGCGAGTGGAAGCTCCTGCGCGCGGACCTGCTGCACGACGCGGGCCAGTCGATCAATCCGGCGATCGATCTCGGCCAGATCGAAGGCGCCTTCATTCAGGGCATGGGCTGGCTCACCACTGAAGAGCTATGGTGGAGCCGCGACGGCCGCCTGATGACGCACGCGCCGTCGACGTACAAGATTCCCGCGGTCAGCGACACGCCCGCCGCGTTCCACGTTCGGCTCTACGACAACAGCAACGCCGAGCCGACCGTGTTCCGCTCGAAGGCGGTCGGCGAGCCGCCGTTGCTGCTGCCGTTTTCGGTGTTTCTCGCGATTCGCGACGCGATCGCGGCCGCAGTGCCGGGCGCGCGACATGCTCCGCGGTTGCGCGCGCCGGCGACGCCCGAGGCGATACTCGATGCGCTGGACACGTTGAGTGCGATGAACGCGTCGCAGACCGCAGATCCGACCGAAGCCGCCGCGCACCCCGATAGCACCGACACAAACACGCAACCCGCCGCGGAAACGCCCCACGCGGCCCCCCACGGAGAATCGCCGGATGCAAGCCTGGCTCACTGACCTGCAACATCTTGTCGCGCATGGCGACGCCGCCGTGCTGGTGACGGTCGCGCGCGTCGAAGGTTCGGCGCCGCGCGAAGCCGGCACGAAGATGATCGTCACGCGCGAGGCGGCCAGGCACACGATTGGCGGCGGCCACCTCGAATGGAAGGCGATCGAGACCGCGCGCCAGGTGCTGCGCGACGGCATGCGCGCGCCGCACATGCGGCGGCTCGAACGCTTCGCGCTGGGGCCGAGCCTCGGCCAGTGCTGCGGCGGCGCCGTGATCCTCGCGTTCGAGCGGCTCGACGTCGGCGATCTCGGCTGGCTCACGTCGCTCGCCAAGCGCCTCGCGGCGGGGCAATCGACGGTGCGTAGCGTATCATTCGGCCCCGCGCCGGATGCGGTGATGCTGTCCGAGCCCGAGCCCGGCATCGACGGCGCCGACTGTCTGCTGTGGGACGGCGCCGGCTTCGACGACAGCAGCGCGCTCCTGACCGAAACCATCGCGCCGGGCGAATTCGCCGTCGTGCTGTTCGGCGCCGGTCACGTCGGCGCGGCGCTCGTGCGCGTGCTGGCGACACTGCCTTGCACGGTGCGCTGGGTCGACGAGCGCGACGCGCAGTTTCCGTCGCTCGATGCGCTGCACGCGCCGAACGTGACGATCGACGCGAACGACGCACCCGACGAGGCGATCGATCAGGCCGCGCCGAACACGTACTTCGTTGTGATGACGCACAACCACGCGCGCGATCTCGAACTGGCCGAACGCATCCTGCGGCGCGGCGACTTCGCGTTCTTCGGCATGATCGGCTCGCATACCAAGCGCAAGCAGTTCGAGCATCGGCTCGCGGCTCGCGGCATCGATCCGGCGCGGATCACGCGGATGAAATGTCCGCTCGGCGTCGACGGCATCGTCGACAAGTCGCCCGAGGTCATCGCGATCTCGGCGGCCGCGCAGGTGTTGCAGGCCGTCGAGGCGAACGCGGGTGCGCGCCACCCGACGCAGGCGGTTTGATACGCGGCCGGAGCCGCTCGTTACCCAACACACAATTCCAAACCACGATGAACCCGACAACCGCTACCCCTGTTTCCTCCGTTACGCTCGCCGACAAAACCGCGCGCGCACCGAAGGCCGAGCTGCATATCCACATCGAAGGCTCGCTCGAACCCGAGCTGATTTTCGCGCTCGCGCAACGCAACGGCGTGAAGCTCGCCTACGACTCGGTGGAAGCCTTGCGCGCCGCCTATGCGTTCACCGACCTGCAATCGTTCCTCGACATCTACTACGCGGGCGCGAGCGTGCTGCTGCACGAGCAGGACTTCTACGACATGACGATGGCCTACGTCGAGCGCTGTCTCGCCGACAACGTCGTGCATAGCGAAATCTTCTTCGACCCGCAGACGCATACCGAGCGCGGCGTGCGGATCGCGACCGTCGTGGCCGGCATCGAACGCGCGCTCGCCGACGCGGAGAAGCGCGGCATGTCGAGCAAGCTGATCCTGTGTTTCCTGCGCCATCTGTCCGAGGACGATGCGCTCGCCACCTTCGACGAAGCGCTGCCGCTGTTCGAGCAGTACGAGCATCGGCTGATCGGCGTGGGGCTCGATTCGTCGGAACGCGGCCATCCGCCGTCGAAGTTCGAGCACGTGTTCGCGAAGGCGCGCGCGCTCGGTCTGAAGCTCGTCGCGCATGCGGGCGAGGAAGGCCCGCCGTCCTACATCTACGAGGCGCTCGACGTGCTGAAGGTCGACCGCGTCGATCACGGCGTGCGCAGCATCGAGGACCCCGCGCTCGTCACGCGTCTCGCCGATACGCGCGTCGCGCTGACCGTGTGCCCGCTGTCGAACCTGAAGCTGTGCGTGTTCGACGACCTGACCAGGCACACGCTGAAAGACCTGCTCGATCGCGGCGTCGCGGTGACCGTCAATTCCGACGATCCGGCCTATTTCGGCGGCTACGTGAACGCGAACTATCTGGCGACGATCGACGCGCTGAAGCTCGACGACGCCGAGGTCTACACGATCATCCGCAACGGCTTCGAGGCGTCGTTCGTGACGCCCGAGGAACGCGCGATGCTGATCGGTAAGCTCGACGCGTATTGGCGGCACTGAGTGGCGGCACTGAGCCGCGCGCCGACGGATTTCAACTGACAGGCCTCGACCGACGTCGGCGGCCGGCGGCTTCGCTTCGGTCGGGCAAACGGCAACGACCTGAACCGGGAAGCCGCTGCCGCTGCCTGCGCCGCCCAGCTTTCAACATTCGGAGACAGCTTTTCCATGACTGAATCGGCTCATACCGCGCAAGCGGCGGCGCAAGCGGCATTCCGCGCCCCTCTGCTGACCTTCAACGGCGATCCGGCGCACGCGCCGAACGCCGTGGTGTTTCACGAGGACGGTCTCCTGATCGTGGAAGACGGCCGCGTCGTCGCGGCGGACGCGTATGCGGCGCTCGCGTCGCGGCTCGCGCCCGGCACGCAGGTCGTGGAGCGGCGCGACAAGCTGATCGTGCCGGGCTTCATCGATACCCACATCCACTATCCGCAGACCGACATGATCGCGTCGCCGGCGCCGGGTCTGCTGCCGTGGCTCGACACGTACACGTTCCCAACCGAGCGCCGCTTCGCCGACATCGCGCACGCCCGCGACACGGCGAGCTTTTTTCTCGACGAACTGCTCGCCTGCGGCACGACGACCGCGCTCGTGTACTGCACGGTCCACAAGGAATCCGCCGACGCCCTCTTCGCCGAGAGCGAAGCGCGCAATCTGCGCATGGTCGCTGGCAAGGTGCTGATGGACCGCCACTGCCCCGCGTTCCTGCGCGACACCGCGCAATCGGGCTACGACGACAGCGCCGAGCTGATCGGCCGCTGGCACGATCGCGGCCGCCAGATGTACGCGCTGACGCCGCGCTTTGCGCCGACCTCGACCGAGGCGCAGCTCGAAGCATGCGGCGCGCTCGCGCGGCTGCATCCGGACGTGTTCATCCAGAGCCACGTCGCCGAGAACACCGACGAGGTGAAATGGGTCGCCGAGCTGTTCCCCGGCCACCGCAGCTATCTCGACATCTACGATCACTATGGGCTCTTGCGCCGTCGCGCGGTGTACGGCCATTGCATCTACCTCGACGACGAGGACCGCAGGCGCATGGCGCAAACCGGCGCGCTCGCCTCGCACTGTCCGACCTCGAACCTGTTCCTCGGCAGCGGCCTGTTCGACTTCGACAAGGCCGACTCGGCCGGCATGCCGATCGCGCTCGCGACCGACGTCGGCGGCGGCACATCGTTCTCGATGCTGCAGACGATGAACGAAGCGCACAAGGTTGCGCGCCTCGGCGGCCATCATCTGACGGCGACGCGCATGTTCTATCTCGCGACCGCCGGCGCGGCCGAAGCGCTCGATCTCGGCGACAAGATCGGCACGCTGAGGGACGGCTCGGAAGCGGACTTCGTCGTGCTCGATCCGCAGGCGACGCCGCTGCTCGCGCGCCGCACCGCGCGGCGCGAATCGCTCGAGGAGCTGCTGTTCGCATTCGCGCTGCTCGGTGACGATCGCGCCGTGTATGAAACGTATGCGGCCGGCAAGTGCGTGCACCGCCGCGACGACGCGCGCCAGCGCGTGCCGGGGCGCGCGAAGATCGCGGCTTGAGGCTGGCTCGAAGCTGCATTGCCGCTGACTAGAGACGAGGCCCGCCTCAGCCCGCCTTGCACACCTCGTGCAACGCGTTGAGGCGCCGCACCGGATCCGCGACATACGGATTCGACTCGTCCCACGCGTAACCGGCGAGCACCGCGCAGATCATGCGGCGGATCGGCGTCACCTGTTCCGGGTAGTAGATGATGTCCTGCAGCTCGCCCGTGTACCAGCGCTCGACGAATGCCCGGAACGTATCGATGCCCTTGCGCAACGGCACGTCGTAATCGGCTGACCAGTCGACCGTCGCGCCGTCGAGCTGCCGGTTCAGCGCGCGCGCCGCCAGATGCGCGGAGCGCAGCGCGATCGTCACGCCCGACGAAAACACCGGATCGAGAAACTCGCCCGCATTGCCGAGCAGCGCATAGCCCGGCCCGTGCAGACTCGCGACATTCGCTGCGTAGCCGCCGATCTGCCGCACCGGCATCAGGAACGGCGCCTGCCCGATCAGCCGGTTCAGCGTCGGCTCCTGCCGGATCAGCGCGCGCAGCGCCGCCTCGCGCTGTGCCTCCGGCACGTCGAGAAAGCTCGCTTCGGCGACGCACCCTACCGAAGAACGGCCGCCCGCGAGCGGAATCATCCAGAACCATACGTCGCGACGCTCGGGATGCGTCGCGATGCAGATCTTGTTGCGATCGATGGCGTCGAGCGCGAGCCCGTCGCGCACGTGCGTGAACAATGCGGCGCGCGTCGGCATGCGCGTCGGCGCCTCCAGCTTCAGCAGGCGCGGCAGCACGCGCCCGAAGCCGCTCGCATCGAGCACGAAACGCGCTTCGACCCGATACGCGCCGGCACTTTCATCGACGACGTCGAGCACCGGTGCCGCGTCCGTGCGCACCGCACTCACCGTGTGGCCGAACCGCACGTCGGCACCCTGCGCGGCCGCGCAGCGAATCAGCACGTCGTCGAACAGCGCGCGCTCGACCTGGTACGTGGTGCCCCAGCCCGGCGAATGCTTGTCGCGAAAGTCGAACGACGAGCTCTGGTCGCGATATACGAAGTGCGCGCCGTTCTTGTACTGGAAGCCCGCCTCGACGACGGCCTGCAGCATGCCTGCCTCTTCGAGGTACGCCATGCTTTGCGGCAACAGGCTCTCGCCGATCGAGAAGCGCGGAAAGTGCTGACGCTCCAGCACCAGCACCGAGCGGCCCGCCTTACGCAGCAGCGCGGCGGCCACCGCGCCGGCGGGACCCGCACCGATGATCGCGACGTCGACCACGGTCCGCTTTGAAGAATCGCTGTTCAAATCACTCCTCCAACGGTTTGCGTGCGTTGCCGCGCCGTATGCGAGCCTCGCCACGCTTCGAACATCAGGCTCGCGCAACTCCCGCCGAACCCGAAAGAAACCGACATCGCCGTGTCGATGCGCGCGTCGCGCGTCACGCGCACGAGCGGCATGTCCCGCACTTGCGGCTCCGGCGTATCGACCAGCGCGGTCGCCGCGATGAAGCCGTCGCGCATCATCAACAGCGTATAGATCGCTTCGTGCGCGCCGCACGCGCCGAGCGAATGCCCGGTCATGCCCTTGGTCGACGAAAACGCGGGCAACCCTTGCGCCGATGCACCGAACACGTCGCGCAACGCGTGCAGCTCTTCGAGATCGCCGAGCGGTGTGGACGGCGCATGCGTGTTCACGTAGTCGGGACGCCGGCCCGCCTGCTCGAGCGCGCCGCGCATCGCGCGCGCGATGCCGGCCGCACGCGGCGCGACCATGCCCGCGCGATCGGTGCAATCGCCGAAGCCGCTCAGCTCCGCGTAGATGCGCGCGCCGCGCGCGAGCGCATGGTCGAGCGCTTCGAGCACGAGCACGCCGCCGCCCGATGCGATCACGAAGCCATCGCGCTGCGTGTCGTACGGTCGCGACGCGCTCCGGGGCGTGTCGTTGAAGCGGCGCGACAGCGCGCCCATCGCGTCGAACATCAGCGTCGTGTTGTCGTGCAGCGCTTCGCTGCCGCCCGCGAGCACGATCTGCTGGCGGCCGGTTTGGATCAGCTGCATCGCTTGCCCGATCGCGAGCGCCGACGTCGTGCATGCCGACGACGGCGAATAGCTGACGCCTTCGAGCCCGAACATCTGCGCGACGTTCGCCGACGCGGTGCTGCCCATCGTATGCGGCACCGTGTACGGCGGCACCTTGTCGACGCCGCGCGTGTGCGCGATGGCGAGCGCCGCGTCGTAGCTCGCCATCGTGCCGACGCCCGAGCCGATCACGACACCCGCGAGCGGCGACTGCAATGAAGCGAGGTCGAGCCTTGCATCGTCGATCGCGCGTCGCGCCGCGTGGCACGCAAAGCGCGCGGTGTCGCCCATGAAGCGTTCGAGCTTGCGCTCGAACGGCGCCTCGTGCGCGACCGACGCCATGCCCGCGACTTGCGATGCAAATCCGCGCTCGCGCCACGCATCGATACGCTCGATTCGCGAGTGCCCCGCGCGCAACGCCGCGCAGACCTGGTCGAGCGTATTGCCGAGACACGACACGATGCCCATGCCGGTCACGACCACGCGTTGCAGGCCTGTGCTCATCGAACGCGCCGGAAAATCAGCGACGTGTTGATGCCGCCGAACGCGAAGTTGTTGCTCATCACGTACTCGGCGTCGATCTCGCGCGCGCCGCCGACGATGTAATCCAGCGGCGCGCAAGCCGGATCGAGGTGGTCGAGATTCAGGGTGGGCACGTACCAGTTGCGCTTCATCATCTCGATCGTCCACCACGCCTCGATCGCGCCGCACGCGCCTAGCGTATGGCCCACATAGCTTTTTAGCGAGCTGATCGGCATGCGCGCGCCGAAGGTCTGCGCGGTCGCATGGCTTTCGGCGATGTCGCCGCGATCAGTCGACGTACCGTGCGCGTTCACGTAGGCAATCGCTTCGGGCGGCAATTGCGCGTCGCGCAGCGCGAGTTGCATCGCGAGCGCCATCGTGTCGGCGGTGGGTTGCGTCATGTGCGCGCCGTCCGAGTTGCAGCCGAAGCCGACCACTTCCGCGTGAATCCGCGCGCCGCGCGCCAGCGCATGCTCGTATTCTTCGAGGACGAGCGTCGCCGCGCCCTCGCCGACCACGAGGCCGTCGCGCGCGGCATCGAACGGACGCGGCGTCAGATGCGGCTCGTCGTTGCGCGTGCTGGTCGCGTACAGCGTGTCGAACACGGCGACCGCGGGACCCGACAGCTCTTCCGCGCCGCCCGCGAGCATCAGCGTCTGTTTGCCGGACTGGATCGCCTCGTACGCATAGCCAATCGCCTGGCTGCCCGACGCGCACGCGCACGAGGTCGGGATGATGCGGCCTTTGAGGTCCCAGAACAGGCTCACGTTGACGGCCGTCGTGTGCGGCATCATCTGCACGTAGCTATTCGACGTGACGTTGCTCATCAAGCCGGTTTCGAGCATCGTGCCGAACGCGCGGATCGGCTGCACCGAGCCCGACGACGAACCGTACGCGACGCCCATGCGGCCATCCGCGATGCGCGTGTCGTCGGCGAGGCCCGCGTCGGCGAGCGCGAGTTCGCTCGCGCGCACCGAGTACAGCGACACCGGGCCCATCGAACGCACTTTCTTGCGCGGGTAATGCGCGGGGATCGTGAACCCGGGCAGCGGACACGCGAGCCGCGTATGCAGCGACTCGAAGTAATCCCACTCGGACATGCGCCGCACCGCGTTCTCGCCGCGCTTCAGGCGCGCTTGAACCGCGTCCCAGCTATCGCCGAACGCAGTCACGCCGCCCATGCCGGTGATGACGACGCGCTTCATCAGACCATCCCGCCGTTCACGCCGATCACCTGGCGCGTCACATACGACGCGCCATCCGACATCAGAAAGCTCACCACCGACGCGACCTCCGCCGGCTGGCCGACGCGGTTCATCGGCACGGTCTTCAGCGCGTGATCGAGCGTCACCTGTTCGAGCATGCCGGTTTCGATCAACCCCGGCGCGACGCAATTGACGGTGATGTTGCGCGACGCGAGTTCGACCGCGAGCGCCTTGGTCGCGCCGATCAGTCCCGCTTTCGCGGCGCTGTAATTGACCTGGCCGCGATTGCCCATCACGCCCGACACCGACGCGATCGTGACGATACGGCCGCCCTGGCGCGCGCGCACCATCGGCATCGTCAGCGGATGCACGACGTTGTAGAAGGCATCGAGACCGGTTTCGATCACGACGTCCCAGTCTTCTTCGGTGAGCGCCGGAAACGCCGCGTCGCGCGTGACACCCGCGCTGCACACGATGCCGTAGTACGGACCGTGCGCGGCGACGTCGGCTTCGAGCGCCTCGCGGCACACGGCGCGCTCGCGCACGTCGAATTGCAGCACGCGCGCCGTGCCGCCCTGCGCGGCGATGCCCGTCGCGACCGCGTCGGCTTCGCTGCGTCCGGTGCGGCAATGCACGGTCACGGCGAACCCGTCGGCGGCCAACTTGTACGCAATCGCGCGGCCGATGCCGCGGCTTGCGCCGGTAACGAGAACTCGCCGGCTCATGAACTCATACTCCCTTCGATGAATGACTGGAAATCGGGCGGTTGAAACACCTTGATCACCGCTTCGGCACAGCGCGCGTCGCCGTCGTCGATCGTGCATTCGTAGGCACTGTGGCCCGCGTCGCTGCGCAGCAGCTCGCTCACGTGAACGCGCAAACGCGCGCCGCTTTGGAACACCGGCTGCAGCGCCTGATAGCTGCGCGAGCCGAGCAGCACGCCGGGACGCGCGTGGCCGCCGCCGCGCATCGCGACGAGCGCGATGTGCGCGGCGATCGCCTGCGCCATCAGCTCGATGCCGATCCACGCGGGCATCGCGCCGGCGGCGTCGGCATACCATGCGTGCGGGTCGACGTTGGCGAAGGCGCTCAGCGTGGTGTCGGCGAACGTGTCGATCGCATCGAGCAGCAGCATGCTGCCGCGATGCGGGATGATCGCTTCGATCGGCTGACGCACGAGTTGCTCGACAGTGAGTGGCGGAGTCGTCATGCGCTTTACCGGGCGAGAATCAGGCTGACATTGCTGCCGCCGAACGCGAACGAATTGCTCATCGCGTACTGCGTGCCCGTGCCGCGCGGCAGATGGCGCGCGCCCGCGACGAGATCGAGCGCGGGCAGCGCGGGATCGGCCTCGCCATCCCACAGATGCGGCGGCAGCGTCGCGTTCTCGCGCGCGAGCGTGAGCCACGCGAAGCCGAGTTCGGTCGCGCCGGCCGCGCCGAGCTGGTGGCCGGTCAACGGCTTGGTGCCGCTCGCGGCCACGCCGCCGGGGAACACGCGCGCCATCAGATGCGCTTCCATTTCGTCGTTCTTCTGCGTGGCGGTCGCGTGCAGATTCACATAGCCGACCGCCGAAGCCGCGATGCCCGCGTCCGCGAGCGCTTCGCGAAGCGCGAGTTCGCCACCGACGCCCTGCGGGTCCGGCGCCGAAATATGATGCGCGTCGCTCGATTCGCCGAGGCCCGCGAGCCGCACCGCCGCTTCGTCGCGGCTCATCAGGAACACGGCCGCGCCCTCGCCGACGTTGATGCCGCGGCGATTGCGGCTCATCGGATTGGTGCGCGCGCTGCTGGTCGATTCGAGCGACGCAAAGCCCTGCACCGTCAATTCGCATAGCGAATCGACACCACCGACGACGACCGCATCGCATAGCTGCAATTGCAGCAGCCGACGCGCCGACGCGAACGCCTTCGCGCTCGACGTACACGCGGTCGAAATCGTAAACGCCGGCCCGCGCACGCCGAGCGCGGCGGCAGCGAACGGCGCGGCGGTGCCGATTTCCATCTGCCGATAGTTGAAATTGGCCGGCAACGCGCCGGCTCGTGCGTGATAGACGAACGCGGTTTCGGCCGCCTCGATGCCCGACGTGCTGGTGCCGAGCACGACGCCGATGCGCTGCGGGCCGTAGCGCTCGCGCGCGGCTTCGAGCGCTGGCGCGATCTGCGCGAGCGCCGCGAGCAGCAGCCGGTTGTTGCGGCAGTCGTAGCGCGCGAGGTCGGCGCGCGGCGCGAGATCGAGCGGCGCGAGCACGCTGCCGACGAACGCGTCGCCGATGCCGGTATGCACGTTGCCCATGCCGGGCGAGCGCGCGGCGGCGAGCGCCGGCACGATCTCGTCGACGTCGCCGCCGAGCGCGTTGATCATGCCTAGCGCGTGCAAATAAACTGTTGGCGCTTTCATGCCGCCCTCCGTGGTTCCGATGACTTGCCCGAGCGCGCTGTCGATGGCATGCCGAGAGGCGCGAGCAGCACCGCCACCGCGATGCCGAGCGCGAGCGTGGTGCCGAAGCTTTTGAGCGCGGGCATAGCGCTCACGCCGAGCATGCCGAACGACAACAACGTGGTCGCCGCCGACAGCAGCACGCCGGTCCACACCGCGCCGAGATCCGCCTCTGCGCGCGCGCAGCCTTCGCGCAGGAACACCGCATAGTTTGCGCCGACGCCAAGCACCAGCATCAGCGCGAGCCAGTTGAACAGATTGAGCGGCACGCCCGCGTAGCCGAACACCGCCAGCGCGACGCCGACCGCGAACAGCACGGGCAAGGTCGTGGCGATACCCCCGCGCGCCCCGTAGCGCAGCATCAGCAGCACGCACACGAGCACGAGCGCGCCGCCGAGCCACCAGCCGCTATCCACGCGATACGCGCCGAACAGCCTTGACACGCTCGCGGCCTTATCGACGAACACGACGCCGGGCAGGCCGCGCGCGAGCGCGATCAGCGCGGGCTCGTTGCGCGGCGTCACGCCTTGCGGGATCACGACGGCCGCGTAGCCAGGTTGATGAGCCCGATTCTTGTCGTTCGATCCCACCGCGCCGAGCCACAGATGCCGATACGGCTGCGACCACGGCGCCGCGAGCCAGCGCTCGACGGTGAGCGGCGCGGGCGGCTGAGCGAAGCCGGCGAGCCACGCATCGGCGACTTCGTCCTTGAAGCCCGCTTGCAGCAGCGTCGCACGCAATGCGGCGAAGTCGCCGAACACATGCCGCGCGAGCAGCGCGCGATCTTCGCGCTGACGTTGCGCGGACGGCACGAACTGCGCGACCGACTGGTAGCCGCCGACGCTATCGGCGCTGCCGTTCAGCGCATCGAGCTTCGCACCGAGCGCTTCGGCGCGTTGCAGCACCGCTTCCTGGGTCGCGCCGCGCACGACGAAAAACTGCGCGCTGTTATCGACGCCGACCGCCTCGCGCACCGTGTCTTCCTGCGCGGCCAGCGACGCATCGCGCTGGATCAGCAGATGGATGTCGTCGTCGCTGCTCAGACGCAGCCAGCCGGGCACCGACGCGATCAGCAGCAGCGCGGCGACCAGCCAGGCGCGCTTGCCGCCGAGCGCATGCTGCCAGCGCGCGAGCAGCCGCGCCGCGCCCGCGAACAGGCGCCGAGGGCTGTGCTTCGGCGCGCGCGTGAGCAGCGCGGGCAGCAGCCACAGTACCGACGCGAACGCGGTCGTAATGCCCACCATCGCGAAGCACGCGATCTGCTTCAACGCGGGGAACGGCACCCACATCAGGATCGCGTAGCCGAGCAGGCTCGTCGCCAGCGCAACGCCCAGCGCGGGCCGTACCCTCCGCGCGCCGAGCCGCGCATCCCAGTCGCGGCCCGCGCCGAGATAGACGACGAAATACTGGATCGAGTAATCGACGGCCTCGCCGATCAGGCTCGCGCCGAACACGAGCGTCAACAGATGCAGCTTGCCGAAGATGAGCAGCGTCGCCGCGAGCGCGCAGACGATGCCGAGCGCGGTCGATACGAAGCCGAGCAGCAACAGACGCGGCGAGCGGAACACCCACATCATCAGCAGCGCGATGCCGGCGAGCGACGCGATGCCGATCACGTGCACCTCGCGTTCGGAAGCGCTGCGCGCGGCCTCGGCGTAGAACACGGCGCCCGTGCGTGCAACCGATACGTCGGGAAACGTCTGACGCAACGCGCTTTGCGCATCGGCGAGCGCCGCGTGTACCGCGCGCTGCGTCTTCGTTTCGTAGGCGGAGCCCGGCAGCGTCGCGATGACCAGCACGCTGGTCATGTCGCCATGCGCGTCGTGACGATGCGACACCAGCAGGTTGTCCTCGACTTCGAGATTCGACGTCGCGAGCGGCAGATTGCCGAGCCAGCGTTCGAGCCAGCCGAACGGATCGTCGGCGAGCTGCGTACTGAGGCCGCCTTGCAGCGGGCTGTAGATGCGCTGCGCGAGCATGTCGTGCAGCGTCGCCGCGCTCGCGGTCGCGAGCGCGGTGCGATCGGCCGGCGCGAGCAGGCCGAAGCGGTATGGCAGATACAGCGCCGAGATCTGCGACAGGTCGAACGGCGGCAGTTCGCCCGTCACCGAGGCGAATGCGCCGCTCTTTTGCAGCGACGCGCCCAGCTGCTTCGCGGCCGCTTTCGCGTGCGCATCGTCGCGGCTCGTGACGAGCAGCACGGTGCGATCGCCGAGCGCGCTCGCGAGCGTGTCGACCGCTTTCTCGGCGACCGGGTCCGCTTCGGTCGCGGGCAGCAGCGCGAGCAGATTGGTTTCGAGCGGCGACGCTCCGGCGAAGCGCCAGCCGCAATACAGCGCCGCCAGCAGCGCGAGCACGAGCCATGCGGCGCGCACGCCCCACGCATGTTTCGCGGTTGGCTGCTGCGGCATGTCCATCACGGCGCTCCGAACAGGCTGCGCTCGTCCGGCGTGGGCTCGGCGACGGCCGTGCTGTTCGCGAACTCGAGCTTCGTCACGTCGCCGTTCGCGAGCGTGATGCGCAGGTTTTGCAGATAATCGCCGCCGCTCATGTCGAGGCCCTTGATCGATTGCGCGAGCTGCGGTTGATTCGGCGTGAGTCGCATGCGCCATTGCGCGGCGCTGCCTTCGGCGCTCACGTCGAACTGCGAGTACAGCGCCGACAGATCGCCGCCGAGCATCGCGCGCATCATCTTCGACACTTGCGCGACGCCGCGGGCGCCCTGCGCGCTATGCGTGCTCACGCGGCGGCCGCTGGCGTCGAGCTGCGCGACGCCAGCGTCGGTGATCACGTAGGTGGCCTTGTACGGCGTGTCGATCCGCCAGATCACGCCGCGCTCGCGGAAGAACAGCAAGGTGCCGTTGCTGACGAGCGGCTGCTTCATCGCGGCAAGCGTCTGCGTCTGCGTGAATTGCGCGCGCACGCCCTTGGGCTGCGCGAGATGCGCGGCGATCTGCGAGACGAGCGCGGCGTTGGCGTTGCTGGCGGCGTTGGCGGCTGGAGCCGTATTGCTGGCGGTGGCCGCATCGGCCGATGCCGCTGCCAATGCAAGCGCCCCTATCGCGACGATCGCCCCCGCCAGCCGCGACACGAGCGCTCCCAGCGCGCACCGGTTCACCGTCCCCATACGCGCTCCAGCTTTTCGAATACGACCGGCGGCGACACGAACTGCAATTCCTCGGTGGCGGCATCGACGGCGACCTGGACCGTATAGCCCTTCGTGAGCCGCGCGCCCGATGCGCAATCGACGATTTCATAGCCTATTTTCAGGCGGTTTTCGTATTCGAGCAGTTGCGCGCGCACTTCGATCTTCTGTCCGTACACGGCGGCCCGCACGTACTTCAGATGCGCCTCGACGATCGGCCACAGATAGCCGGACGCCCGCATCTCGCGATAGTCGTAGTCGAACGCGCGCAACAGCGCCGCGCGGCCCAACTCGAAGTACTTCAGATAATTGCCATGCCAGCACACGTTCATCGCGTCGACGTCGTGAAACGGCACTTCGACGGTCGCGCTCGCGGCGAGCACGTGCTGCGTTTTCGCGGGCTCGCTCATGCGTTGACTCCTTGGCGATCGGCAGCGGCACCGGCATCCACATGCGCCGCGGCACTCGTAACAGCGCGTACGTGCCGCACATCGTTCAGATCATGGTCGGCCATTTGCGCCTCGCTCGGGGCTGGCCCAGAAATCGAAGAAATTGAACCATTGGTAAGGGGCCTTGCGGCAATAGTGTTCGAGGCGCAGCGCGTAGCGTTGCGCCCACGCTGCCAGATGCTGCGCGCGTTCGCGGCGCGGCAGCTCGATGCGCTCGGCGAACGGCTCGAAATACATGCGGTAACCGTCGCGTTCCTTCAGGCAGAAGAACAGGTAGACCGGACAGCCGAGCGCATGCGCGAGCACGTAGGGTCCTTGCGCGAACGGCGCGCTCGCGCCGAGAAATTGCGCGTCGGTGGTGCGTCCCGTCTCGCGCGCCGGCACCCGATCGCCGACGATCACCAGCAGCTCGCCCGCATCGATGCGCTGCTGCATCAGCACCGCCGTCTCGGGACCGAAGTCGCCGACTTCGAGCAGATGCCGCGCGAAGTCGCGATTCGACGCCGCCAGCACCTCATTGAAGCGGCGCGCGTGCCCGGTGTAGACGACCGCCGTGACCTTCGCGTGTTCGCCGCGGATGGCGAGCGCGCGCATCATCTCCAGATTGCCGAGGTGCGCGCCGATCACGAGCGCGCCCTTGCCGCTCGCGATCAGTGCTTCGAACGCCGCAGGATCGTCGAACGTGACGTCGGTGTCGTCGACGCGGCCGGTCCATGCGGCGAGCTTGTCGAAGCCCGATTGCGCGAACGCGAGCATATGGCGATACGCGGACAGCCAGCCCGGGCGCGGCGTATCCGCCGACGGCGCGACCGCGCTCAGATGCGCGAAGTAGTTGTCCGATGCGGCGCGCGCCGCGCGGCCCGTCAGCAGAAAATACGCGACGACCGGATGCAGCCACAGCGCGGTGAAGCGGCGGCCGAACAGCTTGCAGCTCAGCGCGAGCAGGCTCATGCCGAGGCGGCTGCCGCGTTCGGCGATGCGCCACCAGGCTTCGGGCCGGGCTTCATCGGCGGCGTCGGCCAGCGCGCCGCGACGCGGCATCAGCTTGTGCGCGAGCAGCATCGGCAGACGCCACAGCATCCCGAACACGAGCCGCGTATGGCTGCGGCTGATTCGCACGTTGTCCCACAGCACGTCGAAATGCGACACGCCGTCGGCCGCGTAGGTCACGCGCGTCGGGATCGAGCGGAACGCGGCGCGGCGCCAGTAGAGACGCACCAGGATCTCGATGTCGAAGTCCATGCGCGTGGGTAGTCGCACGCTGTCGATCAGCTCGCACGCGAGCGCGAGCGGATACAGACGAAAGCCGCACATCGAATCGCGAATCGTCAGCGACAGCGTCTCGATCCACACCCACACGTGGGTCAGATAGCGGCCGTACAGACGTGCCTTCGGCACGCTGTCGTCGTAGACCGGACGGCCGAGAATCACCGCGCCGGGTTCGGCGCGCGCGGCATCGATGAAGCGCGGCACGTCGGTCGCATCGTGCTGGCCGTCGGCGTCGATCTGCAGCGCGTGCGTGTAGCCCGCGGCGCGCGCCGCGCGCAGGCCCGCCATCACTGCCGCGCCCTTGCCGCCGTTTGCGGGCAGACGCAGCAGCGTCATCTGCTGTGCGTATTGCAGCGCGAGCGCGGCGAGTACCCGCTGGGTCGGCGCGTCGCTGCCGTCGTCGACGACGAAGATCGGCAGGCCGTGCACCGCGAGATGCGCGACGCTCGCTCCGATCGCGTCCTTGTGGTTGTAGATCGGAATGACGATGCAGGGCGCGAACGTCATCACGCGTCCTCCCGATGCACGAGCAAGCCCGACGCGCATTCGCGTCCGTCGAGCCGGTACGCGAACTGCACACGCCGGCGCGCGGCATCATAGGCGAGCGTGAGCTCGAGCACCGCACCGGGCGACACCGGCGCCATGAACTTCAGACGATCGACCGATGCCACCTCTCGCACGCGCGGCCAATGCCCGGCTGCGAGCCGCGCTGCCCAGTCGACCTGCACGACGCCCGGCAGAATCGGCAGACCCGGAAAGTGGCCGGCGAAATGCTGGAGTGACTGCGGCACGCGCAGCACGTAGTGCAGCATGTCGCCGACGCGCATGTCGCCGACGCGCGTTTCGGCGAGCACTTCCATGCCCTCGGCGAGCGGCGCGAACGCGGCCGCAACCGCGCTCGCGGGCAGCTTGCCGCGCGCGTCGAATGGCAGGCTCACGCGAAAACGCCAATGACGCGGCAGCACGACCGCATCGAAGTAATCGGCCAGATGCCGGCGCAGCGTTTTCGCCAGCGCGACGCGGCCTTCGTCGCACAACGCAGCGCCGCCCGCTTCGGTCAGCGCGACCACCGCGCCGACGCGTTCGCGCGACGCGCCTATGAGCGGCACCAGCGCCGCCTGCGCGACATACGGATGCAGCGCGAGACGCGCCTCGAGTTCCGGCAGCGAGACGCGCTTGCCGCCGAGCTTCAGCACGCGGTCGAGGCGCCCTTGCAAGCGGAAGCGCCCGTCGGCATCGAACGCGATGCGATCGCCGGTGCGATGCCAGCCGTCGTGGTCGAGATGCGGCGAGCGCACGCACAGCGCGCCGTCGTCGTCGCGGCGCACCTCGGCGCCGGCGACCGGCTGCCACGCGTCGCCCTGATCCTGACGCCGCCACGCGATCCCGCCGGTTTCCGTGCTGCCGTAGATTTCGAGCGGCGCCGCGCCGTAGCTCGCCGCATAGGCCAGCGCGGCGTCGGCCGCGAGCGGGCCACCCGACGAAAAGAACGCGCGCGGCGCGGGCGTAAGCGCGGCGAAGCCCGGCAACGCGGGCCAACGCGACAGCTGCGCGGGCGTCGACACCACCGCCGTCGCGCCGCATTGCGCGATGCGCGCCTGCAGTTGCAGCGGCTCGACGCCGGTCGCGCGATCGAAGGCGCGGCCGGCCGCGAGAGGCCACAACACGCGAAACAGCAAACCGTAGATGTGGTGATGCGGCACGCTCGCGAGCATCGTCGCGTCGCCGAGCAATGCGCCCCATTGCCGTTCGAGCGTGTGGACTTCGGCGTTGAATTGCGCGAGCGTCTTGCGGATCGGCTTCGGCGTGCCGCTGCTGCCGGATGTGTAGAGCGTCATCGGCGCATGGGCGTCGATCGGGTGGGCGGTGTGAGCCGTGCGATGCGTCGCTGCGACGAACGGCGGCAGATCCGCATCTGTCAGCAGGAAGTCGTAGGCGTGCGCGAGATCGGCGAGATAGCCCGGCGTTGCATTGGCCGGAATCACCGGCTCCTTGCCGCACGCGAACAGCGCGAACAATGCGCAGGCGAACTCGAACGGATCGTCGATACAGAGCGCGCAGCGCCGCGCGTCGGGCGTTCGCACGAGCTCGATCAAGCGCTCGACGCGCGCGCGAAACGCCGCGCGATCGAGCAGCACGGCGCCATCGCGGCACACCGGTGCGGCGGACGTCGCAAGCGCGGCATCGGCCGACAACAGATCGTGCAACGCGAGCATCAGGCGGCCTCCGAATCCGCTCGCGCGGCGCGCGGCAGCACGAACAGACGTCGCCATACGTATTCGCCCGCCAGCAGCGCGCCGATCAGTCCGTAGGCGATCGCGCCGTTGTACAGCGACCAGGCCGCGCGGCTCCAATAGAGCGCGGTGTAGACGGAAAACGCGCCGTTCAGCACGAAGAAAACGCACCAGACCTGAGTCACGCGCCGCGTATAGCGCACCGCACCCGGCGGCAGATCAGGACTGCCGAGGCGCGCGAATTTTTCGATCATCGACGGCCCGCGCACGAGCGTCGCGCCGAACGCGATCAGCAAACCGAGATTGACGAGCGACGGATAGAAGCGCAGCAGCAGCTCGCTATCGGTGACGACGATCGTCGCCGATGTGCAGCTCAGCATCGCCACCACGCTCCAGTCGAGC
Source organism: Paraburkholderia sp. UCT2 (assembly GCF_014397665.1). Taxonomy (NCBI): domain Bacteria; kingdom Pseudomonadati; phylum Pseudomonadota; class Betaproteobacteria; order Burkholderiales; family Burkholderiaceae; genus Paraburkholderia; species Paraburkholderia sp. UCT2. The sequence goes on from NZ_VZQO01000015.1 coordinate 74,020, forward strand.
GTGGAAAGCTGCCGCAGCGACATCGCAACCGGACCGCCGCCGGCCCAGCGCTGCAGCCATAAAGTCACCAGCAGCATGCCGCCGACGAGACGCGGCGCGTCCCAGCGCCATGCGCACAAGATCAGCGCGGGATAAGCGAGTTTCAGCAGCACCTGCAGGACGGTCCTGCTCCAGTGAGGCCGCGCGCCGGATTCGCTTGCGGCGGGACGTGGCTGCGACATCTGCGTGCGCGGGTGCGCGACCGGCATCAGCCTTGCGCCGCGAGCAGCGATTCGACCGCGCCGATCACGTCGCCGACCGTGCGCACGGATTTGAAGTTCTCCGGCTTGATGCGGCGGCCGGTCAGCTCCTGCAGCTTGATCGCGAGATCGACCGCGTCGATGCTGTCGAGATCGAGGTCTTCGAACAGGTGAGCGTCGGGCGTCACGCGCTGCGGCTCGATCGCGAAGTTTTCCTGAAAGATCGCGCGGATGCGCTCAAGAATCTCAGTCTCGGTCACGATTAAACCCCCTTCCTTGCGGTTTCGTTCGCAGCGTGCGCCGCTTCGCGCTGACTCTCGACCAACGCGGCAAGCGTGTTGATCGAGCGAAAGTGCTCGCGGGTGCGTTCGTCGTTCGCCACGATGGTCAATTGGTATTGTTTGCGCAGCACGATGCCGATTTCGAGCGCGTCGATCGAATCGAGACCGATGCCGTCGGAACCGAACAACGAGGCGTCGTCGTCGATATCGGCGGGGCTCAGGTCTTCGAGATCGAGGGCTTCGATCAGAAGCTGTTTAATTTCCAGTTTTAAAGAATCCATAGTCGAACAGGTGCTGGGTAATGTGGGCTTCTACGGCATTCGTCACGCTGCGCGCCGCGATGGCCGCGGTGGTGTCGTGCGCGGCCAGCTCGCCCACGCCAAGCGGCGCGAGCACGTTCACGCGCATCCGGAAAGCGCGCGCCGGCACGTCGTACCAGCGCATCTGCCGCGTGAACGCGGGCGGATCGCAATCCATCAATACCGGCACGATCGGCGCGCCGGCCTTCAGCGCCATGTGCGCGAATCCGCGCGAGAACGCGTGCAGCCGGTTCGGCGCCGGGCTGCGCGTGCCTTCCGGAAAAATGATCATCGTATAGCCGGCCGCGAGCTGCTTCGCGCCGGCCTCGACGAGCGCGATCGCGTCCGCGTTGCTCACGTATTCGGCCGCGCGCACGATGCCCCAGAAACACGGGTTGTGCCAGTGCGCGTGCTTCACGACGCAGCACGCGCGCGGCGTCAACGACAACAGAACCATCACGTCGAGGTAAGTCGGGTGATTCGCGACGACGATCGCCGGCCCGCCCGCGCGCAACGCCTCGGCGCCGGACACTTCGAGTTCCATCACGCCGAGACCGCGCAGCACCGCGACGAGCGCGCGGAAAAACCGGTGAATCACGACGGTCACCGCGCGCTGCCGCGACGCGCGATGCGGCCACAGCCACGCGAGCGGAAACACGAGTACCGAAAACAGCACGCCGCACACGCCGAACGCGACGAAAGCAAGGCCAGTCGCGCAAAAACGCCACGCGTAATCAAGCCGCGCGCTCATCCCACCTCCAGTGCCACAGCGCGCCCGCGCGCTGCCAGCGCGCGGGCTGGCCGGTTTCGAGGCAGTGCAGCAGCGCCTCGCTCTGGGTCGGAAAGCTCGGGGCGTCGCTCAACGCGGATCGCGGCTCGCCGCGTCGCTCGGCCACCTCCTCGTCAGCGCGGGTCAAAGAGCAAACAACGTGCCCAGCCGACGCATCTTTGTCGAGCAACACCGCGATCGCACCGCCGTGCACTTCGTCTTCGATCGTGCCGTACGCGAGATCGGCCGGTTCGTCGGCATACACGAGCAGCACCGGCGCATCCGGTTGCGTCGCGTATTGCGCGTACGCTTCGAGCAGTGCATAGCCGAGCGTCTGCGCTCCAGCCGATACCGCGCTCGCGGCCGAGCGGTCGCCGCGCGCAATCCCGAACACGCCGGTCATCGCGTTCAACACCGACAGGCTGAAGGCGGTCGGCGATACCGGCTCGCCGGCGCTGATGCTGCGCAGGATGTCGGTGGTACGCCGCAACTCCCCGTGCCGCGAAGCGAACACCACGCGCGCGGGTTCCTGCGCGACGCAGTCGTGCGCGACCTTGAGCGCCACCTTGGACAGCGTGCTGAGACGCCGCCGCACGATCGGCTCGATGAAGCCGATATCGGGTGCGGCAGACGAGGTAGCCGGCCAGCTAGACCAGCGACCGACCGGAATGGTCCAGTGCAGATCGGGCATATTGGTGTTCGCGCGTGGAAACGGGGAAGGGGCTCAAGCGCCTGACGGAATACACAGCCGTCACGGCGAGCGCCGCCGCGCGGATCGGGAAGTTCCAACCCGGGACCGACCAGTCTGCCTGTCAGGGAATGCAGCACCGGCGATCGGACCCGATTTGTCAGGCGCCCCTGACAATCGGTGTAGTGGATAGCGGCTCGGGCTCCTTTTGTGGCCGAATAGTACCGGGTATTTTGAATCAGATCGGCGAGGAAAGACGTATCCATCTGTATCCGCGTCTGTCACGCAACACATTGTTAGACGATTTGACAATATCGGCCGCGACGCCGCACCGGAAGGCGATCTCGTGCGTCGGCGCTGGCGCGACAATGCCGCCGGAACCGACGAAAAACCTTTCATTCGTCTTTCTTCGAATGCACCGCAGAGCGAAGACACCGACGCCGCGTCGTCCGTGCAAACAACATTCGTGGCAACGATGCGCCCGCGCCTGCTATACTCCGGCCCTCATTGGGGAGTAGCCGCCCCGCGGCACGTCCGCACCGCTTCGCCGGTGCGTCGCACGTGTGGTTCGCGGGGGCGCCTGTCAACAGACTTGGCCTGCACGGCCATGGCAGTCGCAGCCTCTGGCCTGGCGAGACCGATGATCCACACGCGCCGCAACAGGGCCCGGCGTGTCGTGGGTCGTCGCTCGTTCATCTTCGGCCCGAGGAATCCATTCAACGTGAATCAAGCTTTTCTGATTTCGACCGGAGCGGTCGCGCTCGCCGAGATCGGCGACAAGACGCAACTGCTCTCGCTCGTGCTGGCCGCGCGCTATCGCAAGCCCGTGCCGATCATTCTCGGCGTGCTCACGGCGACGCTGATCAATCACGCGGGAGCCGGCGCGCTCGGCGCGTGGCTCGGCTCGATGCTGACGCCGACCATCATGCGCTGGGCGCTGGCGGCATCGTTTATCGGCATGGGGCTGTGGATTCTCGTGCCCGACAAGCTCGACGACGAGGAAGCCAACACGAACCGCACGCACTTCGGGGTGTTCGGCGCGACGGTCGTCACGTTCTTCCTCGCGGAAATGGGCGACAAGACACAGATTGCGACGGTCGCCCTCGCCGCGCGCTTTCACGATTTCTTCGGCGTGGTGGCCGGCACGACGCTCGGCATGATGATCGCGAACGTGCCGGCGATCCTGCTCGGCGACCGCTTCGCGCATCGTCTGCCGACCAGGCTCGTGCACGGCATCGCCGCGGTGATGTTCGTCGTGCTGGGCGCGATGGCGTTGTTCGGGGTCGGGGTCTGAGCTACTGCGCGGCCTTCGGCGCCGACGCCGCGCCCGCGGGGGGCGTGGCCGCCGGCAGCGACACTTCGTTGGCGTCCGCGCCGCCACCGCCGCCGAGCGGAATCTTCACGGTGTGCACCGCGCCGTTGGCCAGCGGGAAATCAGCCAGCGCGCTACGCGCCAGATATGGCATTGCCCGCACCAGCGACGACTCCTCGCCGACATTGCGCGCCGTGACGTTGTAGACCTCCCGGCCGCTCGCGCGCTCGGTGATCCGGATGCCGAGCAGATGCGTGAACACCGGATAGCTCTGGTTCACGTACGTCGCCGGGAAAGGCCCCCACGGTCCCCACATATCGAACGGCCGGCCCCAGTAAGGACCGGGCCACGGGTTGTAGTAGACCGGCTGCGCGACGGTCACGATGTCCGAGCGGATGCCATAGGCGAGCTCGACCAGATAGCGCGCGTCGTCGTGCGAGACTTCGCGGAACGCGTGCAAGGCGAGCTCGTTCGCAACGATCCGCTCGTACGCGCTCAGCTCGAGATTGTTCTTCTGATCCTCGTGCCGCGTGAACGCATAGGTGCGCGTCGCCTCGCTTCCGCTCCAGTCCGAGAACGCGGTGACCTGCGTGGTCACGTAGGTCGTACAGCCGGACAGCAGCGCCGTCAGCGCGACGAACAGCAGCGCGACGCGGCGGGTCCATCGATCGATGTTCATGGTCTGCCTCGATGCCTCTGATTGCATCTATTCTGCTTCAGTTAAAACTCTGCTTCAGTCGAGATTATTCCGTCGCGCGATCCGCTGCCCGGCGGACGATGCCGGCGCTCCGCCACGCGCGGCGCCCGATAATACGCTGACCTCGCCAGCCGGTAAAAGGTTCTTCCCCTGTCCGTCGAAAGCGGCAGCGCTACCCGGCGCCGAGACTCGGCCCCCTTCCCTTCCGCACGATTGCCCGAGGCTTTGTACAATGACTCGACCAAGCCCGGCTCGCGCGCCGTTTGCGCGCCCGACCGCTCGAGTACACCACCACAGAACGCCATGGCCGATACCGCAACGCCCAATGTGATCCGCCGCGCCGATTACGCGCCGCCCGCCTTCCTGATCGACACCGTCGCGCTGGAGTTCGATCTGGTCCCAGAACGCACGGTCGTCAGGAACACGATGCGTGTTCGCCGCAACCCGGATGCGTCGCGCGCCGCGCATCTCGAATTGATGGGCGAGCAACTGGAGTTCGTCAGCGCCGCGATCGACGGCAAGCCATTCCCGAACGCGCACCCCCACGAGCACGGCCTGCTGCTCGACGAGGTGCCGGACAGCTTCGAGCTGACCCTCACCAGCATCTGCAATCCCGCGGAAAACACCACGCTGTCGGGGCTGTATGTGTCGAGCGGCAACTTCTTCACGCAGTGCGAGGCCGAGGGCTTTCGCCGCATCACCTATTTCCTTGACCGCCCCGACGTGATGGCGAGCTTCACGGTCACGCTGCGCGCGAGCAAGGCCGACTATCCGGTGCTGCTGTCGAACGGCAATCTTCTCGAACAAGGCGAGTTGCCCGACGGCCGCCATTTCGCGCGCTGGGAAGACCCGTTCAGGAAGCCGAGCTATCTGTTCGCGCTCGTCGCGGGCAAGCTCGTCGCGCTCGAAGAACGCGTGAAGACCGGCTCAGGCAAGGAAAAGCTGCTGCAGGTCTGGGTCGAGCCGCACGATCTCGACAAGACCCGTCACGCGATGGATTCGCTGATCCACTCGATCCGCTGGGACGAACAGCGCTTCGGGCTCGAGCTCGATCTGGACCGCTTCATGATCGTCGCGGTCAGCGACTTCAACATGGGCGCGATGGAGAACAAGGGGCTCAACATCTTCAACACGAAGTACGTGCTCGCGAACCCCGAAACGGCCACCGACACCGACTTCTCGAACATCGAGGCGGTGGTCGGTCACGAGTACTTCCACAACTGGACCGGCAATCGCGTGACGTGCCGCGACTGGTTCCAGCTGAGCCTGAAGGAAGGCCTGACGGTGTTCCGCGACCAGGAGTTCTCGGCCGACATGGCGGGCGGCGCCACCGACGAAGCCGCGCGCGCGACCAAGCGCATCGAGGACGTGCGGGTGCTGCGCCAGATGCAGTTCGCCGAGGACGCGGGCCCGATGGCGCATCCGGTGCGCCCGGAAAGCTACGTCGAGATCAACAACTTCTACACGATGACCGTCTACGAGAAAGGCTCGGAAGTCGTGCGGATGTATCAGACGCTGTTCGGCCGCGACGGCTTTCGCCACGGCATGGACCTGTACTTCAAGCGTCACGACGGCCAGGCCGTGACCTGCGACGACTTCCGTCACGCGCTCGCCGACGCGAACGGCCGCGACCTCGCGCAGTTCGAGCGCTGGTATAGCCAGGCCGGCACGCCGCGCGTGTCGGTGCGCACGCGCTACGACGCCGCGCAGCAGCGCTACAGCGTGACACTGCGCCAGGGCTACGGCGATGCCGTGCCGGCCGCGCGCGAAACGCAGAAGGGGCCGCTGCTGATTCCGTTCGCGATCGGTCTGATCGGCAAGGACGGCCGCGATCTGCCGCTGCAGCTCGACGGCGAGGCGAAGGCGTCGGAGTCGACCACGCGCGTGCTCGAATTCACGCAGACCGAGCAGACCTTCACGTTCGTCAACGTCGGGCAGGAACCGCTGCCGTCGCTGCTGCGCAATTTCTCGGCGCCGGTGATCGTCGAATACGACTACACGGGCGAACAGCTCGCGTTCCTGCTCGCGCACGACAGCGATCCGTTCAACCGCTGGGAAGCCGGCCAGCGGCTTGCCACGCGCGAGTTGCTCGCGCTGGCCGCGCGCGCGGCCACGGGCGCGGCGCTGCAGTTCGACGACTCGGTGGTCGCCGCGTTCGCGCGCGTTTTGACCGACGAGACGCTGTCGCCGGCGTTCCGCGAGCTCGCACTGATGCTGCCGTCCGAAGCGTATCTCGCCGAGCAGATGGCCGAATCGAATCCGGCCGCTGTGCACGCGGCACGGCAGTTCGTGCGCAAGCGCCTCGCGAATGTGCTGCGTGACGACTGGCTGAAGGTCTACGAGCAGCATCGCACGCCGGGCGCCTATGAAACGACGCCCGAGGCCGCCGGTCATCGCGCGCTGAAGAATCTGGCGCTGTCGTATCTGACCGAACTCGACGACTCCGCGGACGCCGTGCGTCTCGCGGCCGCGCAATATGAAACCGCGAACAACATGACCGACCGCGCGGCCGCGCTGTCGGCCCTGCTCAACGCGGCCGCGCCGCAAGGCGGCAGCCCCGAGGCGCAGCACGCGCTCGACGACTTCTATCGACGCTTCGAGAAGGAGCCGCTCGTCATCGACAAATGGTTCGCGTTGCAGGCCACCCAGCGCGGCGGCGCACGACATCCGGTGATCGATACGGTGCGCAAGCTGATGACGCATCCGGCCTTCAACCTGAAGAACCCGAACCGGGCGCGTTCGCTGATTTTCAGCTTCTGCGCGGCCAACCCCGCGCAGTTCCACGCGGCAGATGGCTCCGGCTACGCATTCTGGGCCGAGCAGGTGATCGCGCTCGACGCGCTCAATCCGCAGGTGGCCGCGCGCCTCGCGCGCTCGCTCGAACTGTGGCGACGCTTCACGCCGGCGCTGCGCGACAGCATGCGCGCGGCGCTCGAGAAAGTGGCCGCACAGGTCAAGTCGCGCGACGTGCGCGAGATCGTCGAGAAGGCGTTGGCGTGATGCCTCTCTGAGTTCCCGAGTCACATCGGAAAGCCGGCACGCGTTGCCGGCTTTTTTTCGCGTTGTTTTCAGCTGCGTTCACGCGCTCGTGTCGCGCCGTTAGCCGTTTGGCCGACTGTTAATCGGACCTCGCCGGGCAGAAAGTATATGTACAGGTTTGAACAGGTTTGATGGTTTACATTTAACGCGGTACGTTATACGATTCGATGATCACGACGTTCGCAGACAAGGCCAGCGCAGCGGGCAATGGAGCATCCGCATCAATGCGCAGTGGCGCCTCTGTTTTCCCTTCGTCGGCGAGGACGCGCTGAATGTCGAGATCATCGACGATCAATGACTACTGGGAGACCGACATGGTCATCAAACGCTCCGCGCTCAACAGGATCGATTTCTCCGACATCGATACGGGCGCGGCCATTGCCGAGATCCATCCGGGCGAAATTCTGCGCAGCGAGTTCCTCGAGCCGCTCGGCATGTCCGTCAACGCGCTCGCGCTCGCGCTGCGGGTGTCGGCGCCGCGCATCAACGACGTCGTGCGCGGCCGCCGCGCAATCTCCGCCGATACCGCGCTGCGGCTCGAGCGCTACTTCGGCGCCAGCGCGCAGTTTTGGCTCAATCTGCAAATCGCCTACGACCTGCGTGTCGCCACCGCCGCCGCCGGCGAGCAGATCGAACGGGAAATCGAACCGATGCCGCGCGCCGAGCGCCCGAAACTGCCCCGCGTGCCGGCCGGACACGCCCGGGCCGCGGCCCTCGCGGCCAGCGTCAGCGGAACCGTCTCGGCCAAGGCGCGCCGCAAGACCTGAAGCCGGCCGTGCAACCAAAAGCACGGAGCCGACACAAACGAGCGGTTAAAATCCCATCATTCTTCTAGCCTTCCGGAGTACAGCAATGTCTTTGCAACGTCGTACCACTCTCACGAAGTACCTGATCGAGCAGCAGCGCGAAACCAACAACCTGCCCGCCGACCTGCGCCTGCTGATCGAAGTCGTCGCGCGCGCGTGCAAGGCGATCAGCTACCACGTCAGCAAGGGCGCGCTCGGCGATGCGCTCGGCTCGGCGGGCAGCGAAAACGTCCAAGGCGAAGTGCAGAAGAAGCTCGACATCCTCTCGAACGAAATTCTGCTCGAGGCGAACGAATGGGGCGGCAACCTCGCGGGCATGGCCTCCGAGGAAATGGAACAATTCTTCCCGATTCCGGCCAACTATCCGAAGGGCGAATATCTGCTCGTGTTCGATCCGCTCGACGGCTCGTCGAATATCGACGTGAACGTGTCGATCGGTACGATCTTCTCGGTGCTGCGCTGCCCGGACGGCCATCAGGCCACCGAGCAATCGTTCCTGCAGCCGGGCACGCAGCAGGTCGCCGCGGGCTATGCGGTGTACGGCCCGCAAACGGTGCTCGTGCTGACCACCGGTAACGGCGTGAACTGCTTCACGCTCGATCGCGAGCTCGGCTCGTGGGTGCTCACGCAAAGCGACATGCGCATTCCCGTCGAAACGCGCGAGTACGCGATCAACGCGTCGAACGAACGCCACTGGTATCCGCCGGTTCAGCAATACATCGGCGAGCTGAAAGCGGGCAAGGAAGGTTCGCGTCAGGCCGACTTCAACATGCGCTGGATCGCGTCGATGGTCTCCGACGTGCATCGCATCCTGAGTCGCGGCGGCATCTTCATGTACCCGGCCGACAAGCGCACGCCGGACAAGCCGGGCAAGCTGCGTCTGATGTACGAAGCGAATCCGATGGCGTTCATCGTCGAGCAGGCGGGCGGCGCCGCAACCAACGGCGAGAAGCGCATTCTCGACGTCCAGCCGAAGAGCCTGCACGAGCGCGTCGCGGTGTTCCTCGGCTCGAAGAACGAGGTCGATCGCGTGACCCGCTATCACCTCGAAGCGAAGAAGTGATCTCGAAAGAAAAAAATGCCTCAAGGGGCTTGTCAAGGCACTAAAGTAGTCCCTATAATTTCGTTTCTCCTGATGCCGGAATAGCTCAGACGGTAGAGCAGCGCATTCGTAATGCGAAGGTCGGGGGTTCGATTCCTCTTTCCGGCACCATCAAGTTTCAAGCAAAAAGCCCAGTCCTCGCGACTGGGCTTTTTGTTTTCTGGCGTCTGTGTAGGCGCTGTGTAGGCATTTCACGTCAACTAGATGTGTTTTCGGACGGCCAGGTTCTCGAATATTTCACGAACTGTCGGCCGAGCCTAGCCTGGTGCATCTGGCCGAGTTCGACCCTGCTCTGCCGTTTGCTTGTCCGTCGGCCGAATGGCCGCCTTGAGATGGGGATGCGACACAGCCTTCTGCCGGCATAATCAGGAAATCTGCCAGTGCCGACAAGTGGGGCCAAGCCGATTTCTATCGAGCATGCACGCTGCTCGCCCGAGGCCATCGTTGACGCGTCCGTGCATTGAAGTCATTGATCAATCGGCTGATCCAGTCGTGCAGTAGTGAGCAAACTGTTCTGCGGAGAGCGCGAAACCCTTCTGCCTGGCGAGTTCCCAAGGACGTTCGCATTGGTGCGTGGATTCACACCAGGAATACCCAGCCGAACCAATACAACCATGTGCATCGCGATCTGCACCGACAACGGGTGACGGGCTGCTGGGCGGCGAGGCCGCGCAAGCGCTTAGCAGGCATGTCATCGTGACAGTGGCCAGGCAAAGAGAAAAGTAGTCTCGGCGCATAAAATGAGTCCCAGATTTGTGTGACGTCGGATTTTGGTCTTTTTGCCGTTTGCGAGTCGCGCAATAGCGCTTGTGGGCTAACCGGCAGCGAGCCGCTGCCGGTTCCGACCGCGCTCGATGCTAACGGCCAATCTGCTGTATCCCCGCCAGTCGCCAGGCCGGGTCGCCATGCCCGTGGCCCACGATGTTCCAAACCTCCTCAAACGGTTGCGCCGTCTGCGCGTCCTCGTCTTCCCGCATCTGGCCGTGAAAGCGAAGGCTAACCAGCGTTTCGCTGCCGTTGTGTTCCGTGCTCAACAATTGCACGTCCAGCTGCGTGATTTCCGTATGGCTCGGCTGGTTGCCCCGATCTTCCAGGTCCCGCTTGATCACCGCGAACATTTCCGGGGTTGTCAGCTCGAAAAGGTCGCCTTGTTCGTTCTGGTCCCAGGCGCATTGCAGACGCAGGAACAAGGTCCTGGCCGATGCCAGCAAGACCGCCTGATCGAGCCCGACAGGCAGCCCCGGCACTGTCGTTGTTTGTGCCGCTGCGGCGGGATTCATCGCTGTGCGCGGCCAGGCACCGAAATTCGTCTCAGGCGCCGCCTGCCCGCTCTGATTCATGAGCCAGGAGCCGTTCATGCGCTGCCCGTTCGCCGCGTCGTGCCCATAAGCGAGATCCGGACGGCGCCGGTTGGCAATGAAGCGGAACAGCATGATGCCGGCGACAATTACGAGGCCGATCACCACTACGTTCGACAGCATCTGGGCCAGCCCTTCACCCAGCCCCAACGACGACATCAGCGCGGCAATGCCGAGTCCTGCGGCCAGGCCGGCGAGCGGGCCCATCCAGCGGTTGGCTGGCTTCGCGGCAGCGGCCGCCGGCGCGGCCTGCTGCGCCGGTTGAGCTTGCTGGCTCCGTTGACCTTGCCCGGACGGCGACGCCGTCTGCGACTGGCGGCCGACACTACTACCACCGCCAATACGCTTCGCTTCGGCATGGTTGGATGCGACAGTGCCCGCGACGAGCACTAGCGCCATGGCCAGTACAGCGGTACCGCGCGTCACGACACGCGCAAGGCGTCGCAACTGATTGATTGTGTGCGAATACATAAGAATCTCTTTCGTGTAGGACAGAAACTCGCGAAGGTCGCCCGAACGCGTCTTTCCATCGCGGACCGCAAATAGCGAGCAATACCGCTCGTACGATGCCACCGTAGCCGTGCATGCATGGCTTGCTTAGACGGCATCAGGCTCAGCGCTCCAGGTGCACTCGCGTTGACTCGCGCGGCGCTTCGCGAGGCGCGCCTGGCGCCTGCGGACGATCGAAGAAACGGCGCGGGCAAGCGCGAGATCGAGGGCGCCGCGCCAGTCTTTCGCAATCGACGTCACCACGACCGGATTCGCACCGGGCACCTGCACCTGCACCTGGCAACGCTTATCGAGTCCGCGGCGCGGGCCGTTGACGTCGGAGAGATTGACGGTGGCCCGGGAAACCAGCCAGGCCATCCGGCGGAACACAAACTGGGTGCGTTGGCGCGCGAAGCTACGCAAGCGTGCAGCTTCAATGTCGCAGGACTTGAACAGGACTTGCATGAGACCTCCATCAGAAACAGAAAGAAAAGACGGGTTAGCGAAACAACGACCGCCGGGGGCGGAAGCCTGTGTGCTTAGTCGTTGAAGCCAGTTTATCGGTTTAACGCGCCATTACAATACCCTTTCACCCAATAAATACTTGTCGCGTCTGCAACGTCACCCCAGTGGGCGCAAAGCAATTACAAACGACAAAACGCCGGAGCGAATGACGAATTCGCACCGGCGCAAAAATGCAATGAAACGCTAATACTGGAAGGGGATGGAATGCCGGTCTGCGCGGCTGAATGCAGGCCCGGTTGCAGACGATGAAGCGGCGACGATGCCGCTCGCCGGAGCTCACCGGGCCGGGCAGTTGAAAGCGCCCGGCCATCCGGCTGATAGCCCATTAACTTCCTTTGTAGATCGAATGATCCGAGGCCACCTGGGTCGGTGCGCCGGAAGCGGCCGAGCCCGATTTCACGCCACCGTGGCCACTGAGTGCCTGCTGAGCCGCCACGCTTTTCAGCGCGCCCTGGAGGTGCGTGGGGTAGTGCGCGTCACCGTGGTTGCGGTCGTAGCCCGCCTGCTGCAACTGGACCAGTTCCGCGCGCACCTGCTCACGAGTGAGGGGGCCGTTGCTGCTAGCGGATGCCATCGTGGGCAGCGCGAGGACCGAAACGAGTGCGATAACCGGAATGAATGTTTTAGACATGGTTAATTCTCCAATTTAAATTTCAGAAACAGAAAATACTGGGTTAGCGAAACAACGACCGCCGGGGCGGAAGCCTGTGTGCTTAGTCGTTGAAGCCAGTTTATCGGTTTAACGCATCATTACAATACCCTTTCACCCAACAGATACTTTCTGCATCTGCAACGTCATCGGGGTACCTCGCGGCGCAAAGCAATTACAAACGACGAAACGCCGGAGCGAAACGAATTCGCCCCGGCGCAAGATGCAATGAAACTGTCGCTAATACTGGAAGGGGGATGGAATGCCGGTCTGCGCGGCTAAGTGCAGGCTGCCGTCACGCGCGTTCGTCATGCCGCTGGCCGCGACCTGCGCAGTCGTGGTGGTCTCGTGCAAAATCCAGGCCGGTGTTGGTTATCGCCGCAAGACGTTATTCATCGTGGCCCGGCGTCCTGCGACTGCGCGCCATCGAATCGCACCCAGTTGGGCGCACTGCCGGACAGCGATGCGGCAGCCTACAGCAAAAGCAGCGTTGCCGAGACGACGCACGTCGGCACGACGGCAGCGAGCAACAGGCCGAGCAGGCTGACTGACTCATCATGGAATCCCTTGTGCACGATGGCGAGTCCTGCGGGATTCGGCGCGTTGGCGATCACTGTGAGACCGCCTCCGGCGACTGCGCCGGCCAGCAGCATGTACTTCGCCTGGTCCGGAAGGCCCGCGATCAGCGAGCCGAGATAGGTAATCGCCGCGTTGTCCATGATCGCCGTCAGGCCAAGCGCGCCGGCATAAAGTGCGTAAGCATCGAGCGATGCGACGACCGGCTGCAGCCACCATCGCTGCAAACCCCCGAGCACGACCAGGCCTCCGAGAAAGAATGCTACCAGCAGGCTCTCGCGCAACATCAGCGGCGACTGGTACTGCTCGTATGCCTGCGTGAAGCCCAAAAAGAAAAGCAGGAGGCCGATGAAGATAACCGGGTGATGGGCCGACAGCACCACCGCGACGAGAAAGCCGGTGTGTATCAGCGTGACGCCCGTCGGAACGGGAACCGCGGCGGCGGGCGCGTCGTTGCGCTCTGCGTGCTTCGGGAGCTTGCGGTGCATGAAAAGCAGCAGGCCTGTTGCGTTGACCAGCACGGCGATGGCCGCCTTCCAGCCAAACTGCGCCGCCATAAACGCGCTGTCCCATCCCCAGGCGGCGGCAACCATCAGCACCGGAGGCGCGGCATAGGCGGTCAGCATGCCGCCGACCGACACGTTGACAAACAGCACTGCGAGCGTGAGATATTTCCAGTGTTCGGCGATCGGCGACCTGAAAAGCCGGTCTCGCAGGATCAGCGCTGCCAGCGTCATTGCGGCCGGCTCCGTGATGAACGAGCCGAGCAACGGAACGAGGGTCAGGGAAAGCCAGATGACGCCTGTTTCCGTCTTGACGGGAAGGACACGCGCGATGTGCGACACGAGCGTCGTGACCGCGTCGAGAATGGGCCGGCTCGCGGCGATCACCATGATCACGAAGACAAACAGGGCTTCGGTGAAGGAGCGCGATTCAGCATAGGCCACGGCCTGCGCAGAACCGGCCAGCGCGACGATAGCCAGACACAGGATCAGGGCCCAGAGGCCGAAGACGACTTCCACTTCGCCGAGAAAGTGAAACAGGCCCGCGTGGTGCGGGTGCCGGTGGGCCAGAACCTCGAAGCGTTTCGCAAGGAGCGTATGGAGCAGGGCCAGTCCGAAGATGACTGTGCCGGCGATTTCAACTGAATGTGGCATGTGTTCGCTTTGAATGGCGATGGAACGGACTCTGGAACGCACGCGGTTGGTGTTGCCGCCGGCCGGATCGCTGGCCTCGCTTTTAGGCAGCTCTCAGCGTAGCCACGACATCGTGCCGCGTATCGGTATCGACGCGGGCAAGCAGCCTGACCGTGTGGAGGCCGATCCTGAGCGCGTCGACTTCGAGAAAGTTTCCGGAGGCCGCCATGAGGTTTGTAGTGCAAATTAATTGTGTCAATCCAGAATTCTGGCGACAGGGCGGAGCGGCGCCTGGAATTCGTTGAACTTAAATTCTTCTCGAGGGGCTAGCCGGACTCAATCGCCAGTTGACAGGTTCATTTGATCTATGAGGGGCGGCGGCCGAAATTCCCCTCGATTCTGCGAGTGAAGCATGCGCGGCAGCAATTGGCGTGAGGCGTCTAACGCGCTCAGCCATTCAGATCTGATCGCCTGGCACGGACCCGTTGTTCAATGGAGTGTTACTCCGGCATCGCCGACGAATGGTGATTGAGGATTTTCCACTCCCCATCCACCTTCTTGTACACGAATGTATAGCGCGCATGCACCTTCTGATGCTTGCCGTTCTTCACCATGTCGAACGTATAGACGCCCGTGTCCAGCGCCGAATCGTCGCTCAGCAAGCGGATCTCGCGGAGGTTGATCGTACCGTGCGGTTTCAGCTTCAGAAACTTCACGAAATAGTCCTTGATGCTGGCGGGAGTCGTGCGGACTTCATTGGAAACCGTTGGCTCCAGTACGGCATCGGGTGCGTACAGCCTGGCAACGGAGTCGGCGTCGCCCGTTGCGAGCGCCTCATTCCACCGATCGAACAGCGACGCGATTTCAGCTTCGCGCTGATTCGTCGGCGCCACGGCGATTTCGCGATAGACCTTCGGTACGAGGGCTTCGCCTGCAAACACGCTAGTGCTTAAAACAACTGCGGCGGCGATCAAAATCTTTTTCATTTTTGCGTTCAATCCATTTAAACGAGAACCAACGAGGAGTCGGGAAACTACAGCCAGCAGGCGCCTTAGGCTACAAGGGAACCTTTCAGGTATCGCCGGCTGCCAATGGCCAGCCAGCTATGTCGTCAGTCGACCTGCCCGGGACGTATTGTGATATTACACCCAATATTGATGCATTCGTCAACTATGACGTTAGAAGAAAGTTTTAGCCTCGTTGTTCGCAAACGCTTCGCGCGAACAGACGCCTGATGACGTTGCAAGCGCGGAAACTCACGCGTCGACGCGCGCGACGCAACGCTACGACCAACATTCGAGCGCGATCCAGTTTGAAGAGATTGAGCGGATTTTTTTATAGAAGTGGACAGATATTCAGCGTCAAATCCACGCCGGACTTCCGCCATTCGATCGTGCAAATCGAATGTCTCTTGACGGCCGGACGCGGCTGATGTGACAGGCCGCGCCCCGAAGCTAACGCGGCCAGTTACCGAAGGCTGGCGCCGGAACGTATCGTCAACGGACCACCGCTAACAAGCTTCCAATCCTGTGGGGTCTCCGATGAGCTTTGAAGAATTCCTCGAAAGGTCGCGAAACAAGCCCTCTACGACATTACAGATCGCGCTTCTCATTCGGATCGCCGATGCTCTTCGAGAATCGCCTGAATGCGCCGGTGCGGTGGTTGTGGGGTCGTTTGCAAAGGACAGCGCAGACCGTCTCTCTGATATCGACCTGGTAGTCTTTTGTCTGGAAGGCGCAGGACATTCCGTAGCCGACCCACTTCCGACGTCAGGTCCGACGTTGTGCCAGTGGCCGTTTCCACGTGGACAAGCGGCGGTCAAACTCTTTGTTCGACCATCGGCGGTCGGTACGTGCTACTCCTGTAGACTGCCGCAATGACCCAAGAAATCGATTACCTCAATCCCAGCCTTCCTTCTGGCCTTCGGCGCGTGTCAATGCCCGTGGTCGATGCGACCCCCACAACGCTTGATGGATTCGGCAGGCTTGTAGCAGACCCGAGCGAGTGTTCGATCGAGATTGTGCAGTGGCCGGCAGTAGGTGCAAGGCCCATTGACCCTGGAACCGGTGATGAGGCAGGCACGACCGAAGGCACATTTGTGAGCGAATGGCGCGGGGACATTCTGTACGGTCGAAACGAGGCTGTGGGCGGCAACTACATCCTTGCGTACGCAGTGGAGCCTGAAGCAGCCGGTGACGACAACACCAATGTACCGGAGCGCATGCTGCTTTGGCACGCGAACTACCACCCAGACGGTGGACAACTGTTCTTTCCTCTCGACCATCGCCCGTTCTACGTTCCCTTGGCGCTGCCCGGGGACGACATAGCGCCAGAGAAGTTCGTGTGCTTTCGCTTTGATGGACAGCAGGGCCTCTACATCCATCCAAACATCTGGCATGAAGGTGTGTTCACTCTCGAAGGAACCCAGCGGTTCTTTGACAAGCAGGGCGCCGTCCACGCGCGCGTCTCTGTCGACTTTGCCCGCGAGTTTGGTTGTCTCCTCGAGGCACCGATTGCCCGCGACGCCCAACCCCTTCGAGGCGGCGGCCTACAGCTGTAGCGCGAAGGGAACACCCGCTCCCGACGGCGGACATACGTCCTCGGTTCGCCAGCATCGCATCCCTTTATGAGAGTGATGAGGCGCGCGCCACGCGCGCGAAGTATCCCTGAAATTAATGGAGGTCACCGACAGGCGAACAACGTTAGTCATCGTTCGTCAGGAAAACTGCGAAACGACGTGTCGATTCGAATGTGGAAAACGCAATGACCAGGCCGACGGTGATCGGCACTGCGAGGAAGGCGCCCGCGATGCCCCAGATCGACGACCACACCGCCAGACTGATCAGGATCACCGCGGGGCTCAGGTTCAGTGAGCCGCCCATCAGCCACGGGTCGAGGAGATGGCCGACCACGAAGTTCGCGAGCGTGAGCGAGATGAACAGCACGATCGCCGCGTTCCACTGGCCGAACTGCAGCGCGGCGAGCAGCGTCGGCACCGCGACCGAGATCCACGAGCCCGCATACGGGATGAAGTTCAGTAGGCCGGCCAGCACCGCCCAAAGCTCCGCGAATTCGAGTCCGACGAGCCGCATGCAGATCCAGCTCGCGATGCCAAGGATCGCGCCGAGCAGGGTCTTCATCGCGAGATAGACACCGATCTTCGAGTTGATCTCGTCGATTACCGACACGATCCGCGTCGAGTCGCCCGCGAAGTTCACGAGCTTGCGGCGGTATTTCGCGTGCTCGATGAGAAAGAACGTCGCATAAAGCAGCACGACGATGATCGCCGCGAGCAGCGACGACACCGACGACAGCGTGGCGGTTATGATCGCCTGCACGTTGACGCTCGCTAACAGGTCGCGGCGGATCGCAGCCCAGTTGGCCTCCGTTTCGATGTGCAGCAGCGCGGCGAACTTCGTAAACAGTACGAGCAGCGTCGCCTCGTACTTCGGCGCGACGGCCATCAGCCGGTCCCTGTCGGACAGCAGCAGGTCGACCGACAGGTAGACCGTGAAGAGCATCAGCGTCGCAGCGATCGCGTGGCGCAGGCCGTCCCGCAGGCGTGCACCGAGGTAGGGAATACGGCGCAGCAGGTTGGCGAGACCGAAGACCACGTACGTCGCGATGATGCCGAACGCAATTGGCACCAGCACGGGGCGGCCGACATACAGTCCCCACCCGAGCAGTGTGGCGAGCACGGCCGCACATGTGCATTTCAGCAGACCCGGGTTCATGCGTTTCCTCGCGAGCAGCGCTGCCTGGCGGGTTGTGGGCCGCCGCGTCAGTCGCAGCGGGACTTTTCGTCGGGTAGCGTCGGGTCGGTGGTGCGGCGCTTGCGCCGTCCTCGCCACAGCAGGCTGACGACGAGCGCGACGACACCCGCGCCGATCACGATCGCCATCGCAGCCGGCAGGTGCGAGCGGACCCACGGCACGTTGCCGAAAAAATACCCGGGACCCGCAAGTGAGCATATCCAGATCACCGCGCCGCCGGTCGCGAAGCGCACGAAGCGGCGAAACGGCATCTTCGTCGCGCCGGCGAGCGCGGGCGCGACCGCCCGGACGATTGCGATGAACGGAGAGTACAGCAGCAGCGCGGCGCCGTGACGTACGTAGAGCGCGCGCGTTCGCGCAGTCACCTTGTCGATCCAGCCGCTGCGCTTCGGGTTCCATACCGACGCGACGGCACGTGCCAGCGCATAGTTGAACACTTTTCCTGCAACCGCGGCCGCGACCAGCAACGGCGCGAGCCACACAGGCTGCAGCACGCCGACGGCAGCGAGCGCGCCGGACAGGAACAGGAGCATGTCCGCGGGCAGAATGACGAGCGGCAGTACGCCGACACTGCAGAAGACGATCGCCCCGAGGATTGCGTAGGCCAACGGCCCATGCTGGACCAGCAGCGCTTCGAGGTCCTGGTCCAGTTGCAAGACGAATTGCACGAACGTGGCCATGTGTGCCGGCTACGTGTCCGTTGGTGGAGGGGGAAGTATAGCGGCAAGCGCGCAGCAGTCCCGCACTGTGTGGCTGGCGGCCGCAATCGCGTTGCGCATCTTGACGTCGCGAGCAGCCGGCCACGGCTGTATGGTCGCATCTTTCGCGCGTTTCTCAACGCCGGGCGCTGCCGGCGACGGAAACCGTCGGGGCAATGCTTTCGTGCCGGTCGTCCCGCCGTTCGCGTGCAGCCGCATCGCGAGATTTTGGCAGTACGCCAACTTTACCGGGTAGGGGTGAAAGCCGCGCAGACAGGGCCGCGCCGAAGTCAGCAGTTTGACAGCTTCCTGCTGGGCATTACAGAGGGCAGAGACACATCAAGGAATCGGAAGCGCCGCGCAGAAATGAGTCTGTGATCGACCGTTAACTGATCGAAGCCGACATCTCAATGTCCTTATTACGATCTTTGCGAAGGGCCATTGCTCCTGGCCGAGTCCGCATCGTGCAGAAAATCCTCCGGATGCTGACCGCGCGGTGATCGCCACAGCGCGACGATTCTCCGCGAGACGCAAACGCCACAGAAGGCGCAAGGGCGTGTAGATTAGGATCTTGTTGCGACCCGCCACTGTGTCTTCGAATCGGTCGCCATCCGAACCAGTCCTGAAGTTGCACAGGAGCCGGCATGAACACGAAGCACAGCAAGAAAGGTCATCTCGAAGCCGCGGCGTCACACCACGAGCAGGCCGCGCGACATCACCGCGAGGCGTCGCGGCATTTCGATGACGGTCAAGACTTTGTCCACGCCGCGCATCAGGCGATGATGGCCCATGGCCACACGTTGCATGCGATCGATCAGGCACACGACGCTGGCGCGCACAGCGCCAATACGCCATCAATAACGCCTCCATCGACCGGCTCAGGCGCAAGTGCCGCGGACGTGGCAAAACATCATGCGGCGGCCGTGGAGCTTCACACGCAGGCGGCGCAGCATATGCGCCACGCCGTCAAGCTCTTCGATCAGGATCGTAGCGCGGCCTCCCACGACGCACAGCTAGCGCTCTCCCTTGCACTGCGCGCTTTGTCCCATGGCAACGAAGCAGCCAGACTATTTGTCAAGCTCGCTGCCAGTGGTGCATCGTGAGTTAAGGCCGGTTGAATTCAAGCCAGTCACATCTTATTTGGTGGAGTATTCGGAGTGGTGCGGTATCCGCTTATACCGATTCTTGAGCGCACCGAAAGCTGAATCGCTTTCTGCACGGCATGCACGCCGTACAGCACCAGGTTGTCGCGCGGATCTACGGTCGTGGGCCTGCCGCAAAGATCCGCGCATTGATAGGTATGGCGCAATCCAGCGCGCCACTCGCGACTAGGCCTTTCGCTCCACTCAGGTGAAGCCGGTAAGGAAAGGTGCTCAACCGGCGTAGCGCTGAAACTGGCTCGTTCAACTACACTTCGTCGCCTGAGCGGACGGGCAAGGAGGAACGCGCTGGTCATCTGGGAACGAGCTGTAGATGCGGTGCTGTACGCGCTTAAACCGCGACCGCTAAAAGAGCCGCTGATGGATGTTGGATTCGCTCGTTGACAATGAGCTCAGGACTCAACTCCTGTTTGTTGAACGACCCAAACTGGGCCGAAACCAGAAGCTCCTCTCCCTGCTCGCGCGAGGCCACGCAAGTGCTAGTGCATGGTATGCGTGACGTGGAAATAGATTTCAGGCGCCTCATCGCGCCCCGTCCTGCGCTTCGCTATCCGACGCATCAATGCACGCATATGCGACCCACGTACGAGATTTGCCGAAACCGCCGCATTGGCATCGCGGAGCGCAGTGGCCAGATACAGCGGATACACGCGCGCAAACCGCTTGACGATAAACGATCGATAGTCGACCCAGCCGAACGCGGTCGCTCGCGAAGGAAGATACGTATAGGCAAGGATGAAGCCGCGCAGCATGAAAAAGATGTCAACACCCCACACCCAGTTATCGACGAGTTGCACAATGCCCAGTGGCAGCCCCCTTCGTTGCGGCAAAGTGATGAACGACGGCGAGCAACGCCCCGAACGCACGCAGCCCAGTCAGGCCGTAGATCTTTAGCATTGAATTGCCCGGCGATCACGCAAGTGAGCACGACGCAGCGCCAGGTAAAAGAGGTGCGGCCACGCGATGCGCGGCTCCCAGCGGCAAATAGTGTTGATGCAACGATGTTGCGAGACAGGCCTACCCTCCTCGCGCAGCCGGCCTTCGATATCGGCTGTTTGCAGACTGATGCGGGTGTGGTTGCCGGTTCGCCCGACAACGGGTGAGAGGCCGACGGCAGCACGGCAATTGCATCGTATAAGTTCGCCGCGACGCGGTGTGTGCGCTAACACCCCGCTTGATCGGTAAGGTCTCGAGGGCGCGCCGACGAGTCGCTTCGGGCCTGATACAGCCGTTTGCGGTCAGCGTTGCGCCGCGTCCGGCGCGACGTCGTGGCGCAACGCATGGCCAGCCTGGTCGGGAACGTGGAGCGGGTCGTACGACCGTGGCATCGCGAGGTTGCGCGCAACGACGGTATCGGCCTGTGCGCTCGGCTGCTGGCGTGGCGCGCCGTATGCGGCTATCGCTTGCGCGGGTGCCGACGCGAACCACAAGATCCTGCCGGCGCATTCGAGGCCAACCTGACGTCCGTTCCAGTAGACAGCGTTTTCCATCGCGACCTCTCCCCGAACATGAAGAACCTCATCGTCCGCGCCGCGCCTCGCGTGTCCGTCTGCCAGCGCACGTCGAGCCATCAGTAGTCGCTTCAATCATAGGTGGCCCGGTGCGCTGCGCATGACTTGTCACCAAATGAGGTCCTTTTGTCACAGCAATGCGGGAATGAGTTTGCCAACCCTGTCAGTCAGTTGATTAACGACCAAATCTTTAAATAGTGTTTTGCGCGGTCAACGCGATGGGGAATGGGTCGTTTACAAAGAATTAGACGGCGAGTTATGCAATCGGCAAATTGCGTACGTTCAGTTCAGGAAAAGCGAAAAACCTGTCGATGCGACAATGCACAAGTTTGTCACGTTCTAGTCATGCAACAACGTTAGATGCAGCGCGGCGACAATATCGATCGGTCGTGCTGAAGCATAGGCTGGGCAAGGCTCGAGAGGGACTGGCAGAAGGAGCGGGAAGGAGATGATTTCGCGCTGGCAATTAAGCGGATCAGGCAGACCGCGAAACGCAGGCAATAGTCAGACGATAAATTTTATTCAATCCCTCCGCTGGTGTGTCGGCTTGTGCCGTTAAAGCAACAGAGTGTGTATGACTCGCATCGGACACTGGTGCGATGCAGGGAACGAGGCCGATAATCGATTCGCAAAGGAGAAAGATCATGGATGCCAAACCACCGAAGATTCCGACCCCGGACAAAGTACTTTACCCGGATCCGGAACCTGTGGCCGTCGAGTTTTTGGGAGCCGAGCTGCCCGAGCATGTTCGCGCTTTCTTTGACGAACAACGCAAGTCGTGCGATCCGAAGTAACGGTTCCTTGGCGCGGCGCAGCAATCGCGCTCGTCGATTTCGCGCGCAGCGAATACTCGCGTCCTCATTACGCGTCCGACACCTCCGTCATGACGCTGGATCAGTTCGCCTGAGCACAGCAGTTGCACTGGGCCACGCGGCTCGAGCGCCTTCATACGCGCGTCCTTCTCTCGCCCACTTCGCCCCGACGATCCGTGTGAATCGACCCGGTGGTCGCAGGTTGCGGCGCATCATTTATTCTTCTGTTTTTCCGTCAACGGCCGCCCGGCCACGTCCACCTCATGAATCATTTGCATCGCTTCGGCGCGTCATGCGCGCTCGTCATCGCCGCCGCCTTCGCCTTCTCGCCCGCCCCCGCCCTCGCCGACGGTGACGACACCGCGCTCACGAGCCTGATCGCGCTGGTT
Source organism: Paraburkholderia sp. UCT2 (assembly GCF_014397665.1). Classification (NCBI taxonomy): domain Bacteria; kingdom Pseudomonadati; phylum Pseudomonadota; class Betaproteobacteria; order Burkholderiales; family Burkholderiaceae; genus Paraburkholderia; species Paraburkholderia sp. UCT2. The sequence goes on from NZ_VZQO01000015.1 coordinate 96,328, forward strand.
TCGCAGCGCCTTGCGCTCGCGGAACCGGTCGCACGCTGGAAGTGGGCGAACCACCAGCCGATCACCGATACGCCGCGTGAAAACGCGCTGCTCGCCGAGGTGGAAAAGCGCGCCGCGGCGGCAAACGTCGACCCGGCGTTCGCCCGCGCGTTCTTCCAGGATCAGATCGATGCGAGCAAAGACGTGCAGAACGCGCTCTTCGCGAACTGGCGTCGCACCCAGCCACCGCAAGGTCCCGCACCCGATCTCGCAACCAGCACCCGACCGCAGCTCGACAAGCTGACACAATCGTTGATGGCGAGTCTGGCGCGCGTGCAGCCGCTGCGCGCGGCGGACGATTGTCCGTCGCGGGTCGCGCAATCGCTGGCTAACTGGAAGGCGCTGACGCGCTATGACTCTGCGCATTCGAGCGCGTTGACGCACGCACTAGGTCACGTGTGCGAGACGGGCGGAGTCGGCGCCACCGGCTGATTCCGATAACGCCACGGCGCGCGCACGTCGCATAAGTGTCACGCGACGATGCTCGACTCAGGGCTGTCACGCGACACGCTCAACGGCATCACGCGCAGGCCTCGCGCCAGATGGCTTTGCAGGATACGGTACGTCGAGAGTTCGAACGACCCCGCCAGCGTCGACGCATGCAGCTGCGCCGCCGCAACGAGCGACGGCGCGTGTCCGAGGTAGCGCCAGCGATCGACCACGTGGAAGATACCCTGCGCGTCCTCACGCTCCTCGAACACGATGGGCCCCTCGAACGGCCACGGCGCGTTCGCGGGATCGCTCTTCGTCACGCGCGGCAAGCGGTTGTGGCCCGGCCGCAGCGTTGCGATCCACTGCGCCTCCGCGAGCATCGCGCCGAGTTCTCCGCCAGTCGCGTGCCATTCGACGCGTCGCACGAGCTGCGCTAGCCGCATATCCTTCGACGAACGCCGCTCGCCAGTCAGATGCGAGCGCAGCCGCTGACGCACGCGCACGCTGCGACCGACATACAGCGGCGCATCGTCTTCGCCATAAAACGCATACACGCCACAGCCAGCCGGCGCGGTGTCGAGCAAATCCTCGGTGATGTCGCCGGCGAGCCGGTAGCGACGCGTCGTGCGCTCGATCTGCGCGCGCAGCGCTTCCAGCGGCACGAGCGTCGGCAGACGCTGCCAGAACTGCCAGATCAGATCGGCGTCGGCGAGCGCGCGGTGGCGGTCGGACGGCACCAGCGCATGGCGTTCGACCAGCGCATCGAGACCGTGGCGCTTTTCGCCGGGAAACAGCGCGCGCGACAGCCGCACCGTGCACAGCACGTCCGGATCGAACGCGATTCCCGCGCGACGAAATTCGCTGCGTAAAAATCCGCGATCGAAACTCGCGTTGTGCGCGACGAACAGTTTGCCGTTCAAACGCTCGAACAACGCGGGCGCGATCGACTCGAACGTCGGTGCGCCGCGCACCATGTCGTTCGTGATGCCGGTCAGCTGTTGGATGAACGACGGAATCGGCTGCTGCGGGTCGATCAGGCTGCTCCAGCGCGAGACGCCGGCCAGCCCGACTTCGACGACGCCAACCTCAGTAATGCGGTGCTCGCTCGTGGAGCCGCCGGTCGTTTCGAGATCTACGAAAACGATGGGTGCATCGAGTGCCGGTTCCGGCGAAAGCAGTTCAGACATGGGACAAGGGATTCGGGCGCATGAATTTGCGGCAAGTATGCACCAGTTGGACGTTGCGCATCCAGACAGCGCCGCGTGCGCAGCTGGAAACTGCGTCGGCACGGGTCGTCGATTTTGTGCTGAAATCCCGCAGACGCTTAAACCAGACCATTAATCCAGACGTAGTCAATTCGTTTCGATGGATTATCTTCCGACAATAATGCGTATTGTTGAACCACGCAGTTACCGAAGATCCGACCTGGGAGACATCCAGATAAAAATAAAAACCCTCGCGCGACGGCGAGGGTTTTTCGCTCCCGACTGGGCGGGCGGCGCGCTCAGCCCAGCGCATTTACAGCGGCTGAATGTTGGCCGCCTGCTTGCCCTTCGGGCTGGTCTTGACTTCAAAAGACACGCGCTGATTTTCCTTCAGCGACTTGAAGCCCTCGCTGCGGATCTCCGAAAAGTGCGCGAACAGATCCTCGCCACCCACGTCCGACGTGATGAAGCCAAAACCCTTAGCATCGTTGAACCATTTGACGACACCAGTTTCCATTTCCTGTTTTCCCTCTGTGATTAATCCAAAGCGGGCGTTGCCCTCGAATCGATCTAACCCCGATTCAGTTGCCTATATCTGATCAAGACAGAAACAGCCAATCAAATTCGGCTTTGCCGTTATACGGGGAACAGAGAATGACCGTCAAGTAAACTTTTCATATGCGTTTAGCGTATAAAAAGATAAGACTTCAAACTACACGGATATAGGTCGGCGCGTCAAATTTACCTGAACGAAAATAAACGTAGTCCGTAAAACGGGAAAATTTGCGAAAATATGCAATACGAATGTAACAAAGTCTATCTTTGCGTAAGTGTTTGTCCGACTTGTTGCGGCGCCGCCTCACTCGCATGATGCAAGTCAGTTGTAGCGATGCGCTTCAGGAGGTTGCCATGCTGTCCAAGGAAATTCACCGTCTCTTCACCTGGCTCACTCATTCGCACGCAAAGGTCATATCAGACCAGCCCGCACAGATCGGGGATTCATGCACCGTTTTCGACTTCGATCCAATGTGGCACGGAGACCACTGGCAGAACCTGCTCTCCTCGCCAATGGATGCGCGCCGTTATGTGATGGAAGACTGGAGCGTGCCCGCGCAGGCGGACTGGGACGACGCGGAAGGTCCTGCGCCCGCTCATTAGAGACATTCGCGAAACTCGTCCGCCATAAAAAAAGCGCGACTGGAGGGTCGCGCTGACAAAGGTTTGGAGATCTTTTTCGTCAACGAAAAAGTCTGCTTCGGAAAGCAGAAGTTACAGTATAGCGGTTATATGCAAGTTCGATTATTCACACAATTAACAATCGTCTATTGCCGCCACAACAACAATCGTTTTCCCGCATTTCTTCCCGTTGTTTTTCCGCATCGTTCGGTGTCGCGAATCAGCAACGCACTTTAGGAAAATTCAGACGCCGAATCCGCCCAGTCGGCGCAAAGCCTTTATCCATAAGGCTCGAATGGCGATTAACGATCGTTTCTCCTCGCGTAATACTTTATTGCGCGAATCGGAACGCCAACTCCCGGAAGTGTCTCTCTACACTCTGCCTAATCGGAAACCGGCGCGGATCTGGTCAACGCGCTTCTCACGCGGATTCCGCTTCTCGCAGCGCTCGCGTGAAGGTCTCCCAAGCCAGGGTTTTATACCTCTCTCGCTCTTGGAGTTATATCAATGAAGAAGACACTCATGGTCGCTGCCCTGTCGGGCGTTTTCGTAACGGCAGCGCACGCGCAAAGTAGCGTCACCCTATATGGCCTGATCGACGCCGGTATCACTTATACGAACAACCAGCATCCGAATCCGAGTAGTAACCAGCACGGCGCCAACGTGGCGATGACGAGCGGCTCGGTGAACGGCAGCCGTTTCGGCCTGCGTGGCGCTGAAGATCTGGGCGGCGGTCTGAAGGCCATCTTCACGTTGGAGAACGGCTTCGGCATTAATGACGGCACGCTCAAGCAGAACAGCCGTCTGTTCGGCCGTCAGGCCTTCGTCGGTCTGTCGAGCGACCAGTTCGGTGCCGTGACCCTCGGCCGTCAATACGACAGCATGGTCGACTACGTCGGCCCGCTGGCACTGACCGGTACGCAATACGGCGGCACGCAGTTCGCGCACCCGTTCGACAACGACAACTTGAACAACTCGTTCCGTATCAACAATTCGGCCAAATTCCAGAGCGCGAACTACGGCGGCTTCAAGTTTGGCGGCTTGTACGGCTTCTCGAACCAGGCTGCCGGCTTCGCCAACAACCGCGCTTACAGTGCGGGCGCGTCGTATAACTGGGGCGGCCTGAACGTTGCCGCTGCGTACATGCAACTGAACAGCAATGGCGCGAACAGCGCAGCCGCTGCGTTCAACTCGGGTGGCGCGGTGTCGGGCGACAACACGTTCTTCGCTCAGCGTCAGCAAACGTGGGGCGCAGGCGCCAACTACGCGTTCGGCCCGGCAACGGTCGGCCTCGTGTACTCGCAGACGAACCTGCATGGCTTGGCAGGTATCAGCGCGTCCGCATCGGGCATAACGAGCGGCGTCGGCTTCCCGACCAACAGCGCTCAGTTCCAGAACTTTGAAGCCAACGCCCGTTACGCGCTGACGCCGGCAATCAGCATCGCTGGCGCGTACACGTACACGCGCGCGAACCTGTCGAGCTCGCACGTGCACTGGAACCAGGTCAACCTGCAAACCGCGTACGCATTGTCCAAGCGTACCGACGTGTATCTGCAAGGCGTGTATCAGGCAGCAAACGAAGACTCGATCGTTAACGCCTACATCAATGGCGTGGGCGGTGCTTCGGGCAACAACAAGCAAGTCGCTGTGACCGCAGGTCTGCGTCACCGCTTCTAAGCACTGCGCAAGGACTGGCAGTAGAGAAGGCGCCGTTCGCGGCGCCTTTTTTATGTCCGTGCCGACGTGGGTTTTTGCCGCTTTGTGCGCAGGCCTGCGTGCGTGCACGTGAGCCCACGTCCTCGCCAGAGGCCTAGCGGCCGCTGTCAGGCAGCGGATACTTGACGTCGAGAATATCGATCGGCTGCGGACCGGCCGGCGTGAATAGCGTGACCGTATCGCCGACTTTAGCCTTCAGCAGCGCACGCGCAATGGGCGAAATCCAGCTTACGTGCCCGATGTCCAGGTCGACCTCGTCGACACCGACGATCGTCACCTGATGCTCTTCGCCGTCCTCGGTCGCATAGTCGACCGTCGCGCCGAAAAACACCTGGTCGACGTTTTCCTGCCGGCTGCTATCGACGACCTCGGCTAGATCGAGCCGCTTGGTCAGAAATCGGATGCGCCGGTCGATTTCCCGCAGACGGCGTTTGCCGTAGATGTAGTCGCCATTCTCCGAGCGGTCGCCGTTCGACGCCGCCCACGACACGAGCTTGACAACCTCGGGCCGCTCGACATCGATCAGATGCAGCAATTCATCACGCATACGCCGATGACCGGCGGGAGTCATGTAGTTTTTGGTGCCTGCGGGCACGTCGGGCTGGGCGATGTCGAGATCGTCATCGTTGTCTTCGCTCGACTCTTTGACAAAGGCCTTGTTCATAATCATCCATTAACAGCAACTAGCAACAATCTCATAAATGGTTACACGATCGGGCCGGCGACACAAATCGCCGTGATGGGCTTCCGTTTTTCAAATCTGTTGGCTATAATCTCGTTTCTGTGTGCGGCTGTAGCTCAGTTGGATAGAGTACTTGGCTACGAACCAAGGGGTCGTGGGTTCGAATCCTGCCAGCCGCGCCACCTTATTCGAGAGCGCCCTTACAGGGAGCTCTCAGGTTTCATCAGTTTTTACAGTAAGCATCACCGTTTTGCGTGCGGCTGTAGCTCAGTTGGATAGAGTACTTGGCTACGAACCAAGGGGTCGTGGGTTCGAATCCTGCCAGCCGCACCACCTCTGAAGGGCCTTCCAACCGGAAGGCCCTTTGTTTTTTCTGGCGCACCATGCCGTGCCCGTGCGCCACCACTCATCGCGGCGGCGACTGGATATCCCCAATTTGCCCATCCGGGTGCGGCAAGTCCTCGACGACCCCGCCCACCGTTTGCTCGCTGATCGTCTCGGTCCGCATGCCGGTCAGTGCCTGGCGCTCGCGCAGCACGTCGTCGACGGTATCGCCGAAACGGCTCACGACAAACGCCCGCAGCAAAGCAATGCGCAGCGAGTCGCCCATTCCCTCCGAGGCTCGTTGCCCGCCCTTGAACTCAGCGACGCATACCGCGCCTTTATCGCTCTGCTCGCGCACGTCGAGCCGCATCGCGCGCTCGAGCACAACGGCAGCCGCCTCCCATGACGCGGAAGGCGTGAAACGCCCGTCCCACGGACGACCACGATCGTTACCGCGGATCGCAACAGTCTCGCCGCTATCGGTAAAGTAGATTTCGCGCACGAAGTCGTGCAGGCTGCGCGCCACCCAGTAATCGAGCGCCACGCCAGCGAGGTCGGACACGTTCATCTGCGTTCCCCCTGGAGTTCAGGTGAGACCTGCCTTGAGTTGTATCCCGAGCCGCCGCACGAAAGATGCCTGACTGGCGTGAAGCGCCAGTCCAAGCCGCGCTGACGCCCAGCCGGAAGCCGTTCAGTAATCCGCGCGCTCGCGGTCGATGCGCATGCCGCCGTCGTGGCGGTGATGCCCTTCTTCGCTCGGCCGCTCACGCGTGATGCGCATCACATCGGGATTCGTGCGCACGCGCCGCATCACGTTGGCCAGATGCACCCGGTCGCTGACCTGGATCACGAAGCGCAGAATCGTGGATTCCTGCGACAGATCTTCGTCCATCGCGATATGGACGATGTTCGCGTCCGCCGATGTGATGTCGGCCGCTACGCGGGCGAACACGCCCTTGGTGTTCTTGACCAGTACCTTGACCGCGACATCGAACAGCCGCCCCGGCTGCGGCGCCCACGCGACGTCGATCCAGCGGCCCGGATCGCGCCGGTGGATACGCTGCGCGACGCGGCAGTCGGTGGTATGAATCGCCATGCCGAGACCGATGCCGATATAGCCCATGATGTCGTCGCCCGGAATCGGACGGCAACACGCGGACAGCTGCACCGACATGCCCTCGGTACCGGTGATGACGACCGGCGGCGCGTGCGGCGTCGAACCGGACTCGGAGCGCGAGCCGTCGTCGTCGGCGTCGCGCCCGCTCATCAGCACTTCGATGCGCTTGGCCATCACCGCGGCGACCCGCCGGCCGAGACCGATGTCCGCGAAAATTTCCTGACGGTTCTTGTTGCCCGTCCACTGCACGAGCTTTTCCCACGCCTCCGGCGTCACATCCGATAGCGCAAGGCCATAGCCCTTCAACGCCTGATCGACGAGACGCTCGCCGAGCTGCACCGACTCGTTCAGACGCATCGTCTTCAGATAATGACGGATCGCCGAGCGCGCCTTGCCGCTGCGCACGAAGCCGAGCCATGCGGGGTTCGGCTTCGAATACGGCGCCGTGATGACTTCGACGATGTCGCCGCTCTTCAGCTCGGTACGCAACGGCAACAGCTCGTTGTTGATCTTCACCGCGACGCACTGGTTGCCGAGGTCGCTGTGGATCGAGTACGCGAAGTCGAGCGCGGTGGCGCCGCGCGGCAGCGCCATGATCTTCGACTTCGGCGTGAACACGTAGACCGCATCCGGGAACAGGTCGATCTTCACGTGCTCGAGGAATTCGCTCGAATCGCCCGCTTCGCTCTGAATGTCGAGCAGCGACTTCAGCCACTGGTGTGCGCGCATCTGCACGTCGTTCAGATCCGCGCTGCCGTTCTTGTACAGCCAGTGCGCGGCAACGCCCGCCTCGGCGATCTCGTGCATCTTGCGCGTGCGCACCTGAAACTCGATCGGTGCGCCGAACGGGCCGACGAGCGTGGTGTGCAGCGACTGATAGCCGTTCACCTTCGGGATCGCGATGTAATCCTTGAACTTGCCCGGAACAGGCTTGAAAAGCGCATGCAACGCGCCGATGCAGGTATAACACTCGAGCGCGCTCTCGACGACCACGCGAAAACCATACACGTCGAGCACCTGCGAAAACGACAGCTGCTTGTCGCGCATCTTCTTGTAAATGCTGAAGATGGTTTTCTCGCGACCGGTGACTTCGGCGTCGAGCTTCGCGTCCGCAATCGCGCGCTGCACCGATTCGAGAATCTTGCCGACCACCTCGCGACGATTGCCGCGCGCCGCCTTCACGGCTTTTTCGAGTGTCGCGTAACGGTGCGGGTTGAAGTTCGCGAAACTCAGGTCCTGCAGCTCGCGATAGGTATTATTCAGGCCGAGCCGGTGAGCGATCGGCGCGTAAATGTCTAGCGTTTCGCGCGCGACACGGCGACGTTTCTCCGACGGCACCGCGCCGAGCGTGCGCATGTTGTGCAGCCGGTCGGCGAGCTTCACGAGGATCACGCGCACGTCGCGCGCCATCGCGAGCAGCATCTTGCGGAAGTTCTCCGCTTGCGCTTCCTCGCGATTGCGAAACTCCATCTTGTCCAGCTTGGACAACCCGTCGACCAGCTCCGCGACCTTCGCGCCGAAGCGCTCGGCGAGCTCCGCCTTGGTCACGCCCTGGTCTTCCATCACGTCGTGCAGCAGCGCCGCCATGATCGCCTGGGCGTCGAGATTCCAGCCCGCGCAGATTTCCGCGACGGCGACCGGATGCGTGATGTAGGGCTCGCCGCTCTGGCGATACTGGCCGAGGTGGGCTTCGTCGCTGAAGTGGAACGCCGCCTTGATGTCCTTGATCTCTTCCGGCTGCAGATAGCCGGACAGCGCAGACGTCAGATTGGCGATGGAGACGACGTCATGCCGGCGCGGCTGCTCCGGCGTGGCGGTCGGCCCGAACAGATGGCGAAACGATTGCTCGAGGACCGCGTCGATGTACTTGCGTGCAGAGGACGGCGAGTCGGTGTCGTGCTCCGCTTCCGTGGCGGTGGGCGGGGTAGCACTCATGGTCGCCTCCGGTAGCGGTCAGGGTTGGACGCAGTTCTGCACGTTGAGCAATCCGGTGTGGCGAATACCGGCAAGTCGAAAACGAAAAATCCGTGGGCCTTAGACCGGCACCTTCTTCAGCATTTCGACGCCGACCTGACCCGATGCGATTTCACGCAGCGCGAGGACGGTGGGCTTGTCGCGGCTTTCGATTTTCGGCGTGTGGCCTTGAGCGAGCTGACGCGCGCGATAGGTTGCGGCAAGCGCAAGTTCGAAACGGTTCGGGATCTGTTTGAGGCAGTCTTCGACGGTAATGCGGGCCATGTTGGGTTCCTTCTCAGTATGTTGCTTATTCTACCTTATGTGCTTGACACCACGCCGCGCTCACGCATGCGGCAGGTGGATGCCGAGCTGCATGAAAAGCTGCGTGTGACGCGCGTACTGCGACGCGAAGCGCGAGCGCGTCGCGCCGACGAGGCACTGCAACTCCGCCAGCGCGCGATCGAAGTTCTCGTTGATCACGACGTACTCCGCTTCGGCCGCGTGCGCGATCTCGCCGCCCGCCGCGAGCAAGCGTCGTGTGATTACGTTCGGCTCGTCCTGGCCGCGCTTTTTCAGACGCTCTTCGAGCGCTTCGAGCGACGGCGGCAGAATGAAAATCTCCACCGCGTTATTGAATTGCTTCTTCACCTGCTGCGCACCCTGCCAGTCGATTTCGAGCAGCACGTCATGGCCGTTTTTCATCTGCTCCTCGATCCACACGCGCGACGTGCCGTAATAGTTGCCGTGCACTTCCGCGCTTTCGAGAAACTCGCCCGCGTCGTGACGCTGCATGAAATCTTCGACGCTCGTGAAGTGATAGTGCTCGCCGTCCTGCTCCTTCGGACGCGGCGGGCGCGTCGTGTAGGAGATCGACAGACGGATCGCGTCGTCGCTCGCGAGCAACGCGTTCACGAGCGTCGACTTGCCCGCGCCCGACGGCGCGACGACCATGAACAGGTTGCCGGGATAAGCGCCGGCGTACGAATGGCGCGCCGCGCCGGTTTCGCGTGGATGGTGGTCGGTCATGATGTGTGGTGCTCCAGCCTTATTCGAGATTCTGTACCTGCTCGCGCATCTGTTCGATCAAGAGCTTCAGCGTCATCGACGAATCCGCGAGTTCCTTCGCCGCCGCCTTCGAACCGAGCGTGTTCGCTTCGCGGTTCAGCTCCTGCATCATGAAGTCGAGCCGCTTGCCGACCTTGCCGCCCTTCTCGATCACGTGACGCGTTTCGTTCAGGTGCGCGGTGAGGCGCGACAGCTCTTCGGCGATGTCGATGCGAATGCCGTACATCGTCACTTCCTGGCGAATCCGCTCGTTGATCTCTTCGCGCGACACGATCGTCACGGCCGCATCCGGCGCGGCGATGCCGAGCGCTTCCTGCAAACGCTCGACGATTTTCTGCTGATGTCGCGCAATCAGCTCGGGCACAAGCGGGGTGATCTTCACGACGATCGTCTCCATTTCGGTGACGTTGGCGAGCAGCATCGTCGCGAGTTGCGCGCCTTCGCGCGCGCGCACGTCGATCAGGTCCGCGATCGCCTGCTTGCCGCATCCGAGCACCGCTTCGCGCAGCGTCTCGGGCGCGATGCCGCTTTCGGCGAGCACGCCCGGCCAGCGCAGAATTTCGCCGGTGCGCAGACGGCCGGCTTCAGGAAACGTGCCGAGCACCGTGCGTTCCTGCTGCGCGAGTTGGGCGAGCGCGTCGCGGTTGATCGCGCCCGCGTTCGCCGACTGCTCGCTGCGCTGCAGATTCACGCGAATGTCGACCTTGCCGCGCGACAGCTTGTTCATCAGCATCTCGCGCAGCGTCGGTTCGACGACGCGCACGTCTTCCGGCATGCGGAAGTTCAGATCGAGAAAGCGCGAGTTCACCGTGCGCAATTCGACCGACACGCTGACGCCACCCGTGCCCGAGGCTGCCACGAGTTCGCGCGTGGCGCTCGCATAGCCAGTCATGCTGTAGATCATCGTATTTCTCGCGATTGGGGCCATGCGGTAGACGATGGCCTGAGAAGCGGATCGCCCGGCGTGTACGAGACGCGGGGCGGGGAATCGGCATTATCCCATTTTTGTCGCAGCCATCCGTATGGGCAACCGCCCTATCCGATCGGCGGTAAAATCAGGGTTTTTCCTCCGCCCTCCTCCAGCCCATCCCGACCCATTCCGACATGAGCAACGACACCCAACGCCCCAGCGGCCGCCAGCCCCACCAGTTGCGCGACGTGCGCATCACGCGTCACTACACGAAGCATGCGGAGGGCTCGGTGCTGGTCGAATTCGGCGACACCAAGGTGATCTGCACCGCGAGCGTCAGCGAGAGCGTACCGCCGTTTCTGCGCGATCGCGGCCAGGGCTGGCTCACCGCCGAATACGGCATGCTGCCGCGCGCCACGCATACCCGCAGCGACCGTGAAGCCGCGCGCGGCAAACAAACCGGCCGCACGCAGGAAATCCAGCGGCTGATCGGCCGCGCGCTGCGCTCGGTGTTCGATCTCGAGAAGCTCGGCGCGCGCACGCTCAATCTCGACTGCGACGTGATCCAGGCCGATGGCGGCACACGCACCGCGAGCATTACCGGCGCGTTCGTCGCCGCGCATGATGCGGTCGCCAGATTGCTTGCCACGGGCCGCATCGAAAGCTCGCCGATCCTGGATTACGTCGCCGCGATTTCGGTCGGCGTGTACGACGGCGTGCCGGTGCTCGACCTCGACTACGACGAAGACTCGCAGTGCGACACCGACATGAACGTCGTAATGACGGGGGCGGGCGGCTTCGTCGAAATTCAGGGCACCGCGGAAGGCGTGCCGTTCTCGCGCGAAGAAATGAATGCGCTGCTCGATCTCGCGAGCGACGGCATCAGCACGCTGATCGCGAAGCAGAAAGAGGCGCTGGGAGTGCAGCAGTGAATGAGGTTCGTCAGGACGGTGACGGGAACAATGCTCACGGCGTAACGTCGGGAATGCCGCTGAAAAAGGTCGTGCTCGCGTCGAACAACGCGGGCAAGCTGCGCGAATTTGCGGCGCTGCTCGGCGCGGCCGGCATCGAGTTGATCGCGCAGGGCGAGCTCAACGTGCCGGAAGCGGAAGAACCGCATCCCACCTTCGTCGAAAACGCGCTGACGAAGGCCCGTCACGCTGCGCGGCTCACCGGCCTGCCCGCGCTCGCCGATGACTCGGGTCTTTGCGTGCGCGCGCTGCGCGGCGCGCCGGGCGTCTACTCGGCCCGCTTCGCGCAACTCGCCGGCGGCGAGAAAAGCGACGCGGCGAACAACGCGCGCCTCGTCGACGAACTGCGGGACGTGAGCGACCGCCGCGGCTATTACTACTGTGTGCTCGCACTCGTGCGTCACGCGGACGATCCCGAACCGCTGATCGCCGAAGGCCGCTGGCATGGCGAAATCCTGAACGCGCCGCGCGGCGAGCAAGGCTTCGGTTACGACCCGTACTTCTATCTGCCGTCGCTGAACGCGAGCGCCGCCGAACTCGAGCCGGCGGTCAAGAACGCGAGCAGCCATCGCGCGATCGCGCTGCGGCAACTGCTCGCGCGTCTGTCGGAGGAAGCGTGATTCCGATCCGATCGACGCCGGCGGACATCGGCAAGGGTGTCGTCAGTGCGTTCACGTCGCCGGGCAGCATCCGTTTGACGTCGCTGCCGCCACTTGCGCTGTACGTGCATTTCCCGTGGTGCGTGCGCAAGTGCCCGTACTGCGACTTCAATTCGCACGAGTGGAAAGGCGAGACGTTCCCGGAGAACGACTACCTCGACGCGTTGCGCGCCGACCTGGAAATGGCCTTGCCGCTGATCTGGGGCCGCCAGGTGCATACGGTGTTCATCGGCGGGGGCACGCCTAGTTTGCTGTCGGCGGCGGGGCTCGATCGCATGCTGTCGGATATTCGCGCGCTGCTGCCGCTCGACGCCGACGCGGAAATCACGCTCGAAGCGAACCCCGGCACGTTCGAAGCCGACAAGTTCGCGCAGTTTCGCGCGAGCGGCGTGAACCGGCTGTCGGTAGGCATCCAGAGTTTCAACGAAACGCATCTGAAGGCGCTCGGCCGCATTCACGACGCGGCGCAGGCACGCCACGCGGTCGAAGTCGCCGCGACCACGTTCAACAACTTCAACCTCGACCTGATGTTCGCGCTGCCCAAGCAAACGCTCGCCGAATGTCAGGCCGACGTGGAAACGGCGTTGTCGTTTGCGCCGCCGCATCTGTCGCTGTATCACCTGACGCTCGAACCGAACACGCTATTCGCGAGGTTTCCGCCCGCGTTGCCCGACGATGACGCGTCCGCAGACATGCAGGACTGGATTCATCAACGCACCGCCGAGGCCGGCTACGGGCGCTACGAGGTGTCCGCGTATGCGCAGCCGCATCGGCAGAGCAAACACAATCTGAACTACTGGCGCTTCGGCGACTATCTCGGCATCGGCGCGGGCGCGCATACGAAGCTGTCGTTTCCTAATCGCATCGTGCGCCAGGCGCGCTACAAACATCCGACCACGTTCATCGAGCAGGCCAGGGCTGGTGCAAGCGTGCAGGAAGAGCATGAGGTCGGGCCGCGCGATCTGCCGTTCGAGTTCATGCTGAACGCGCTGCGCCTGGTAGAAGGATTTCCGGTGCATCGGTTCATCGAGCGCACGGGCCTGTCGATTACGACGATCGAGCCGGCGTTGCAGGAAGCGGAACAGCGCAAGCTGATCACACGCGACCACGAACGGATCGCGCCGACGCCGCTCGGCCAGGCGTTCCTGAACGACCTGCAGGCGCTGTTCCTGAAAGATCCGCAGTGATGGCGGGTCACCTGGACTCGGCAGCGAAGTCTTTTCAGGTTACAATTTGCGGCTTGGAGGTGTGGCCGAGTGGTTTAAGGCACCGGTCTTGAAAACCGGCGAAGGAGCAATCCTTCCGTGAGTTCGAATCTCACCGCCTCCGCCAGGCTTTCAAGAAAAACCCCGTAAGTTCAGTGACTTACGGGGTTTTTGTTTTTCTGGCCCGAGGTGGAGCAGTTCTCCGCTCTGATAGACCAGCGGTACGGTCGCTGCCCGCGAACATCCGCGCTACGGGCGCGAAAAGCCGCAATGTTCGTGCGGGCGCTTTTTTCCGTTTCGTCGAGAGCCGTCGAGATTTTGGGTGGTCGCCCATGTACGGACTGCCTGTCGCACAGTAATTATCTGACTGCTGTCAACTCCGGCAGCGACTTCAGATAGACCATCGACACACCCATGTCCCTGTCCGTATTTGAAATGCACTCCGTGGAGCTGTTCTGCCAGCGGCCACCGGGTGCCTGTTATGTCATCTGCGACGAATGGCACTATAAGGCGTGCCTCGGCAAGGCCGCAGACCTTCAGAGGGCCAGGGCGGAGACCCGGGAATTTCTTGCTATCGCCGCACTGAATCGCAGGAAGTGGGAGGAGGACCGGAAACTGATTAGGAATCTCATTGGCAGTCACTGGCTGTTTTTTCATGATGTACGGGACCGCAACCCTGATACCGATGGCTGGTGGGTGATCGTTGCTCTTCTCGAAGAGATTCGCCGGGGCAAACTGCTTGCCGTTAAAGGTCCGCGTAATGGCCTGTTTCCGTCACCGTACAGCAGCACGCCGTTAATGAATCCCGTAGCGAGGACAGGCAGTCACCCGGACGGCGAACCCATTTTGTCCGTCCAGTATGATCCGGCCACCTGGCAAACCCGGTTGAACGCTGCGCGGGCAGCCAGGGCTGGCGATAGAGGCTCATCAACGCTGCTCGGCGACGCGCAGCCGTTTGAGTATGTGCCTGATGCGTTGAGCGGCGATGTGGTTGAACTCGCCGAGAGCACGAACAACCCAAACTACGCGGCGAAGATGCTGGGGTATGACCGCAAGACCTTCGGCAGGATGATCCATATGATGAAAGAAGACAATCGAATGCGCGGGGACGACAACGTTATTTGGCACGACGATGGGAATGTCGAGTTCAGAGGCGCGATCATCGACAACATGCATAGCTGGGCACCCTGAGAGAAACAGAGATGGCACCCGAACACAAACTCGCCCACGCAGCGTTCACGATCTATCAGGACACCGAGCCGCCCGAATTCTGGACGAACTATTTTGGCGTATCACCATCTCGCGCGGGAGCCAAAGGGCAGCCCAGGTTAATGCCGTCCGGCATGATGAGCAGCATTCCTTGGCGGCAAGGCACATGGATCGTTTCGAGCGCGGAGGCAATAATGAGCGACGATCTGACGCCTCATCTTCGCTATCTGGTGGGCCACCTCGGGCTACCCCGTGCCGATTTGCGAGAACTCATCGAGCGCACTTGCGCGCAGATGCGCTTCTTCTGCTATTGGGACAACGAGAGCGGCGACCGCGTGCCTGACGTGCCCGACGATATTCGCACCATGATGGAAGCCATGGGCGGCACGGTCGAGATCGATGAATATCGATAGAGCCTCGCTCGAATGCACAAGCCGATGCTCGGGAATTGGCTTTTTTTGCAACCCTGCAAGGCACAGCGCGAGTGTTATGGGCCGCACTTCTGAATTAATCCTCTATGCTGCAAACAGGCACGGCCCCCGTACCCACCATCACGACCTAAACCACCGCCACCGCCTCAACCTCGATCTTGAACCCATAGTGCAACTGCGGCACCGGCACGACCGAGCGCGCCGGCCTTGCCTCGCCGGCCCAGCCCGCACAGATGTGATTGAAGCTCGCCCAATGTTCGACATCGACGACATACACGCGCACCTGCACCAGTTGCGCGACGCTGCTGCCGACGCTTTCGAGCGCCGCCTTCACATTGGCCAGAACCTGTTCGGCCTGCGCGTCGAACGACGCATCGGCGAGCTTTTCGCCTTGTGCGTTGATCGGCAATTGCCCGGACACGAAGACGAAGCCATTCGCGACCGCGACATGACTGTAGTGGCCGCCGGGTTTCGCCAGCGCGGCCGGATTGTCGGTGTGGGGCAAACGTGAGGCGTGCGTGCTATCGGTCATCCACCACTCCAGAAGTGAAAATCTCGGAGCGATTCATCGCCGTGCTTCATCCAGCACGAACCCGCGCACGGCGCAACACGCATCACGCGTCCGCCATCTCGAGCTTTTCGCGCGCATCCGCGCAACGACGATTCAGATCGCGATGCATCAACTGGCTATCGAGCAGAGCCGATACATCCGTCAAACCGTGATCAAAGCGCAACACGTATTCGATGTCGGTGTAATCGTAATAAGCGCCGCTGTCGGCCAGCCGTTGCGCTTCGGCGAATGCGGCAAATTGCCGTGCGCCGTTCATCAGGTCTTTGATCGCCATGAGTGCCGCTCCGAGGAACAGTGACTTCATCATAGCAATGCAAACCGCGACGCACGGTGGTGCGCGCGCAACACCAGGTGTTTTCCGGAGACGCGTCCGATGAACTCACGCGTCGGCCGATGCCCACAGCCGCAATAGCACGATCGTCATCCAGTTTTCACGCCGTTTTAACAGCGCTCGCGCAGTGCTCACCCTCGAGATCCGAACAACACGCTCACACAGCCGCAACCGGCGACTTCGTCCCGTGCCAACGCATCACGAGCATGCGTCCGACAAAGCACAGACAGCCCGCCACGCCGACCACGATACCCATGCCCTTCGGCGTGCCGTCCTGCCACAGTCCGACCGCGAGGCTCGACAGTGCGCCGAGCGCGAGCTGCACCGCGCCGAACACGGCCGCCGCGGCGCCCGCGTTGGCGGGATAGCGATGCATCAGATCGGTCGTGCAGTTGGCGGACAACACGCCCACCACGCTGACGACGAAGAACAGCCCGAACACGATCGACCATAAGCCGCCCCACCCCGTCAGCGACACGACGGACACGAACAGCGACGCGACGAAGCTCACGGTCGCCGCGAACGAGATGATCGGCACCGGCCCGAGCCGGCCGACGAGCCGCGTGTTCAGGTAATTGCCGACCATGATGCCGACGATGTTCAGCGCGAACAGGAAGCCGTAGTGCTGCGCGGACACGTGGAAATACTCGATGTATACGAACGGCGTCGCCGTGATGTACGCGAACATCGACGCGAACGCCATGCCGCCGCACAACATGTGTCCCCACGCGACCGGATCGCGCAGCAGCGTGCCATACGCGCCGAACGACTTCAGCAGCGCCGACTGCGCGCGCATTTCGCGCGGCCACGTCTCCGGCACCTTCAGGAATGCGGTCACCGCGCACACGGAACCGAACAGCGTCAGCGCGACGAACACGGCGCGCCAGCCGCCCAGCAGCAGCAACTGTCCGCCGATCAGCGGCGCGAGCAGTGGACCGATCGCCGTGACGATCGCGATCATCGACAGGACGCGCGCCGCGTCGCCCGGCTCGTGCGCGTCGCGCGCGATCGCGCGAGCCAGCACCGACGCCGCGCCCGCGCCCAACGCCTGCACGAAGCGGAAACCGACCAGCGAGCCGATCGAGACCGACAGCGAGCAGGCGATGCTCGCGAGCGCATACATGATGATGCCGCCAAGCAGGATCGGCCGACGGCCATAGGTATCGGACAGCGGACCGTACAGCAGCATGCCGATCGAAAAGCCGAACATGAAGCTCGTGAGCGTCGATTGCGCGGCGCCCGTGCCGACCGCGAAGGCCTGCGCGATGGTCGGCAGGCTCGGCAGATACATGTCGATGGAAATCGGCCCGCACGCGGCCAGCGCGCCGAGCAACAGGATCAGCCGGCCATCGGGCCGGCGTCTGACGACGTGAGACATGGGAAATCCGGATGGAACGCCGCGCCGGCATCGGCAGCGGAACGGGTGAAGCGGGAACGGCCATCAGTTGACCGGCTCGATTGTACGCGACGGTTAATCCGCTGACGGCGCTCGTGGCCCGCTGCGTGGACGTTGCGCGACAGCGCCGCGCGGCGCGGCGCAATCAGCCTCGATCGGTTAAGCTGCCGCCAGCATGCCCAACGCGCTTCCGTATGCGCAGCTTGACGGCCCGACATAAAAGCTCGACGTCGCGCAACGCCCTTCCCCTGATCCCGTTCGAACCCGCGATGACCGCCTTCCTGCTGATCTGGAGCCCCAAAAAATGGCCGTGGCCCGAGTTGCCCGACATCGCGAAACGCGTGGCGGCCGGCGACGCGGTGGCCGACGTGTGGGGCTGCGGCTTTGCGCGCGGCATCCTGCCCGGCGATCGCGTGTTCCTGCATCGCGTCGCGCAGGAGCCGAAGGGCATCTTCGGTTCGGGCTACGTGACGCGCGCGCCCTACGAAGTCCCCGACGCGTCGACCAAACGCGGCTACCGGCTGTGCATCGATTTCGTCTACGACTGGCTCGTCGATGCGCATCACGCGCCGGTCATCACGCGCGATCAGCTGCGTGTGCATCCGTTCTCGGTGCAGACGTGGGATGCGCAAAGCTCGGGCACGATCATCAAGCCGATCGCCGAAGGCGCGCTGGAGAAGCGCTGGGCCGAATTGACCGGCAGGCGCAAGCCGCCGACGATACCCGCACCGGGCAGCTAGGCGAAACCCGCGCCGCCGCGACCGCCCGCCCGCACAGCCCGCCGGCGCCGACTCCGGTACAATTTCTCGATCCATCCCAGCATCGCGCGAAGTGTCCGCGGGAATCGTCCAAGGCCCTTTGCGCCGCTGCGCAACCCCTGCTCCCTATTCCAGCCATCGCCATGTCCAGAAACGAAACCCTCTTCGAACGCGCGCAACGCACGATCCCCGGCGGCGTGAATTCGCCGGTGCGCGCTTTCCGTTCCGTCGGCGGCACACCGCGTTTCATCGAGCGCGCGCAAGGCCCGTACTTCTGGGACGCGGACGGCCAGCGCTATACCGACTACATCGGCTCGTGGGGCCCCATGATCCTCGGCCACGTTCATCCCGAAGTGCTGGAAGCCGTGCAGCGCGCGCTCGTGAATGGCTTTTCGTTCGGCGCGCCGACCGAGTCGGAAGTCGAGATCGCCGAGGAAATCTGCAAGCTGGTGCCGTCGATCGAACAGGTGCGCATGGTGTCGAGCGGCACCGAGGCGACGATGAGCGCGCTGCGTCTCGCGCGCGGCTTCACGAACCGCAGCCGCATCGTCAAGTTCGAAGGCTGCTATCACGGCCACGCGGACAGCCTGCTCGTGAAGGCCGGCTCGGGCCTCCTGACCTTCGGCAATCCGACCTCGGCGGGCGTGCCGGTCGATATCGCGAAGCACACCACCGTGCTCGGATACAACAACGTCGCCGAGCTCGAAGAAGCGTTCAAGGCGTTCGGCAACGAGATCGCCTCGGTGATCGTCGAGCCGGTCGCGGGCAACATGAACCTCGTGCGCGCGACCCCTGAATTCCTGCAGGCGCTGCGGCGCCTGTGCACCGAGTACGGCGCGGTGCTGATTTTCGACGAAGTGATGTGCGGCTTCCGCGTCGCGCTCGGCGGCGCGCAGCAACTCTACGGCATCACGCCGGACCTCACCTGCCTCGGCAAGATAATCGGTGGCGGCATGCCGGCGGCGGCGTTCGGCGGCCGGCGCGACATCATGGCTCACCTCGCGCCGCTCGGCGGCGTCTATCAGGCGGGCACGCTGTCGGGCAATCCGATCGCGGTCGCGGCCGGCCTGAAGACGCTGCAGCTGATCCAGGCGCCCGGCTTCTACGACACGCTCGCCGCGCGCACCACGCGTCTCGCGCAAGGGCTCGCGCGGGCGGCACGCGAAGCGGACGTGCGGTTCGCGGCCGATGCGCTCGGCGGCATGTTCGGCATCTACTTTCGCGAATCGATCCCGGCGAGCTTCGCCGACGTCACGAAGAGCGATGTGCCGCGCTTCAACGCGTTCTTCCACAAGATGCTCGACGCGGGCGTGTACTTCGCGCCGTCCGCGTATGAGGCCGGCTTCGTGTCGAGCGCGCACGACGACGCGGTGATCGACGCGACGATCGACGCCGCGCGCGGCGCGTTCGCAGCGTTGAAAGGCTGAAGCCGGGCCCGAAGCAAAGGCCGCAACGCGCACGACCCAGACACCGCACCACAACGGACACCGATGTTCTCGCAAACCGATTTCGTCCACATGGAACGCGCGCTCGCGCTCGCGAAGCGCGGCATGTACACGGCCGACCCGAATCCGCGGGTCGGTTGCGTGCTCGTCAGAAACGGCGAGGTGATCGGCGAAGGCTTCACGCAGCCGGCCGGCCAGGATCACGCCGAAATTCGCGCGCTGAAGGACGCGCGCTCGCGCGGCCACGACCTGCGCGGCGCGACCGCCTACGTGACGCTCGAACCGTGCAGCCATTTCGGCCGCACGCCGCCGTGCGCGAACGCGCTGATCGAAGCGCAGATCGGCCGCGTGATCGCGGCGATGGAAGATCCCAACCCGCAGGTCTCCGGCCGCGGTCTCGCGATGCTGCGCGAAGCCGGTATCGAAGTGCGCTGCGGGCTGCTCGCGAACGAAGCGCGGGAGCTGAACATCGGCTTCGTGTCGCGCATGACGCGCGGCCGTCCGTGGGTGCGCATGAAAGTGGCGGCGTCGCTCGATGGCCGCACCGGCTTGCCGTCGGGTGAGAGCCAGTGGATCACGAGCGCGGCCGCGCGGGCCGACGGTCATGCGTGGCGCGCGCGCGCGTCGGCGATCCTGACCGGCATCGGCACTGTGCGCGAGGACAATCCGCGCATGACCGTGCGCGCGGTCGATACACCGCGCCAACCGCACCGCGTGCTGATCGACAGCCAGCTCGACGTGCCGCTCGACGCGCAGATCCTGGCCGGCGCGCCGACGCTGATCTTCTGCGGCGAGCTCGACGCGCGTCTCGAAGAACGCGCGAGCGCGCTGCGCGAGCGCGGCGCCGAGATCGTGCCGCTGCCGAACGCGTTCGGCAAGGTGGATCTCCCGCGCATGCTGAGCGTGCTCGGCGAGCGTCACGTCAACGAGCTGCACGTCGAAGCCGGCTACAAGCTGAACGGTTCGCTGCTGCGCGAAGGCTGCGTCGATGAACTGCTGGTCTATCTCGCGCCGAGCCTGCTCGGCGTGGACTCGATGAGCATGTTCAATCTGGACGCGCCCGACCAGCTCGAAGACCGCGTGAAGCTGAATTTCCACACGGTCGAGCGGATCGGCGACGATCTGCGGATCCTCGCGCGTTTCGCGCCGACAGCCTTACCCGGGACCGACACCGTGTCTCCCACCGTTTCGAAATGATCAAGGACTAGCACGATGTTTACAGGAATCGTCGCGGCAGTGGGCCGCATCGAATCAGTCAAGCCGCTCGGCACGGGCGGCGACGCGGGCGTGCGCCTGAACGTCGAGGCGGGCGGGCTCGATCTCGCCGATGTGCAGCTCGGCGACAGCATCACGATCCAGGGCGCCTGCATGACGGTGGTCGCGAAGAGCGCTCATTCGTTCGAGGTCGACGTGTCGCGCGAGAGCCTGAACCGCACGGCCGGTCTCGGCGAAACCGGCGAGGTCAATCTCGAGAAAGCGCTGCGCGCGCATGACCGGCTCGGTGGACATATCGTGTCCGGACACGTCGACGGGCTCGGTGTCGTCACGCGTTTCGCCCCGGTCGGCGAATCGCACGAGCTGCGCATTCTCGCGCCGCGCGACATCGGTCGTTATCTCGCGTACAAGGGATCGATTACGGTCAATGGCGTGAGCCTGACCGTGAACTCCGTCGTTGATCGCGACGACGGCTGCGAGTTTTCGATCAATCTGATTCCGCATACCGTGCAGGTGACGGCGCTCAAGCATCTGCACGACGGGGTAAAAGTGAATCTGGAGATCGATCTGATTGCGCGCTATGTCGAACGGATGCTCAATGCGCCGCGCGATGGCGATCCATCCTCGACGTAACCTGGCCACTTGCCTCGAGACCGTTACGCGATACCTGGAGCGCATGCTCGGTGCGTATCGGGAAAGCGATCGATCTGCGCGGCAAGCCGGTTTGGGCGAGGCGAATCCGGGGCCGTGACCCAGCGCGCGTGCACGATCCGAAGCTGACAAACACAATGAAAGAGCCGCACGTGCTCCGTCGCTGGAATCCGCTGCGTGTGCACCTGACGAAAGCGTCGCTGATCCTTGCCTGCATCGTCGGTACGGGCGCAGCCAGTGCCACGATCACGTCGACACCGCACTTCGTGTCCGCGCGGAGCCTGGCCTGCATCTACGGTTTGTCCAACGACGATCTGATATCCGCCGGCGCTGCGGTCGCGCAGGCGCCGCGTCCCAATGCGATCGTGCGTGCATGGGTCGACGAACGTGGACAGAGCAGCGACGCGGTCGTCGAAGTCTCGTCCGGCAATCCGGCGTTCGACAACCTCGCCCTTCAGGCATCGCGGCGTGCCCGGTGAAGCGCCGCGTCAACGCGGCGTTGTCCGGCGTCACAACTCCTCGACGCTTCAGGGATTCGGCCGGCAAGACCGCCGGCCGTTGGCAACGAAAGGCGGCGGCCGTGTCGCCACGGCGCCGCCTCGTGCGATTACGCTTCGGCCGAAGCGCGCAGACGATGGACGAGCTGGTTGTCCTTACCCTGGACCAGCGGCGTGATCGTGAAGTTGAACTCGATCTCCTTGTACGTATCGGCCTTCAGGCCCAGCGCCGCGCCACCGGATTTCTCGACGAGCGGCGGAATCAGCTCTTCGCGCGTTGCATACGCGAAGTCGTCCCAGATCAGCGGATCGCCTTCGATGTTGAACTGCGTGGTCAGCTTGCGATGGCCGTCGCTGCTGACGAAGAAGTGCACGTGCGCCGGACGGTTGCCGTGACGGCCCAGCACGTTCAGCAGCTGCTGCGTCGAGCCGTGCGGCGGGCAGCCGTAGCCTACCGGCATCAGCGTGCGGACCTCGTACTTGCCGTCGGCGCCGGTCTTCACCGCGCCGCGCAGGTTGAAGTCACTCTGCGCGCCGGTCGGATCGAAGTGCGAGTAGAAGCCCTTCGAGTTCGCGTGCCAGCACTCGACGACCGCGCCGGCGACCGGCTTGCCGTCCAGATCCTTGACCGTGCCGCGAATCACGAGCGGGCCCGCGTCTTCGTCCGGGTTGATGTCGATCTTCGAGACGCCCTCGCGCACCGTCGCGCCGGCGACGTACAGCGGGCCTTCGATCGTGCGCGGCGTGCCGCCTTCGAGACCGATCTTCTTGTCCTCGGCGTCCATGCGGATGTCGAGATACTTCTCGAGACCGAGGCCGGCCGCGAGCAGCGCCGCTTCGCCGTCCTGACCGAGCTTGTTCAGATAGTTGACGCCGGCCCAGACTTCGTCGGGCGTGATGTCGAGGTCATCGATTGCCTTGAACAGGTCGCCCAGCAGACGGAAAACGATCTGCTGGAAACGCGCGTTGCCATTCCCGGCATCGACGTTGGAAGCGGCTTTCAGCAGATCCTGCACTTCTTTGGTTTCAAATACTTTGACGCTCACGATGACTGTCTCCAGTTGGTATAGGGGGAAAAGATGGCTTTGGATGCGCTCGCCGTCAAAAGCGCCTGGCCCCTGGGCTCAGATGTCGCCGTCCCGAATCGACGACGGGTGACGACACAGAGGCGTCACCGAAATCTTCATGTACGGGAACAGAGGCAAGCCGGACAGAATGTCGTGAAGTTCGGCATTGCTCTCTACATCGAAGATGCTGTAATTCGCGTACTCGCCAACGAGGCGCCAGATATGACGCCACTTGCCGCTACGCTGGAGCTCCTGCGAGTAAGCCTTCTCGCGGGTCTTGATTTCGTTCGCCACTTCGGCCGGCATGTCGACCGGCAGGTGCACGTCCATTCGTACATGGAAAAGCATCGTTGAATCCTCTTGATCTGAATCCGTTTAGCGGGTGACCTTCATCAGCCCGTCTCGCGTGAATCGTTCGACCTTCGCCTCGTCGAGTTCGATGCCGAGACCCGGGCCGTTCGGCACGGTCAGTTCGAAGTCGCTGTAGTCGAGCGGCGCGGTCAGAATGTCTTCGGTGATCAGCAACGGCCCGAACAGCTCGGTGCCCCATTGCAGATTCGCGAAGCTCGCGAACAGATGCGCCGACGCCACCGTGCTGAACGCACCTTCGAGCATCGTGCCGCCGTATAGCTCGATGCCGGCGGCATCTGCGATCGCGGCCACGCGCTGCGCGGCGAACAGGCCCCCGCTCTGTTCGATCTTGATCGCGAACACATCGGCGCCGCCGTTCTTCGCGATCTCGAACGCGCTGTCCGGGCCTTGCAGGACTTCGTCGGCCATCAGCGCGACCGGGAAGCGGCGCATCAGTCGCGCGAGCGCCGCGGCGGACGCGACCGGCTGCTCGACCAGATCGCAGCCCGCGTCGGCCAGCGCCGGAATCGCCCAGGCGGCCTGGGTCTCGCTCCACGCCATGTTCACGTCGACGCGCACCGCGGCGCGCTCGCCGACCGCTTTCTTGATCTCGGCGACGTGCTTGATGTCGGTCTTCAGTTCCTTCGCGCCGATCTTCAGCTTGAAGACCTTGTGGCGGCGCACGTCGAGCATGTGCTCGGCTTCGGCGACGTCCTTCGCGGTATCGCCCGACGCGAGCGTCCACGCAACCGGCAGGCGCTCACGGCGACGGCCGCCGAGCAGTTCGCTCACCGGCACGCCGAGACGTTTGCCTTGCGCGTCGAGCAGCGCGGTTTCGAGCGCGCTCTTCGAGAAATGATTGACCTTGACCAGCTTGCCGAGGTGCGCCATCAGCGCCTGGATCTGCGTCGCGTCCTTGCCGATCATCGCCGGGGCGAAGTAGGCGTCGATCGCTAGCTTCATTGTTTCGGGGCTTTCCGGGCCGTAGGCCATGCCGGCGATCGTGGTGCCTTCGCCAATCCCGACGATGCCGTCGCTGCAGTAGACCTTGACCAGCATCAGCGTCTGCCCGTACATCGTGGCGACCGACAGCTTGTGAGGACGGATCGTCGGCAGATCGACGAGGCGGGTTTCGATACGTTCGATGGTCGCTTGGGTCATGGCGGCTGCGGCGGGAAGTGAGTTCATTGGATGTTTTTATACCCTTCGCCCGTTTGGCCCGTCCAATACTTTTCCTGTCCTTTTTCATACCTGCAGGGTATGGTGAGGCCAGCAAGCCCGGCCTTTCTATGGATTTTGCATTGCACCATGCAGGTGGGGCATCGAAAAGGAGGCCGTTTTTGCGCCTGAAACATGACTTGGGTCAATGTTCGATGCATGGAGAGCATGTTGTGTAACCATCCGGGTCGCGCAGTGAGTACTCCATCGTTTCGGACTGCGGTTCATGCGCGTGGGCAACACTGCCCCTACAACTCGCCGCGCGCGGCTAGCACGGCGATGCGCTCGGCGGTGCGACACGCGATCGCCTGAATCGTCAGCGAGGGATTCACGCCGCCCACGGTCGGAAACACCGAGCCGTCGCACACCCACAGGTTGCGGATGTCCCAACTGCGGCAGTCCGCGTCGACGACGCTCGTCGACGGATCGTCACCCATGCGCGCGGTGCCGTTCAGGTGGCAGGTGTCGTCGGTCTCGCGCCAGATCTCCTTGCCGCCGGCGGCCGCGAGCGCCTGCTCCATGAAGTCGAGCGAATGCGCGATGAGCCGCTTGTCGTTGTCGCACCATGAATAGGTGACGCGCGCGATCGGCAGCCCGTACTGGTCTTTCTCGTCGGCAAGCGTCACGCGGTTGCGCTGCTGCGGCAGCATCTCGCCGACGATCTTCAGCCCCGCCTGGTGGTTGTACTTGAGCATCTCCGCGCCGAGCGCGTCGCCCCACAAGCCGCGGCCATTCTGCACCGCGACCCATCCGTTCGGCAGCGGCCCCTGGCTCATGTAGCAGTAGCCGCCGAAAAAATCTTTGCCCTTGTCTTCGTAGTTCCAGTGCTCGGTGAGCGCGAGCGACGGCGGCCCCTTGTACCAGCGGATGTCTTCATCGAAGGTGCCGTAGACGGCCTGATTCGACTGCGCCATCAGGTTTTTGCCTACGAGTCCCGAACTGTTCGCGAGTCCGTCGGGAAAGCGGCTATTGGCCGACATCAGCAACAGGCGCGGCGTTTCGATCGCGTAGCCGGCCACCACCACGTGCTTCGCGCGCTGGAATCGCCAGCGTCCTTCGCGCAGATATTCGACGCCGGTGGCGAGCCCCGCGTCGTTGGTAACAACGCGGCCGACCATCGCCAGATCGCGCACCTCGGCGCCGGCTCGCAGCGCACGCGGGATCCACGTGACGAGCGCGCTTTGCTTCGCGTTGGTCGCGCAGCCGGATACGCAAAAGCCGCGGTACACGCACGGATGCGCGCGGCCGCGCGGCGCGGAGAGGGTCGCGAGCGGCGTCGGGCTCCAGCCGATGCCGAGCGCCTCGGCGCCGCGCGCGAGCACCAGCGCCGCCGCGTTCAGCTCATGCGCGCGATACGGATAGCGCGGCCGCTTCGGCCCCCACGGATAGTTCACCGGTCCGGAGATTTTCAGCGCGTCCTCGACCTCGCCGTAGTAGTGCCACATCTCGCGCCAGTCGAGCGGCCAGTCGGCGCCATAACCGAGCACGCTGCGCGACTTGAACCACTCGGGCCGAAAACGCAGCGACACCATCGCGAAGTGGACCGTGCTGCCGCCCACCGCCTTGCCGCTGTTGTTGTTGCCGAGCTTCAGCGGATTGTCGCCGTCGCAGATGCGCTCGTCGGTCCAGAACAGTTTTTCCTGATGCGCTTCGTCCGACGCGAACTCTTCGAGCGGACGCCACCACGCGCCGGCATCGAACGCGACGACCTTGAAGCCTTTCTCCGCGAGCCGGCACGCGAGCGTGCCACCGCCGGCGCCGGTGCCGACGATCGCGAAATCGACTTCCTCGCCGTCGGGGTACGTGCGCATCGGCACCCAGCCGCCGCGCTGGAACACGTCGGGTGCGCGGCCGTCCTTGCCGCGTGGCCGTTGCTGCGCGTCATCGGACACGGCGGTTCTCCTTCGCGGCCTGCTCATGGGTGTCGGGCGTCGCTTCGACCGCCTCCCACGGATCGCGCCGGTTCAGGTACATGCGCACATAGCCGCGCGGATTCGCCGGGCCGCCGAAGCCGATCTCGCTCCACGCGTGCGGGTGCGAGTAGTAGAGCCCGCAGATGTCGTGCAGCACGCGCTCGCCGAAGAACAGCTTCGACGGCATGCCGCGCCACGCGGGGTTCGTCAGTTCGCCGCGCTGCATCTCGCCGAGCAGCGCGATCTGCGTGTCCTCCGCGAGGCTCGCGAACGGCAGGCCGCCGCGCTCGCGGCACTCGGCATCGAGCGCGGCGAGGCCGATGCGCCAAGCGTCGCGCATCGGCGGCAAACGGGCGTCGCGGTAGCCGTCGTTGCCATTGCCGGCGAGCCGCGCGTCGAGCAGGGCGGCGAGCGGCACCACCGGTTGCGCATTCGCTTGCGGCACGATGCGGGCGCACAGCGACGTGACCGCGAGCCATTCGACCGCGTTGAAAAAGCGCGGCTCGAGCGGTGTCGCGAGGCGTTCGGCGATCACCGCGCGGGTGTGCGCGTCCCACGACGGCGTCGTGCGTTTGTCGAGCACGTCGTAGCCGGGATAGCGGGTGGCTCGGGTCGAGCGTGGTCGGTTGGTCATTTTTCTGTCTCCCGCAGACGCAGTGCGGCGAGCCCGGCGAGCGCCAGCGCGGAAAAGCTCGGCGGCGCGGGCAGCGGCGGCCCGTCGAGCAGATTCTGGCTCCAGTTGCGCCAGCCGCCCTGACGACGCGCGATCCCGCGCGCGTGAAAACCCGCGCCGACAAAGCCGAGCACGGTCGTGATGCGTAACCAGAGCCGCGTGTACCAGCGCTCGCGCGGAGCGGACAGCGCGGCATGCGCGAGCAGCGCGGCGGTGATGGGCGGAATGCTGACCGGCGCGTACATCGCGCGATGCTGAAACGCGCCACGAAAATGCAGCAGCGCGGCCTCCCCCACCGTGCCGACGAGACCCGCCGCGACCAGCAGACCGAGCGCCTGACCGGCCGGCATGCCGAGCAGTTGCGGGTCGTCTGCGGGCTCGTCGCGCAAGCGTTCGGCGACGGCACCGAGCGCGCCTGACAGCAGCAACGCGCTCGGCGCGCCGAGCGGTGCCGCGTGAAACAGGTTGTTCCAGCTCCAGCCGCCCGGCCGCTTCATCACGTTGTAGAAATGGAAGCCCGTGCCGGCGATGCCCGTCGCCGCCGCGCTCAGATAGATCGCATGGCGCGCGCGATGCGTCTGGCCGCGACGATCCGCGCCACCATGCAGGCCCGCGGCGAGCGACAGACTCGCGCTGACGAGTGGCGTGAACATCGCGGGGTTGTCGAACGAGCCGCGGTAGTGCTCCATCGCGCTGTCGGCGAGCACCGACAGCGCGAGCAGCGCGGAGCTGTGGTTGAAGGTGCGGGCCGCTTCGACGTGTGCCTCCACCTCGGCGGTGGGTTCGCTCGCGTGCACGCGCGCCGGCGCGCGCTGATGGCTGCGGGCGGCACACGTCGGGAACGTCACGGATGCCCGACGCTCGTGGTGTTGCGGGCCGCTCTCACGCCGTTCGCGATGCGACTCAGGTCTTCCAGCGCCGCGCGCGGCCAACGCCGCGACGGCCGTCACCGCCGCCGCCGTGTACAGCAATCCGGGTACGCGTGAAGAGCCCATCGATATCGCTTCCTTGTCGTGGCCTGCTTTATTTGATGAGGTAGCGCTCGGCGTCACCATGCTTGAACTCGAGCCCGCAACCGGGCCGCGACAGGTCCGGCTCCATCTGGCCGTCGCGCAACCGCGGCGCACCGTCGAACAGCATGGCTTCGATCCGGGCGTGGTCATGGAACCACTCCTGATGGCGCAAGCGCGGCGCCGCGCACGCGACGTGCAGATGCAACGCTGGTGCGCAATGCGCGGACAGCGGCACGTGATACGCGTCGCACAGCGCGGCGGCCTGCAGGAAGCCGGTGATGCCGCCGCAACGGCTCGCGTCGGCCTGCAGCACGTCGACGGCCCCCGCCGCGAGCAGGTGGCGGAAGTCGTCGAGCGTGTAGCCGTATTCGCCGGCGGCGATCTCGATGCCGGCCGGCACGCGCTCGCGTACGCCGCGCAGGCCCGCTTCGTCGTCCGAAGACACGGGCTCCTCGAACCAGCTCACCTGGTGCTCGGCGAAACGTTGCGCGTAGTACAGCGCCCGTTGCGGCGTGAACGCGCCGTTCGCGTCGACGAACAGGCCCGCGCCGCCGATCGCCGCGCGCGCCGCCGCGACGCGCGCCGGGTCCTTGTCCGGCTCGCTGCCGATTTTCATCTTTACCCACCGGCAGCCGTCCTGCGCGACCCAGCCGGCGAACTGCTGCTGCAAGCGCTGGTTCGTATACGTGGTGAAGCCGCCGCTGCCGTAAGCCGGCACGGCCGGGCGCAACGCGCCGAGCAGCCCGACGAGCGGCACGCCGAGCAGCTTCGCCTTCAGGTCCCACAGCGCACAGTCGATTGCCGAAATGGCTGTCGCGGCCAGTCCCGCGCGGCCGAGATTGCGCACCTGGCGTTGCAACCGTTGCCAATGCGCGCCGACGTCCAATCCGTCGTGATTCAGCACGCAGGCGGCGAGCGCGCCCTGGATCAGCGCGACGATGCAGGCATCGCTGTACGTGTAGCCGATGCCGGTGTCGCCGCCCGCGTCGACCTCGACGACGACCAGCGTGGTCGCGTCCCACGCGAACGTGCCGTCGGCCTCCGGCGCGTCGGTCGGAATGCGGTACGCGCTCGCGCGCAGCGCGCTCACGGGCGCTTGCGACGAGCCCCCGCTCGTGGCGCCGCGCTTCATCGACGCGCTCCTTGCGCGCACGCGTGACGCCCTTCATTGATGCAACAGCCAACGGTCCCCGACATTCCGGTCCCCAGGTGGTAGTGAGACGAAGCTGCCTGCTGCGTCGCAAGTACCGTTCCGCACTATTGCAATCCGTAAAGCGGGCCGCGCTGGAGCACACTTCGCGTTGCCGCCAACGCCATTCGCGCGCGCGCCCACCGTTTCGACGAGCATGGCAAACCCGCCCGGCTCGTCACAGTCGGCCAAACGGCCTATGTCGTCTGGCGGAGGCGACTTGGGCTCGCGCGTGGCGTAAAATACGCGCTTTCCCGAAAAACTCGCCAACATGACGCTCGCCTCCACCCAAGAGATCATTGCCGAACTGAAAGCCGGCCGGATGGTGATCCTCGTCGACGAAGAAGACCGCGAGAACGAGGGCGACCTCGTGATCGCCGCCGAGTTTGTCACTCCGGAAGCGATCAATTTCATGGCTCGCTACGGCCGCGGCCTGATCTGCCTGACGCTGACCCAGGATCGCTGCCAGCAACTGAACCTGCCGCTGATGACCTACCGCAACGGCACGCAGTACGGCACCGCGTTCACGGTCAGCATCGAAGCGGCCGAAGGCGTGACGACCGGCATCTCGGCGGCCGACCGGGCCCGCACGATCGCGGCCGCGGTTGCGCCGGACGCCAAGGCCGAGCACATCGTGCAGCCGGGCCATATCTTCCCGATCATGGCGCAGCCGGGCGGCGTGCTGGTGCGCGCCGGCCATACCGAGGCCGGCTGCGACTTCACGAGGCTCGCGGGCCTCACGCCTGCCGCGGTGATCTGCGAAGTGATCAAGGACGACGGCACGATGGCGCGTCTGCCGGACCTGCTCGAGTTCGGCAAGGAGCACGGCCTGAAGACCGGCACGATCGCCGATCTGATTCACTATCGCAGCCGCACCGAGTCGATCGTCGAGCGTGTTTGCGAACGTACGATGCAAACCGCGCACGGCGCGTTCCGCGCGGTCATGTATCTCGATCAGCCGAGCGGCCAGCCGCACATCGCGCTGGTGCGCGGCACGCCGATGCCCGATCGCGACACGCCGGTGCGCGTGCACGAGCCGCTGTCGGTGCTGGATCTGCTCGAAGTCGGCGAATCCACCCATTCGTGGACGCTGGACGCGGCCATCCAGGAAATCGCAGAACGCGATCTCGGCGTGGTCGTACTGCTGAACTGCGGCGACTCGAAAGACCATCTGATCGACGTCTTCAAGGCGTTCGACTCGAAGGAAAAAGCGGACGCGCTGAAGCGCCGGCCGGTCGACTTCAAGACCTACGGCATCGGCGCGCAGATTCTGCGCGAACTCGGCGTCGGCAAGATGCAGGTGCTGTCGAACCCACGCAAGCTCGGCAGCATGTCGGGTTATGGTCTCGAAGTCACGGGCTTCATTCCGATGCCCGGCAGCAAAACGCAAGCCCCGCAACTCTGATTCGGCCACTCACGCGCCTCGCGCCCACTCAAACACTACGGAATTCATATGGAAATCGGACAATACCAACCGAATCTCGACGGCGACGGACTGCGCATCGGCATCGTCCAGGCGCGCTTTAACGAACCCGTCTGCAACGGCCTCGCCGACTCCTGCATCGAAGAACTCGAACGCCTCGGCGTGACCGGCGAAGACGTGCTGCTCGTCACGGTGCCGGGCGCGCTGGAAATCCCGCTCGCGCTGCAAAAGCTCGCGGAAAGCGCGCAATTCGACGCGCTGATCGCGCTCGGCGCGGTGATCCGCGGCGAGACCTACCACTTCGAGCTGGTTTCGAACGAAAGCGGCGCGGGCATCACGCGCATCGGCCTCGACTTCGGCATTCCGGTCGCGAACGCGGTGCTGACCACCGAGAACGACGAGCAAGCCGTCGCGCGCATGACCGAGAAGGGTCGCGACGCCGCGCGCGTGGCTGTCGAAATGGCGAACCTCGCGGTCGCGCTCGAGCAGCTCGGCGGCGATGACGACGAAGATGAAGACGAAGACGACGAGGAAGAGGCATGAAGAGCGCACGCCGACGCTCCCGCGAACTGGCCACGCAGGGGCTTTACCAGTGGCTGCTGTCGGGCTCGCCCGGCGATGAGATCGACGCGCAACTACGCGGCGCGCAAGGTTACGACAAGGCCGATCACGAGCACCTGGACGCGATCCTGAATGGCGTGATGCGCGATTCCGAAGCACTTTCCGCCGCGATCGCGCCGTGCCTCGACCGTCCGATCGATCAACTGTCGCCGGTCGAACGCGCGGTGCTGCTGGTCGCCGCGTTCGAACTGAAGAATCACGTCGACATTCCGTATCGCGTGGTCATCAACGAAGCGGTCGAGCTGACCAAGACGTTCGGCGGCTCGGACGGCTACAAGTACGTGAACGGCGTGCTCGACAAGCTCTCGGCGCAACTGCGCGCCACCGAGACGCAGGCGGCTCGCAAGAGCTGAGCGCGGCGCCGGTGGGGCCATGCCGCGCATCGGCTCCCTGCCACGTCGCACTGCACAGGGCGAAGCACCTCGATCGCCCGCAAGGACGGCGCTGCGCGCATCGATGAACGCATCATTTGATGGGTAGGCGCCGTCCTGCTTCTGAACTGGACTGACCGTATGAACTCCGTGACCGAACCTCTCGTGCGGCTTGCCGCGCGCGTCGATGCCATCCAGCCCTTCTACGTGATGGAACTGGCCAAGGAGGCCGTGCTGCTCGAACGCGCGGGGCGCGACATCATTCACATGGGCATCGGCGAGCCGGATTTCACGGCGCCCGAGCCGGTCATCGAGGCGGCCGCGAGCGCGCTGCGCCGCGGCGTCACGCAGTACACCAGCGCGCTCGGCGTGCACGCGCTGCGCGATGCGATTTCCGCGCATTACGCCGAGTTCTACGGCATCGACGTCGATCCGGCGCGGATCGTGGTGACCGCGGGCGCATCGGCCGCGCTCTTGCTGGCGTGCGCGGCGCTCGTCGATCGCGACGACGAAGTATTGATGCCCGACCCGTGCTATCCGTGCAACCGCCATTTCGTGATCGCCGCCGAAGGCAAGCCGGTGATGGTGCCGAGCGGGCCGGCCGAGCGCTTCCAGCTGACCGCCGCCGACGTCGAACGCCTGTGGGGCGAGCGCACCCGCGGCGTGCTGCTCGCGTCGCCGTCGAATCCGACCGGCACGTCGATCGAGCCGGCCGAACTCGAGCGCATCGTCAAGGCCGTGCGCGCGCGCGGCGGCTTCACGATCGTCGACGAAATCTACCAGGGCCTCAGCTACGACGCCAAGCCGGTGTCGGCGCTGTCGTTCGGCGACGACGTGGTCACCGTCAACAGCTTCTCGAAGTACTTCAACATGACCGGCTGGCGCCTCGGCTGGCTCGTCGTGCCGCCCGCGATGGTCAGCGCGTTCGAAAAGCTCGCGCAGAACCTGTTCATCTGCGCGTCGGCGCTCGCGCAGCACGCGGCGCTCGCCTGTTTCGAGCCGGAGACGATCGCGATCTACGAAGCGCGGCGCCTCGAATTCAAGCGACGCCGCGACTTCATCGCGCCGGCGCTCGAATCGCTCGGCTTCTCCGTGCCGGTGATGCCGGACGGCGCGTTCTACGTGTACGCGGACTGCCGTGGCGTCGCGCATCCGGCGGCCGGCGACAGCGCGGCGCTCACGAAGGCGATGCTGCACGATGCCGGGGTCGTGCTGGTGCCGGGCATGGACTTCGGCACGCACGCGCCGAAGGACTACATCCGGCTGTCGTATGCGACCGCGTATCCAAAGCTCGAAGAGGCGGTCGAGCGGCTGGCAAAGCTGTTCGGGCGGCATTGACGCATCGGGATTGATTCGGCAGCAACCGGCCTGCCAGACGCAAAAAAGGACACCCGAGGGTGTCCTTGTTTTCATGCGGCACGGCAACGTCTAACTCAAGCCCCCAGCTCCGACGCCGACGCCACGTGGCGCGTCGTCGAATTGACGTTCGCGTCGTCCTGATCGGCCGGCTGCGTGTGCACCGCCGACGTCGCCGGGCTCAGCGCGTGACCGCCTTGCAGCGTCACCTGAACGCGCTTGCCGTTGCCACCACTCGTCGCCGCGGCTGGCGCCGGCGTGGCCGACGCGGTCAGCACCGGAGCTTGCGGCGCATTGATCGGCACCTTACGGCCGCGCGCGACGTCGCGCAGACGACCGCGCTCGGCCATCACCTTCGCGCCGTACCCGCCGTCATCCGGCGTGGTCGAGCCGACGTACAGACGCAGGCCGCCCGGCAGCGAGCCGCCACGCGCGATGCAATCCTTCAGCACGAGCGCGCCGACCTTGATGTTCGCGAGCGGTTCGAGCGCCGCGCGTTGGCCGCCGAAATACTGGAATTTGTCCGAATGCACCTTGGACATCACCTGCATCAGGCCCTGCGCGCCGACGCCGCTCTCGGCGTACGGATTGAAGCCCGATTCGATCGCCATCACTGACAGCAGCAGCAGCGGATCGAGGCCGACTTCGCGGCCGGTGTCGAACGCGGCTTTGACGAGCTCGCCGACGGGCTCCTGAGCGACGCGATAACGCCGCGCGAGGTACGACGCGACCAGGTCCTGCTCGTGGCTCGACACGAGCACGCGGTCATCGCGTGCATCGGCGGACACGCGCTGCTGCGGAATCAGACGTGCGAGCGCGCTGACGCTCTGCATCGTGCGCGGATCGAGGCCGTTGAGCGCGGTGGCGCTCGTGCCCGACGTGCCGGCGCCGTCGAACGCGCCGTCGAAGCCGGTGGTGGCCGCGGTGAGGGTCATGCTGCCGTCGTTCGAGCCATCGGTGGGACTCGGCGTGGTCAGCGTGTTCGGCGAATTGGCCGACAGCGATTCGTCGGAGGATGCGTCGGCGTTTCTGGTCGGTCCGATGGCGGGCAGCGGATTGCCTTGCAGCAGGCGGGCGGGGCCCGCTTGCACGGCGGCGGAAATGACCGGCATCAGACGCGCGGCGAGCGCGCCGCGCCAGGTCGGCATCAGCCACAGTGCGAGAGCCAGCACCACGGCGATCCCGCCGACAATGCTGAACAGGTGATGACTCAGTCGCGTCCCGCTGCGCAGCGCACCGCGCACAACCTGCGCAATACGCTCATCGGGACGCCACGATAACCAGGCGTTCATTCAGATCTCCCATCTTGCATGATCCGCGAACTCCGCCGGGACAAATCAGGCGGTACGGCGCGCTCGCAGAGTCAAGACATCGCGTGCTCTCTGGTTGGGCAGCAGCGACGTCGGGAAAACGGCAACATATACCGTTTTGGGAGCCATCTCAAAAACAGCCCACACATACTCGATGTGTATCGGGCTTGGCTCCCACGCGAAAAACCAGCGTTGGTGGACGCTGGTGAGGGACTTCAATAATGCCGTTCTACCCTGCAGGGAAGCAAAACGGTGACGCGTTGCGTCTGAGGACCGGGGGCGACGGTAAAAAGGTTAACGCCCTGCAACCAATGTGGACGGATTCTATGCACGGTTTTATAGATCGTCAACACTATAGAATCTAAGAATTATAACTATTTGTAATTATGAACAGTGTTCAGTCACCCGAGAACCGCGCTCAATGCGCGTTTCGGGCGATCCGACCCTGGCTGTTTGGACTAGACCATTTGGTTGATCTACGTGCGGTGGCTAACGCAGGTAAAATCGACAATCGTTTTTTGCGTCAGATAGGTACCAACGCCGTTCGTCCTGCCTCCCCGTCCTATGCGCCGTGCATGCGGCCCTGAACCGTCACAGATGAAATACAAAGACTTACGCGATTTCATCGGCCGCCTCGAGGCGATCGGTGAATTGCGCCGAATTTCGCAAAAAGTGTCGCCGAATCTCGAAATGACCGAACTTTGCGACCGTGTGCTCCGCGCGGGCGGCCCGGCTCTGTTGTTCGAGAACACCGAGCGGCACGCGTTCCCGGTGCTCGGCAATCTGTTCGGCACGCCGCGCCGCGTCGCGCTTGGCATGGGCATCGATGCCGAAGCGGGCGCGGGCGACCAGGCGGCGCTCGAATCGCTGCGCGATGTCGGTCGGCTACTCTCCGCGTTGAAGGAACCCGAGCCGCCGAAAGGGCTCAAGGACGCCGGCAAGCTGCTGTCGCTAGCGAAGGCCGTGTGGGACATGGCGCCGAAGACGGTCAACGCACCGCCCTGCCAGGAAATCGTCTGGGAAGGCAATGACGTCGACCTTGCCAGATTGCCCATTCAGACCTGCTGGCCCGGCGATGCCGGGCCGTTGATCACCTGGGGACTGACCGTCACGAAAGGGCCGAACAAGAGTCGACAAAACCTGGGTATCTATCGCCAGCAACTGATCGGGCGTAACAAGCTGATCATGCGCTGGCTGGCGCATCGCGGCGGCGCGCTCGATTTTCGTGAGTTCGCGCTTAAAAATCCCGGCAAGCCGTATCCGGTGGCCGTCGTGCTCGGTGCGGACCCGGCGACGATTCTCGGCGCGGTCACGCCGGTACCCGACACGCTGTCCGAATACCAGTTCGCCGGCCTTCTGCGCGGCGGGCGCACCGAGCTCGCGAAATGCGTCACACCGGGCGTCGACGGTCTGCAGGTCCCCGCGCGCGCCGAGATCGTGCTCGAGGGCTTCATCTATCCGCAGGAAGGCGCACCCTCGCCCGCCCCGGCCGGCGCACCGCCGCGTCCGTCGAAGGGTGCGTCGGCCACGTACGAACACGCGCTCGAAGGCCCGTATGGCGATCACACCGGCTACTACAACGAACAGGAGTGGTTCCCGGTCTTCACGGTCGAGCGCATCACGATGCGCCGCGACGCGATCTATCACTCCACCTACACCGGCAGACCGCCCGACGAGCCGGCGGTGCTCGGCGTCGCGCTGAACGAAGTGTTCGTACCGCTGCTGCAGAAGCAGTTCACCGAGATCACGGACTTCTATCTGCCGCCCGAAGGCTGCAGTTACCGCATGGCGATCGTGCAAATGAAGAAGAGCTACCCCGGCCACGCGAAACGCGTGATGTTCGGCGTGTGGAGCTTCCTGCGGCAGTTCATGTATACGAAGTTCATCGTCGTCGTCGATGAGGACGTCAATATCCGGGACTGGAAGGAAGTGATCTGGGCGATTACCACGCGAGTGGACCCGACGCGCGACACGGTGCTCGTCGACCGCACGCCGATCGACTATCTCGATTTCGCGTCGCCGATAGCCGGGCTCGGCTCGAAGATGGGGCTCGACGCAACCAACAAGTGGCCGGGCGAAACCGACCGCGAATGGGGCCGCCCGATCGTGATGGACGACGCAGTCAAACAGCGTATCGATAGCTTGTGGAACGAGTTGGGCCTCGGCCTGTAACGCGCGCGGGACAACACAATCAATAACGGATGGAGCGCTCGCGCGGATGCACGTTTTTTCAATGATGTCGGACGGCTTTTTTCTGTCCTTGTCGCTGTGCCTCGATATCGGTCTCGTCAACGTCGCGATCATTTCGCTGACGCTGTCACACGGCTTCCGGCCGGGCTTCTGGCTCGGCCTCGGCTCGTGCGTCGGCGATCTCATTTACGCGACGCTCGCGCTCGCGGGCATGGCCGCGCTGCTGCAGTTCGAATCGGTGCGCTGGGTCGTATGGATCGGCGGCGCGGCGACACTCCTGTTTCTCACCTGGAAGATGGCGCGTGAAGCGATGTTCCCGGCCACGGCGCAAGCTGTTGCCGGCGAAGGCGACGCGGCTGCGCCGCATCAGTCGGCATGGCGCGGGTTTCTGCGCGGCGTGCTGCTCGCGGTGTCGTCGCCGTCGGCGATCCTGTGGTTCGCGGCGGTCGGCGGCGCGCTGATCGCGAAGGCCGGCGCAACGAGCCCGACAACCGCGCTGATCTTCCTCGGCGGATTCTTTCTGGGCGGCCTGTGCTGGACGCTTTTCATCTGCGGGCTCGGCAGCCAGGGACGCAAGCGCGCGGGCGCCGGTCTGCTGCGCGCGTGTCACGTTCTGTCGGCGCTGCTGTTCGCCTATTTCTCATACAGCGTGATCGTCAACGGGTATCGCGATCTGATCGTGCAGAGCACCGCGCAAGTGGCAAGCTGAAGCGGCTCGCGAACAAAAAAACGGCTCGCATCGGCGAGCCGTTTTTCTTCATGCGACTCGACGTGAGCCGCTCATGCGAGGTACTGCGCGAGCTTCGGCAGATCGACATTGCCACCGCTCACCACCACGCCGACGCGCTTGCCCTTCACCGGCACGACGCCGTTCAGCACCGCCGCCGCCGCTAGACAACCAGTCGGTTCGACGACGATCTTCATGCGCTGCGCGAAAAAGCGCATCGTCTCGATCAGTTGCGCATCGCTGACCGTTTCGATTCGCGCGACCAGCTGGCGGATGACCGCGAACGTGTAGTGGCCCAGATGCGTCGAGGCGGCGCCATCGGCAATCGTGCGCGGCGCGTCGATATGAACGATCTCGCCGCGTGCGAGCGACTGCTGGCCGTCGTTGCCCGCCTCGGGCTCGATGCCGATCACTGTGCAGGCAGGGCTCAGCGCGGCCGCCGACAATGCGCTGCCGCTGATCAACCCGCCGCCGCCAAGGCACACGAACAACATGTCGAGCGGGCCGGTTTCGTCGATCAGTTCTTTGACCGCGGTGCCCTGGCCGGCGATCACGTGCGGATGATCGTACGGCGGGATCAGCGTCATGCCGCGCTCTTCGGCGAGCCGGCGGCCGATTTCCTCGCGATTTTCCTTGTAGCGGTCGTAGGTGATCACTTCGCCGCCGTAGCCTTTGGTCGCGGCGACTTTGGCCTCCGGTGCGTCGTGCGGCATCACGATCGTCGCGTGAATGCCGGCGAGGCGCGCCGACAGCGCGATCGCCTGCGCGTGATTGCCCGACGAATAGGTCAGCACGCCCGCCTTGCGCTGCTCCGCGTCGAAATGCGAAATCGCGTTGTATGCGCCGCGGAACTTGAACGCGCCCATGCGCTGGAAGTTTTCGCACTTGAAGAACACCGACGCGCCAGTGCGCTCGTCGAACGTGCTCGATGTCAGAACGGGGGTGCGGTGCGCGACGCCTTCGAGACGCGCGGCGGCGTCGAGGACATCATCGAAGGTGGGAGCGGGAAGCGCTTGCATCGGCGAAACTCTCCTGGAGCGGTGGCGAAGCAGCCATTCTCCCAGCTTCCTCGATGCTTTGGAACGGCGCTCGCGCGAGCGCGCGACACCAGCCAGGAACGCTGCGGACAGCAAAAACCAGCGACACAAAAAGAAACGACGTAACCCGGCACAAGCCGGCGTTACGCCGTCGACGTTCCCACGCGCGTCAAGCGCGCCCGCGCTTCTTAATGACGATGGTACGAGTGCCCGTAGCCTCGATAGTAGCCATGGTAGCCGTGGTAGTAGCCACGATAGTAAGGGCGGCCATAGCCGTAATAGCCTCCGACCACCACCGGAGCCGGTGCGAACACAACCGGCGGCGCGTACACCGGCGGAGGCGGTGGGGCGTAATAAACAGGCGGCGGCGCCGCATAGACCGGATAGGCCGGCGCGATCGGCACCCCAAGGCCGATACCGACGGAAACACCTGCCTCAGCGGCCCCGGCAAGTCCCAAGCCGAGTGCGGCTGCAACGACAAACGGAACGATCTTTTTCACTTCTATTCTCCTAGCGCGGCCTGCCAAGGTCGCCGACTGCGCATGCCTTGCATGCTGTGAAATCAATGTATCTAAAAAGCCCCAGCCGAAATGTTCGCATTTGTTGCAAATTGCAAGGGCGAGCCGAAGCGTTTTGCCGAGCGCGGCGCGAGCGCGCCTACGCGCCGCCGCGACCTGAGCGAAATCAGCCGGGAATCAAGGGGTTGCACGCGGGCGACGAGCCGCGCGTCACAGGTCTGATCGAGCGCGGAGGTTTGAGTTCGCGCATCGGTAATCTTTAATTACAAATTCGCTTCAATCCTGACAGCCGGAAGAAAATTCCCCACAAAAAATGCCCGGCTCAATTGCTCGAGGCCGGGCATTTTGTCACCTGCGAAGACCGCGCGACTAGCCGACCTTCACGTACACGAATTCGCGGGACACGTTGGGCGGCACGTATGCGCCGCTGATCCGCACGCGCGGCGTAAGGCGCTTCTTCTGATCCCACCAGCGACGGCGCTGGGCGCGCGTCAGGAACCGCAAGTGCTTTCGGTAAGAAAAAATACTCATCTCGACCCTCCCGAATTTCCGACTGCGAACGAAGTACGTAAAATACGACTGCCAAACCGGCTCATCGACCACTGTTCCTGTCACGTACGATTGTGAGCAGTTTTCACAACCGTGGGCGTCACGCCACCCGATGACCGACCGTTGGCGCCATATCGCCCGCAAACTCATCCGACGACCGCTGTCGAACCGTGCACAAGGGGCCGGATCGCGGCCGCGCTTCGCCGGATGCGAGATACTGCTGCTTTCCCGTTCACACGATCCGTCTGGAGCAGGTGACCATGTCCCAGTCTTCCTTGCCGCGCGTCGGCTTCATCGGCGCGGGGCGGCTCGCGCGTTGTCTCGCGCTCGCGTTTGCGCGCGCCGGCTATCCGGTCACCGCGGTGGCG
The DNA here is from genome assembly GCF_014397665.1 of Paraburkholderia sp. UCT2. Classification (NCBI taxonomy): domain Bacteria; kingdom Pseudomonadati; phylum Pseudomonadota; class Betaproteobacteria; order Burkholderiales; family Burkholderiaceae; genus Paraburkholderia; species Paraburkholderia sp. UCT2. Next base: position 136,183 of record NZ_VZQO01000015.1, read on the forward strand.
AGCCGCTCGGCCGATTCCGCGCGCCGGCTCGCCGACCAGATCGCACACTGCGCGGCCACTGACGACCCGCAACAGGCCGTCGACGCCGCCGATATCGTTTTTTTAGCCGTTCCTGACGACAGCATCGGTACGACAGCGCACACACTCCGCTTAGGAGGCGATGCGGCAAGCCACCCCGGCAAAGCGCTCGTGCACTGCAGCGGCGCCTCGCCGGTCGAACTGCTCGCGCCAGCGCGCGATCAGGGCGCGGCGATCGGCGGCTTTCATCCGTTGTATCTATTTAGCGGCGAGCTCGCCGATCTCGAGCGTATCGTCGGCTGCTCGGTGACGATCGAAGCCGACGGCGAACTGAAGGAGACGCTGACCGCGCTCGCGCTCGCGCTGCGCTGCCATCCGCTGTCGATTCCGCCGGGCGGCCGCATGCTGTATCACGCCGCCGCGCACTACGCGGCGAGCTTCGCGCTCTGCAGCCTAGCCGAATGCGTGGCGTTGTGGCGCACGCTCGGCTTCGCCGAAGACGACGCGCTGCGCGCGCTGCTGCCGATGCTCGCCGGCACGATCGAAACCGCGCGCGACAAAGGCCTGCCGAACGCGCTCGCGGGGCCGGTATCGCGCGGCGACACGGGCGTCGTCGAGAAGCAGCTCGCGCTGCTCGAAGGCTTCGGCGGCGACCATGCCGCGCTGTATGGTCTGCTGACGCGCCGCGCGGTCAACCTCGCCCGACGTCGCGCAACGCCGGCCGCGACGATTGAAGCGATCTCCGAAGCTGTGGAAGAATCGCTGGGCCGCTCGCTGAATCAGGCCGCGGCAGGTGCAAGCGTCAAGTAAGCCGTGATAATGTGACGTCCGGCACGCCGGGCGAACCACGCGACGACCCGCGCCGCGCTTAGGACCAACAGACGAGAACGCACAATGATCAAGGTCAGCATCCTCTACCCGTACCGGGAAAACGGCCGTTTCGACATGGACTACTACTGCGCGACCCATATGCCGCTCGCGGCGAAGCTGTTCGGGCCGGCGCTGAAAGGCTGGTCGGTCGACGCGGGCCTGAACGCCGGGCCGCCCGGCACGCCACCGCCTTACGTGGCCGCGGGACACTTCCTGTTCGATAGCGCGGACGACTTCTATAAAGTGTTCAAGCCCGCGTCCGAGCAACTATTAGCGGATATCCCGAACTACACCGACGGCGGCAACGGCACAATCCTGATCAGCGAGGTCCGGATTTCCGTGTGATGCCGGACAGACAGCCATCGGGAGGCGGCGCGCAATGACGTCGAACCTCCGGTTGGCTAACCGGGTAAATCCAGAAAACCGCCGGCACGCACCGATCGGGCGACGCCGGCAGCCCGCGGCCGGTCGGCGGCCGTCATCAGAAGCATAAGGACACGAGATGTTTGGCGATATCGCCCGTTTTCTGCTCAATACCGTTTTCACGCTGTTTGGCGCCGCGCTGCTGTTGCGCGCGTGGCTGCAGGTTGTGCGCCTGCCGCCGTACAACCCGGTCTCGAACGCCGTGCTGCAGGCGACCAACTGGATCGTGCTGCCGCTGCGGCGCATCCTGCCGAGCACGCGCAACATCGACTGGGCGAGCGTGGCCGCAACGCTGATCGCCGCGATCATCTACGTCGTCCTGATGATCGTGCTGACGGGCGCGGATCCGCTGACGCTCGTGCCGACGATGCTGATCGTCGCGGTGCTCACCGCGATCAAGTGGGCGCTCAATCTGATCATCTGGATGACGATCCTGATGGCGCTGCTGTCGTGGCTCAATCCGCGTTCGCCCGCGATGCCGATTCTGTATCAGCTGACCGCGCCGTTTCTGAATCCGTTGCGTCGCGTGCTGCCAAAATTCGGCGGTATCGATCTGTCGCCGATCCTGCTGTTCGTGATCGTGCAGGTGCTGCAGATGGTCGTCACGCGCGCGGCGGTTCAGCTGACTTATTTTGTGATCTGAGCTGATTGCGCGGGAAAGTTGGGCTGACGCGCGGCGGCCGCTTGAGTCGGCGCGGCTTCTACACGGCTGCCGCGAAACCGCGGCTCTCCCCCGTCCGGAACACCGACACCGTCTGCTTCATCTTGCGCGCCTGCGTCTCGAGCGATTGCGCGGCCGCCGCGGCCTGTTCGACGAGCGCCGCGTTCCGCTGCGTGGTCTCGTCCATCTGCGTGACGGCCTGACCGACCTGGTGAATGCTGCGGTTCTGCTCTTCGGAGGCCGTGGCGATCTCGCTGACGATATCCGACACGCGATGAATCGCGGCCTTGATATCCGCCATCGTCGTGCTGACTTCGGCCGCCTGCTGCGTGCCGCCTTCGATGATCGCGACCGACGTCGTGATCATCTCCTTGATCTCCTTGGCCGCGCTCGCCGAGCGCTGCGCGAGGTTGCGCACCTCGCTCGCGACCACCGCGAAACCGCGCCCCTGCTCGCCCGCGCGCGCGGCCTCGACCGCCGCGTTCAACGCGAGAATATTGGTTTGGAACGCGATGCCCTCGATCACGCCGGTGATCTCCGAGATTTTCGTCGAACTGCCGCTGATATCACCGATGGTGCGCACCATGCCCTCGACGGCAGTGTTGCCGGTGTTGGCGACCTGTGCAGCCTCAGTCGCGAGCGCGCTCGCGTTGCGCGCGTTGTCGCTGTTGCGGGTGACGGTCTGCGTCAATTCCGACATGCTCGCCGCGGTCTGTTCGAGCGAAGCGGCCTGCTCTTCGGTGCGAGCGGACAGATCGATGTTGCCGCTCGCGATCTGCTGCGAAGCGATGCTGACCGACTCGGCGCTTTCGCGAATCGAACCGATCGTCGCCGCGAGACGCTCCTGCATGTGCGCGACCGCGCGCAAGATGCTGCCGTCGTCGGCGGCGTCGGTGTGCAGTCGCTGGCTCAAGTCGCCGCCCGCGATCTGCTCGACGACCTTCGCGACTTCGGCCGGTTCGCCGCCGATCTGCCGCACGACCGCGCGCGTCACCAGCAGCCCCAGGCCGATCGCAACCGCGACGCCGACGACCGCGCAGCTCGCGATCCACCACGTCACCGAGCGAACCATCTCGACGCCGTTCGCGACACGCTGCCTGGCCAACTCATCCCGCACGTCGGACAGCTTGATCATCAGCGTGCGCAGCTTGACGTGCAGCGGGTCGGTGGTCGATTTGAGCTCGGCGAGCGCGCCGGTCTGATCGCCCTGATCGGCCAGCGCCATCACCTTCGCGACCGAACTCATATAGGCCGGATAGGCGGCGTCGAAGTCGCTCAGCAATTGCTTCTGCGCGTCGGTGGTCGCATGCTTGCGCTCGTAGTCGAATGCGGACAGGATCGCCGCTTCACCGCCGTGATTCAGGCGCACCGTATCGGCGCGGCCTGCCGGCTCCGGATTCAGGATGTACGAATAGAGGCGCCGGAAGTGCGAAGCCGCCTGCCACGCGGCGGTGCCGTCGTCGCGCACAGGCACGAATTCGCGGTCGTACATTTCGGTTTGCATCGTCGCGACTTCGCGCACCTTCAGCACACCGACCGTGCCGACGATGGCCGTTACGAACGCGCACAGCATCAACGAGCCGACAAGCTTCTGGCTCAGTTTCAGATTGGAAAGCCACTGCATCTTGGGAAAATCTCTTGATCGGGATGGGAAGCGCCGGGTTCGTGCCGGCTTGCGGGGTGCGCAAGCGCACGGTGTTGGGCAGTATCCGGATTAACGGCAGGCGCAGACAAAGTCTGAAGGCTCGCGCCGTTCGAACCGCAGAAGCGAAAAGACGGGTCGGCTGCGCGTGCGCACGAGCCATACCCCTGCCCAAACGGCCCAAAAGCCTGTAAAATCGCGAGTTCTGCGGGCGTCGTATAATGGTAATACCCTAGCTTCCCAAGCTAGAGCCGTGGGTTCGATTCCCATCGCCCGCTCCACTTTCCCGCTGAGTGTTCAGCGGAATCCAGCAAGAGCCGCCTCCCTGAAGGCGGCTTTTTTGTAGTGGCAACGGCCCGGCACAGCGCGCAAGCCGCGCAGCCCTCACCCTTGCAGCAGCATCGACGATGATCCACGATCCAAACGACTCCGGTCTCCCGGACGACGCCCCGCCCCCCACGAGCGCAACCGACCAGCCCGCCGGCAACGAGACGAACGACGTCGACGGCACGCCGGGTGCAACGCCGGCAGACACGCTTCATCACCGCCGCATTCGCAGCTTCGTCACGCGCGCGGGTCGCGTGTCGACCGGCCAGCGCCGCGCGTTCGATGAGTTCGGCCCGCGCTTCGTCGTGCCCTATGCACCACAACAACCCGACTGGACCGGCGTGTTCGGCCGCGAAGCGCCGCGCGTGCTGGAGATCGGCTTCGGCATGGGCGCCACCACCGCGGAGATCGCCGCGCAGCGTCCCGACGACGACTTCCTGGGCGTCGAAGTCCACGAGCCCGGCGTCGGCGCGTTGCTGAAGCTGATCGGCGAGCAGTCGCTGACGAACATCCGCATCATCCAGCACGACGCGGTCGAAGTGCTCGAGCACATGATCGCGCCCGACAGCCTCGACGGCGTGCACATCTTTTTCCCCGACCCGTGGCACAAGGCGCGCCATCACAAGCGCCGGCTGATCCAGCCGAAGTTCGTCGCACTGCTCGTGTCGCGTCTGAAGCCGGATGCGTATCTGCATTGCGCGACCGACTGGCAGAACTACGCCGAACAGATGCTCGAAGTGCTCGGCGCCGATCCGCTGCTCGAAAACACCGCCGACACCTACGCGCCGCGGCCCGACTATCGTCCGGTGACGAAGTTCGAACGGCGTGGCCTGCGGCTCGGCCACGGCGTGTGGGACCTCGTGTTCCGCAAGCGCGGCGCCGCGTAACGCGACGGGACGGCAAGCCAACGAAAAAAGGTCCGCACATACGCGGACCTTTTTTCATCGCACGGCAAATCTCAATCGGCCCAGCTCAACCCGCCGCTATAACCGATCAGCAGGATCAGCAGGCCAAAGCCGATCCGATACCACGCGAACACCGTGAAGTCGTGCGACGCGACATAGCGCAGCAGCCAGCGGATGCAGACGAACGCACTGACGAACGCGGCCGCGAAGCCGAGCGCGAAGCTGCCGAGCGCGTCGGTGGTGACCAGGTGCCAGTCCTTGTACAGCTCATAGGCCGTCGCGCCGAAGATGATCGGAATCGCGAGAAAGAATGAAAACTCGGTCGCGGCGCGGCGCTCGATGCCGAACAGCATGCCGCCGATGATCGTCGAGCCCGAGCGCGAGGTCCCCGGAATCAGCGCGAAGCACTGTGCGAGGCCGACTTTCAACGCATCGAGCGGGCTCAGATCGTCGATGCTGCGCACCCGCACCGCCGCGTCGCCGCGCGCGCGCTGACGCGCCTCCGCCCACAGGATCACGACGCCGCCCGCGACCAGCGCAAACGCGACCGGCACCGGTGAAAACAGCGCCTCCTTGATCGACTTCTCGAACAGCAGGCCGAGCACGACTGCCGGAATCGTCGCAATGATCACGTTCAGCGCGAAGCGGCGCGCCTCGGGCCGGCTCGGCAGCCCCACGATCACGTTGCCGATGCGGCGGCGAAACTCCCAGCACACGGCGAGAATCGCGCCGAGCTGGATCACGACATCGAAGGTCTTCGCGTGCTCGTCGGAGAAATCCAGCAGACTGCCGACGACGATCAGATGCCCGGTGCTCGACACCGGCAAGAACTCCGTCAAACCCTCGACCACGCCGAGAATCAGCGCCTTGCAAGCCAGTAACCAGTCCATCCGTGCCCCTTATCGCGGTAGGTTGTCGCAACGAAATGGGCCCGCACGGTCATGACTGGCATGCGCGGCCCACGTGGCCGCGCATGCCAGTCATCTTTCGACGATCTGCACGCGTATGCCGTTTGTAAGGATCGTGATTGTACCGGGTTCGTAGTTGACGCCGGCAAATTGCAGTTGCTCGGGCTTGAACGTGTAGATCGGATAGTTGGTCAGCAATTGGGTCGCGAGCAGCGCCGCGGCCGCGTTGATCTGCTGCGTGTACATCTGCGCCTCACCGCTCACGCTGACGTTGTCGACACTCGGCGACTTGAGGATCACCGAACGGCTCGCCGCGTCGTATGCAAGTTCACTCGACAGCGTGAACACGCCATCGACCGGCTGCTGCAGGAACGGACTCGCGAAACGCGCGTCGAGCTTCACCTGCACGCGGTTCGCATCGGGCAGCATGCCCACCACCGGATTGCTCAGCGCGACATCGAACACCTGCGACACCGTGCGCTGATACGGGAACTTGCGCTGCACGGCCTCCTGCACCTGCTTCTCCGAGAACGTGTAGTGCGACGGCATGAACGGAAACGTCGGGCTCGCGCAAGCCGCGAGCGACACAGTGATGCCAAGCACGCTGCAGCCGGTCAGCGCAGCGCGCAGAAAGCGGCGCCGGGCCGGCGCTGCGGGTCGAGTCATGCGAAATCTCCTGTGGAAGCCCTTGCGGACATCGGCTTGCGTTGACGGGTGTGGTCAGCGACGGCGTTTACCGCATGCCGCGCGTCATGGATGGGATGCCGGTTGTGTTTGCGCCTCGAGTTGCGTGAGCCACGCGAGCGCTTCGCCGCGATTCGCGCCGCACATCTCGAGTTGCGGCTGCAGACCCGAGCAGCATGCGGGCCGCTCCGGCCGGCCGAAGATCGCGCAGCGCAGATCGTCGCCGAGTTGCACGCAGCGCACGCCCGCCGGCTTGCCGTTCGGCATGCCTGGAATCGGGCTCGAAATCGATGGCGCGATACAGCACGCGCCGCAATCGGGACGGCACGCGTGAGCGTCCACCCGTGCACTGTTCAACCTTTGATCCACGTCATCTTTCCTGAACTCAAACCTTGGCAACGTGTTGCCAGACCCGCATTGTGCCACTGCCTGTCCGTGCGACCTCTTTACACAATCGGGTCCCGTGGGCACGCACGTAAACTCGAAGCTGCTGACTGACCATGACACGCGGCACGCTGCGAGAGCCGCCCACCGTCCGACACCGCTCATGTCCCAAACCGACACCCTGTTCCGCCCCGACCTGCTCGCGCGCTACAGCGCGAACGGTCCCCGGTATACGTCCTATCCGACCGCGCCGCAGTTCCGCGAATCGTTCGACACCGCCGACTATCACCGCGCCGCCGCCGACCCGGGTGCCGTGTCGACCGATCTGTCTCTGTACTTCCACATTCCGTTTTGCGACACCGTGTGCTTCTACTGCGGCTGCAACAAGGTCGTGACGAGAAATCGCGCGCATGCGCGGCCGTACCTTGAGCGGCTCAAACGCGAAATCGGCTTGCAGGCGGCGTGTTTCGATACACAGCGGCCCGTGTCGCAATTGCATTGGGGCGGCGGCACGCCGACGTTTTTGTCGCATGACGAGATGGCCGAGCTGATGGCCGCGACGCGCGAACACTTCAAACTTCTGCCCGACGATCGAGCCGAATATTCGATCGAGGTCGATCCGCGCGAGGCGTCGCCCGACACGGTCGCGCTTCTGCGCCGCCTCGGCTTCAACCGGCTGAGCCTCGGCGTGCAGGACTTCGATCCGCGCGTGCAGCAGGCGATCAATCGCATCCAGCCGTTCGAGATGACCGCATCGGTGATGCAGGCGGCGCGCGCGTACGGATTTCATTCGATCGGCGTCGATCTGATTTACGGGCTGCCGCATCAAACCGTCGTGAGCTTCAGCCGCACGCTCGACACGATGCTCGAACTGGCGCCGGACCGGCTGTCGGTGTTCGCGTATGCGCACATGCCGCAGCTCTTCAAGATGCAGCGCCAGATGGATCCCGCGACGCTGCCGTCGAGCGAGGAGCGGCTGGCTCTGCTGCAACGGGTCGTCGAACGGCTGACTGAGGCGGGTTATGTGTACATCGGCATGGATCACTTCGCGCTGCCCACCGACGAGCTCGCTCGGGCGCAGGCGCAGCGCACGCTGCATCGCAATTTCCAGGGCTATAGCACGCGGGCCGAGTGCGATCTGATCGGTTTTGGCGCCTCGTCGATCGGCAAGGTCGGCGACGTGTACGCGCAGAACGCGCGAGAGCTGCCCGCTTACACCGACTCGATCGATGCGGGCCGGCTCGCGATCGCGCGCGGCATCCGCCTGTCCGCCGACGACCGTCTGCGGCGCGACGTGATCACGCAGCTGATGTGCAACCTCGAACTGCGCTTCGACGAATTCGAAGCGGCGTACGGCATCCACTTCGCCGACACGTTCGCGCCGGAACTCGCGCGTCTGCGTTCATTCGAGGACGACGGGCTGATCTCGCTCGGCGCATGCAAGCTCGAAGTGCGAATGGCCGGCCGCATGCTCGTGCGCAATCTCGCGATGGTATTTGACCGCTATCTGGGCGAGCAGACGCTCACACGATTCTCGCGGACGGTCTGAGCACCGCTCGCCGCGAACGCGCTGTGGCGGGTGAAGGCAATCGACTTGCCCGTCTACCGATTTTCGGCCATAATCTACGTCTTCCTTGCGCGCTGAACTCCCGATGCGCGCGCTGCAGTATCTGCCCAGGTGGTGAAATTGGTAGACGCAGGGGACTCAAAATCCCCCGCCGCAAGGCGTGCCGGTTCGATTCCGGCCCTGGGCACCAAACACTCTTCAACCGGTTTCAACGGTTCACCACGAAGCCCCGACAGCTAGCGCTGAGCGGGGCTTTTGTTTGCTATCGTCTCCAGGGGTTCACCAGCGATTACAACCCCCACCACGGGGTCATTTCGGGGGTTGCCACGATTCAAGCGCCCGTCGGATGGAAAACGCCCCCAGCAGCGGCGCGACAACCGGAGACGCAAACATCGCGCTGACCGATGCCACGATCCGTAACACGAAGCCGGGTGAAAAACAGCAGAGCTGTACGACGGTGGCGGCCTGCTGCTGGTCACGCCAACGGGCAGCAAGCGATGGATTTTCAAGTACCGTTTTGCCGGAAAGGAAAAGAGCCTCGCACTTGGCGTCTATCCAGACGTGCCGCTTGCCGATGCCCGCAAGCGTCGGGACGACGCCCGCGAAAAACTGGCAGCAAACATTGATCTGGGGGAAGCCAAAAAGGCCGGGAAACGCGCCGCCCGCCTTGCTGCTGCCAATTCATTCGAAGCCGTTGCGCTCGCCTGGATGGAAGAGCGCGGCCAGTCCGTTGAAAGCGGGTCGATATCGCTGGGCCGATTACCTTGACCGGATCAAGGCCGGGGCCGAAGTCATTCCGATCAAAGGCGGGACGGTCGCCTTACTACCTCAGCGGGACAACCATTTGGAACAGCGCCGCCCGATGATGGAAGCGTGGGCCGTGTATGTTTGCGGCATAGAGGATTAATTCAGAAGTGCGGCCCATAACACTCGCGCTGTGCCTTAAAAGCTCGCACAAAAAAGCCGACTCGCGAGGATCGGCTTGTGCATTCGAGCGAGGCTCTATCGATATTCATCAATCTCAACCGTGCCGCCCATGGCTTCCATCATGGTGCGAATATCGTCGGGCACATCAGGCACGCGGTCGCCGCTCTCGTTGTACCAGTAACAGAAGAAGCGCATCCGAAGTCCCTTGTCTGCGAGCAGTTGGCCAAGTTCCGCTCTCGGCAGATTCAGGCGCCCAATCAGGTAACGCAAATGCGGCTCAAGTGAATCGCTACGAACTGCGCCCTCACTGCGCACGCCCCAAAGGCCAACGCGGCCCGGCGCGCTGCTCGGTCGCCCAGACGGTGTGGTGAACGGCTGTCCCTTGGTAATCGCTGTATCCGGCTTGATGTCGAAATACGCCGTCCAAAAGGCTGGCTCCAATGAGTCGCCGGATATGTAAAAGGTCGCGTGCGCAAGTTGGTGATCTGCCATTGGAGCGGCCTCAGTTTGCCCAGTCATGAAAATTTCCGATGTGGTTACCATTAAAGTACACGTCGCCGTTGTCATGCCAGATGACGTTATCGGCTGGCCCCAAGCCATTGCCTGGCTTGAACCTGTGCAAGATAGCCCCAAACGTCTTGCGGTCATACCCCAGCATCTTCGCTGCGTAGTTTGGGTTGTTCGTGCTCGCGGCGAGTTCAACGACATCGCCGCTCAACGCATCAGGCACATACTCAAACGGCTGCGCGTCGCCGAGCAGCGTTGATGCGCCTCTATCGCTAGCTCTGGCTGCGCGGGCAGCGTTCAGTTGGGTTTGCCAGGTGGCCGGATCGTACTGCACAGACAGAAAGGGTTCGCCGTTCGGGTGACTGCCGGTTCTCGCTACGGGATTCATTAACGGCGTGCTGCTGTACGGTGACGGAAACAGGCCGTGACGCGGACCTTTAACGGCAAGCAGTTTGCCCCGGCGAACCTCTTCGAGAAGCGCAACGATGACCCACCAGCCATCGGCGTCAGGATCGCGGTCCCGGACCCTATGAAAAAACAGCCAGCTGCGGCCAATGAGATTCCTGACCAGCTTCCGGTCCTCCTCCCACTTCCTGCGATTCAGTGCGGCGATAGCAAGAAATTCCCGCGTCTCCGCACTGGCCCTCTGAAGGTCTGCGGCCTTGCCGAGGCACGCTTTATAGTGCCATTCGTCGCAGATGACATAACAGGCACCCGGTGGCCGCTGGCAGAACAGCTCCACGGAGTGCATTTCAAATACGGACAGGGACATAGGTGTGTCGATGGTCTATCTGAAGTCGCTGCCGGGGTTGACAGCAGTCAGATAATTACCGTGCGACAGGCAGTCCGTACATGGGCGACAGCCCAAAATCTCCACGGCTCTCGATGAAACGGAAAAAAGCGCCAGCAGGAACATTGCGGTTTTTCGCGCCCGTAGCGCGGACGCTCGCGGGCAGCGACCGTACCGCTGGTCTATGACCTTTCCAGCCGCTGGCGGCACTCGCGCGGCAGATCTATTCGCCCGAAGCCGCTGTTCGCGCCAATACGGCGCGTACGTCCGCGAGCGCATCCTCGAAGAGCATTCGAGCGAGGCTCTATCGATATTCATCAATCTCAACCGTGCCGCCCATGGCTTCCATCATGGTGCGAATATCGTCGGGCACATCAGGCACGCGGTCGCCGCTCTCGTTGTCCCAATAACAGAAGAAGCGCATCTGTGCGCCCTTGTCTGCGAGTAGCTGGCGCAAGTCGTCTCGCGGCAAATTCAGGCGATCAATAAGATAGCGGAGATGCGGTTCCAGCGAGTCGCTATGAACAGCGGCTTTGCTTCTCACCCCCCACACGCCGGTACGCCCCGGCATGCTGCTCAATCGCCCCGACGGAGTCATAAACCGCTTCCCCTTGACTATCGCCGTGTCGGGCGGAACGCCGAAATATCTGGTCCAAACCTCGGGATCTAAATCATCCCCGGCTATTGAAAATGATGCATGTGCGAGTTGATGTGCGTTCATCGTATGAAGATCAGTTTGCATAGTCGTGCATATTGCCGATGATGTTTTTTCTAAATTCAACGTCCCCACTATCGTGCCAAATGACATTGTCATCGCCTCGCAGCTTGAGGTCATATTTCATCGCATGGACCATGTCGCCAAACGTGTCGCGGCCATACCCCAGCATCTTCGCCGCGTAGTTTGGATTGTTCGTGCTCGCGGCGAGTTCAACGACATCGCCGCTCAACGCATCAGGCACATACTCAAATGGCTGGGCGTCGCCGAGCAGCGTTGATGCGCCTCTATCGCCAGCCCTGGCTGCGCGCGCAGCGTTCAGCCGGGTTGGCAAGGTGGCCGGATCATACTGGACAGACAGCGCAGGTTCGCCGTCCGGGCGATTACCGGCCCTCGCTGCGATATCCCTCAACGGCGTGCTGCTGTAGGGTGACGGAAACAGGCTATCGCGAGGGCCTTTAATGGCAAGCAGGGCACCGCGGCGCACCTCTTCGAGAAGCGCAAGGATGACCCACCAGCCATCGGTGTCAGGGTTCCGGTCCCGTACATCATGAAAAAACAGCCAGTGACCGCCAATGAGATTCCTGACCAGTTTCCGGTCCTCCTCCCACTTCCTGTGATTCAGTTGGGCAATGTCAAGAAATTCCCGGGTCTCCGCACTGGCCCTCTGAAGGTCTGCGGCCTTGCCGAGACACGCTTTATAGTGCGATTCGTCGCAGATGACATAACAGGCACCCGGTGGCCGCTGGCAGAACAGCTCCACGGAGTGCATTTCAAATACGGACAGGGACATAGGTGTGTCGATGGTCTATCTGAAGTCGCTGCCGGGGTTGACAGCAGTCAGATAATTACCGTGCGACAGGCAGTCCGTACATGGGCGACAGCCCAAAATCTCCACGGCTCTCGATGAAACGGAAAAAAGCGCCAGCAGGAACATTGCGGTTTTTCGCGCCCGTAGCGCGGACGCTCGCGGGCAGCGACCGTACCGCTGGTCTATGACCTTTCCAGCCGTTGGCGGCACTCGCGCAGCAGATCATTCGCCCGAAGCCGCTGTTCGCGCCAATACGGCGCGTACGTCCGCGAGCGCATCCTCGAAGAGACCAAAAATCGACACCTGCGCAACCGTTGCCGCTTTGGAGAAAGTCGAATGCTTGTTGTGGGTCGGGCGCTGCCCGTCGTGGCAAGTAGCCAGCGGCCAGGAGCGGCGACAATGCATCTGCGCAGTCGCCAGGAGATTTGATTTGAGTCGCCTCCCCCTCGATCCCTTTATAATCCGGCATGACTTCCTCCACTCCCCATGCAGCAACCCGACGAGCGGAACCGCCCACGCGATTCATCGGTTCGCCGATTCCGCACACCTCAGCGACCCATTCGCCTTCCACGCATTTCGAACGCACGCGCCACGAGCCGCACTGGTCGGTCGTATGAAAATACCCAAACGGCTTGCACCGCTTCTGGACGAAGGACTCATCGACGAAGTGATCGGCCAGTTGATGAGCGGCAAGGAAGCAACCGTCTACGTCGTGCGCAGCGGTGACTCGATGCGGTGTGCAAAGGTCTACAAGGACGCGAAGCAGCGCAGTTTCCGGCAAGCCGCATCGTATCGGGACGGCCGCAAGGTCAAGAACAGCCGGCAGGCGCGTGCGATGGAAAAAGGTACTCGCTATGGGCGCCAGATGCAGGAGGAGTTGTGGCAAAACGCCGAAGTCGACGCACTGTTCCGACTTGCCGACGGGGGCGTGCGAGTGCCGCAACCCTATATCTGTACCGATGGGGTGTTACTGATGGAACTGGTGGTCGACGCAACGGGTGACGTCGCGCCACGCCTCAACGACGTCCATCTGACTGAAGCGCGCGCCCTTGAACTGCACGCCCTGCTGCTCAACCAGGTTGTCCGCATGCTCTGCGCGGGTGTGATTCACGGCGACCTGTCCGAATACAACATCCTGCTGGCGGCTGATGGACCAGTGATCATCGATCTGCCTCAGGCCATCGACGCCGCCGCCAACAACGAAGCCGCCTCGATGCTCAAGCGTGACGTCGACAACCTCGCTGCGTACTTCGGACGGTTTGCACCGCAAATTCTCGGCGCGGATTACGGAACGGAGATCTGGGCGCTGTTCGAAGCAGGCGAGCTGAAAGTCGATGTCAAATTGACCGGCCGCATCGAGCTCGACACGCGACCAGTCGACCTCGATAGCGTGCTGCAGGAACTCGAAGAGACACGTCTTGACGAAGACGCGCGAGTGCGGCGACAGCAGGAACTGAGCGCGAACTGATAACCCGTGCTCGATGTACCCCGAAAGGTGCCCCGAAACAAGGTCTTCGACGAATGTTGCACCGGGAACCGGTTGCGCACCGTCAGAATAGTCGAGTTCGGCCAGTTTCCGTCGCTGGACCGAGCGTCGCGTTCGGTTGCCGCGCCACCGCAAATCCGTCCATGATTCGTCCCGAATCTAATTAAACAGCCATCGGCGCGTTAGCGACCGTCGCCAATGCGGGCCCATGCGAGCCTGTCTGACCGCATTTTGATGTATGCCGGATCAGAGGACAGCGCGGGGGAGAGTTCACTCCAGGTTAACTCGGAAGGCGGCCCAAGATAAAGGATGGCGTCGAACTGCTCCTGCATCACAGGAGAGCGGACAGGATCGACATATATCTCCACCATGACGTCGTCGTGCCTAGTGAACATGGCGTGCGGATAATACGATCGAAAGCTCGCCTCTCCGAGCGGAGTGCCGAGAATGAGCGCAAGACTTGGCGTCAGCCAGGAGCTGACGTCGGACTGTAAAGTCGCCGGATCACCAAACACCGGGGTCCAAACAGAATAGACTTTGACGCCTTGGCTTTCCAGCAACGAAACGATTGTATTCGGCAACGGGTCGAATCGTTGCTCTGCCTTCTCTCGGAATTTCAATTGCCAGTACAGGTTCTTGCGCAAAAGGTGCATGCCGCCATAGACGACCAAGGCGCGGCGCTGCCTGGCCAGCACTTCACGTTGAATAATTTCAACCGCACAGGTGTTGCGGTCGCCCATGGCTTTCCAAGCCTTATCGAGATCGTCGGCGCTATTGATTTTCGACCAATCTATCGGCGGATCGCCTAACAAGATGCGAATCTGACGGTCTTTAGGGAGCGAAGCATTCACATCGCGGACTTCACGAAAAAGCCCTTCAAAGACAGGACGATCCCACACATCGTGGGGCTGCGTAGTGTTTTGCCAAGCTTGCCGGAGTTGATTTTCGGGTACGTCATCCCCCGCAACGAACCGGTCCATCATCTCCTGATAAAGAGAATTGCCACTTTCAACTACGATGTCGTTCACGATGTAAGCAAATCGGGGGTCCCGGATCAGCGAAACCCGAAAAGCATATGCTTGCTCACAGCCGTGGCCGCCGTCGCAAAGCGCGACGACATTGTGGGATTTGAAAGCGTCAAGAATAGCGGCGATCGGATCAATCGGACTTGCAGCTATTGTCATCGTGTGGGCTCCATCACTCTGGCGGCGAACGTTACGAATCGTTGACCAGGCATTTATGACTGGTCGGACAGGCGGCAGGGTTCTGCGTGATGCATTTGGTTGGGTGTCTGGGTCCAGTCAACGCGACCTTCCCTTGTGGGTCGACACGAGCCGGATGCCTTAAGCGGAAGTCAGCTCGAGCGCGCCCTCCCGATCTCACCCGCCAGTGCGTTCCCCAATACAGCTCCTGTCAATGATGATGGGCCGCCCGGTTTAATCGGCGATCGGCTCTTCATGCTCCATCGTATCGGCGGAATCAGCATTCTCGACCCGAGTCAAAACGAACTCGGCGACCGAGTTCCAGTGCCTCAATGCGGCCACGCGCCCGTTTTCCATCACGAACTCGAATGTCCTTTGTGGCCATTTCGGGTTGCGAAACTGAAGACCCTTGAGCGGAGTTAAAACTTCCGCAGGAGCCTCTGGAAAGTGCAGCATGAGCTGGTTGTCGCGCCGCAGCTTGATCGCGCACTTGGCGCCGAAAGCAGCCTGGTACGTGCCGGTAAGCTGCTTGAGCACACCTGGCGCAGGCGCGTCCGGAATCCGGACGAACACGGCATCCGTCGCGTCGAGCCACAAACTGACGCGGTCGATATCGCCGAGTGGACTGGTCAGAAACGACATGGACCACGCGCCTTCGGCCTCGTCATCGTCGGTATCGAACCGGTCGTAGTGGTAATGATGCAATGGCAGCTTCGTTTGACGGAAACGAAACTGAAGCTGGAAATCGTTGAGTGAGATATGTAGTTGTCCGTAGGCAGGATGCTCGTAGCGACCGACGTAGTCTGCGAAATCGTGTGAGGGCCGCGTGTCTGGAATTGCGCTTGGCCTTACCCGTTCGCGCGACTCGCGCATGTTCTGCTTTGCTTTCAAATGGAACTCGCGCAATGCGTCCATCGAACCCGACTCACCCAGTCCCAGCAGGCGGTCGTAGACGTTGTAGCCGACGGCGTTTCGCAGCATCGAGCAGTGGTCCCCGATCACGAACACGACTACGCCCAATTTCTCGCGCGGCAAATACGAGACCTGCGAATGGAAGGCGCGGAGATCGCCGCCATGACTCGCAAGCAGATGTCCCCGATACGAAGAGGTTTGCCGGCCCATCCCATAGATTGAATTAATCTCCGGCTCAAAACCAAGGACGTCGCCCAGCGGGTCCGGAAATGCGAGCCCAGGCGCCAAAGTAGCCTGCAGTATCTGCTCCGGAATCACCTTCTTTCCAGCCATCACCCCATTGTTCATCAACACGGCCAGCCAGCGACTCATATCATCGAGGCTAGAGACGATGCTCCCCGCTGGACTCGACCAGTTCAACTCCGGATACGGTGTCTGCCAGAGCGCCTCACTATCGCGCCTCTCCGTGAACGGTACCGCGTGATTCGGATGAGCCAGCATGTCGGCAATGGTGAAAGCAGTCTGGGGCATACCCACAGGACTCAGAACCTCGTCGCGGACGAATTGATCCCACGACTTGCCGCTTAGCAACTCGATGATGTGGCCCACAGCCTCGTACATCATATTGTTGTAGATAAGCTTCGATCGAAATGGAGCGATAGGCTTCATGAATCGGATCCGGTCGAATAGTTCCTTCTTTGAGAACTCGGCTCTATGCAGGATCATGTCGTACCGGGGCACGCCGGTACGATGGCCGAGCATATCGCGTAGTGTCACCGCGGCATCGAGCGACTTGTCGTAAAAGCGCAAACTCGGGACAACATCGCGGATCGGCTGATCGAAGGTCAGCGCGCCCTTTTCGACCAAAATGCCGGCGGCAATGGCCGTAAATAACTTGGTGTTCGACGCGATAGGAAACAAAGTTGACGATAAAAACGGCAGTCTGTTTGCATAGTCACGATAACCGTAGCCTCTCGTGAAGATGACTTTTTCGTCTTTTACAATACTGACGCCTATGCCGGGCGCATTCCATTCATGCACCTGTGCTTTTATGTAATCGTCGAAATCGCCCAGATCGCTTAGCATCTACCGTCCTTTGATTCGAAGGTCAATTGTCGAGAGAGAGGTTGCTTTCATGCTCTTGCCCGATCGCTGAATACAGAGCAAAATCCGTCGCGCTCATTTGCCAAAGGATACTCAGGAAGCCTCTTTGGAGGCACTCACCCTGTCTTGAACGGTATGGCTTTTCGATGTGAAGCAGTGAAGACTGGAGCAAGTCAAAAACCGCAAGAAATTCTACATGGAACAATAAAAAAGCATTCGATTAGTGAACGCTAATGCCACGACTGCGTTCCTGAACGAACGGCCGTTATGGAGAAAATTGAACGACCCTTGCGGGTCGGGTATCGCCCATCGAGGTTGGCGCAAAACGCAGCGGCCGGTGCAATTCGAGATCACCGAGCAAACGCGGGATAGCGTGGGAAGCCGGATCAAGGCAGCAGCTCTGTGTCCTTCAGATTTCCTGTTCCTTGGGCGAATACACGCGTCGCCCCATCTTTCGACCCGTCAGTACGCACGGATCGTCCATCGCTGGATAAAATCGATCGGGCTCGACGACTCCGCCTATGGCACGCACACGATGCGTCGGACGAAGGTCTCGCTGATCTATCGCCGTACGAAGAATCTCTGAGCCTTACAGCTTTTGCCTGGTCATACGAAGCTTGACTATCTCCCGCGCGGAACTATGTCCGGTGCTCACTGAGAACCCCTGTCCCGCGTGGCTTTCCCGCATCGACGCTAGACATTGGCATTCTCCCTTTGCAGGCACTTTCGCCTGATAGGAGAAGACC